>NZ_JBFAOG010000005.1:0-286773 GCF_040659695.1 Modestobacter sp. NPDC049651
GCGGGCGTCGGCCCGGTCCCCCCGTCCGCCCGCCGGCCACCTGGACTGACCCACCCCCTACGCTAACGGCCGGTCCCCCCGCGGGGGACCGGCCGTTCGCGTGTCCGGCGGATCAGGTCACTTGGTCTGGACGCTGATCGTCGAGGTGCCCACCAGCAGGCCGCCCTTGACCGCGTCGGTCTTGAACGTCGAGTCCAGCAGCGCAGCGGCCTCCGGCGAGATCTTCACCTGGGTGCCCTGCAGGACGGTGTTGCCGTTCGCGTCCTGGGTCGGGGCGCCCAGGTCCTTGCCGTTGAGGTCGAACAGCGGGGCGCTGGGCGCGGCGAGCTGACCGTTGACGGTCACGTTGCCGAACAGCCGCGCCGGCTTGCCCGGGTCGATGGTGAAGTCGCTCAGCTCGACGGTGGTGCCGCCCGCCGTCAGGCTCAGGCCGCTGCCCTCGTGGAAGAGCACGCCCTGCACCCAGGGGCGGTAGCCGCTGGCCTTGTCGTACACGGTGACCGTGCCGCCGGTGATCGGGAAGCTGATCGACCCGCCGGTCAGCGTCGCGGTGCCGACCGTGCCCGGGGTGAGGCCCAGGCTGGTGAGGGCGTCGGTGAAGCCGGCGTCCAGCGCGACCGCGGTGCTGCCGCCCGTGACGGCCGGCACGGTGGCGACCGGGTCCGGGCGGCTGGTGCTGGAGGTCGCGGCGGCCGGGGCCACCCCGTTGTCGTCGCTGCTGCCGCAGGCGGCCAGGCCCAGTCCGGCGCTGACGGCCAGCGCGGCGGCGAGGGTGGTGCGGGCGGCGGCGGTGCGGATGCTCATCGGAACTCCCAGTCGCTGTGCGGATGTGCTGTCGACCGGGGTTCGTCGTGCACGACCGGATCGGTTCACTCCTTTCTCGACCGATCTCCGGACCGCGCCCGGAACGAGCCCGTAACGCGGACCCGTCACCATCTGCGGCCATGCGCATCGACGTCGCCAGCACGCTGGCCCTCACCTCCCCCGTGCCGGCGACCGCGCTGCTGCAGGTCGCCCTCGCCGCCCCGGCCGGGGAGCAGCTCGTCGTCCGCACCGACGGCGTGCCGGTCGAGCCGGAGGAGATCGCCGTCCCCGGCGCGCGGGTGCACCGGCTGCAGCTGCCCGCCGGCGAGACCACCGTGGAGTACCGCGGGCACCTAGCGACCGGGGGTGCGCCGCAGCCGGTCACGCCCGCGGACTGGGCGGAGTTCGTCCGGCCCAGCCGGTACTGCCCCTCGGACCAGCTGGAGGGCTACGCGACCACCGAGTTCGACCGCTCGCTGCCGCGGGCCGAGCTGGTCGCGGGCGTGGCCGCCTGGGTGCACGACCGGCTCGTCTACACCGCCGGCGCGAGCCGGCCGGTCGACACCGCCGTCGACACCCTGCTGCTCGGGCAGGGCGTCTGCCGCGACTACGCGCACCTGACGATCACCCTGCTGCGGGCGCTGGAGGTGCCGGCCCGGCTGGTCGCCGTCTACGCGCCGGGGCTCTCGCCGATGGACTTCCACGCCGTCGTCGAGGCCGACGTCGACGGCGAGTGGCGGACGGTCGACGCGACCCGGCTGGCACCCACGTCGTCGCTGGCCCGGATCTGCTCCGGCCGGGACGCCGCCGACACCGCGTTCCTGTCGCTGTTCGGGGGCCGGGCGCAGTTCAGCTCGATGACCGTCACCGCCACCGTCGACGGCGCCCTCCCCGCCCCTGACGACACCCCCTTCCCCCTCCCCTGACCCCTCCTCCGGTCCCCCGCTCGAACTCGGGCCGGTTTCTCGCTCGAACTCGGGCCGGTTCCTCGCGAGAAACCGGGGGGACGGCGGGTGGCGGTGAGGTGACGCTTCGTGCCGGAGCGCCGGGGGCAGCGGGCGGGACGGCGGTGACCGGACCCGCGCAGTGACCCAGGTCATACCTTCCGGCTCGCCGAGGAGAGGCCGGAGGAGCACCGGCGTCCGCGGCAGCAGACCGAGGAGGTCCGGGTGCCCGTCGTCCCGATGAAGGAGCTGCTCGACCGGGCGCTCGCGGACCGCTACGGCGTCGGGGCGTTCAACGTCGTCAACGACCTCAGCATCGAGGCGGTGCTCGCCGCCGCGGTCGAGGAGCAGGCGCCGGTCATCCTGCAGACCTCGGTGAAGACGGTCCGGCAGTACGGGCGCGACCAGCTGTTCGGCATCTTCGCCGCACTCGTGCGCGACGTGCCGGTGCCGGTGACCCTGCACCTGGACCACTGCCCCGAGCGGTCGGTGATCAGCGACTGCCTTGCCGGCGGCTGGAACTCGGTGCTGTTCGACGCGCACGAGCTCGACGTGGCCGAGAACCTGCGGCAGACCCAGGAGGTGGTCGCCGAGGCCCGGCGGGTCGGCGCGCACGTCGAGGGCGAGATCGAGGGCATCCAGGGCGTCGAGGACGGCGTCGGCTCCGACGAGGCCTCGGCCCGGCAGAGCCTCGACGTCGCCGTCGACTTCATCCGGCAGACCGGCGTGGACTGCTTCGCCCCGGCCATCGGCAACGCGCACGGCCAGTACAAGGCGGCGCCGCAGCTGGACGCCCAGCGGGTGTCGGACCTGGTCGAGGCCACCGGCGTGCCGATGGCGCTGCACGGCGGCACGGGGCTGTCCGACGAGCAGTTCACCGACCTCATCGCCCGCGGCTGCGCCAAGGTCAACATCTCCACCGCGCTCAAGGAGGCCTACCTCAAGTCGGGCCTCGAGCACCTGGAGGAGGCCCGCGCCAAGGACAAGTGGGACCCCCCGAGCCTGTTCCGCGCCCAGCGGGCGGCCGTGGTGGAGATGGCCCGGCAGCACATCCGGCTCTTCGGCGGCTCGGGACGTGCCTGGTGACGGCGCTCGTGTTCGACTGCGACGGCGTCCTCGCCGACACCGAGCGGCACGGCCACCTGCCGGCGTTCAACCAGACCTTCGAGCACGTCGGGCTGCCGGTGCGCTGGAGCGAGGACGACTACGCGGAGAAGCTGCGGATCGGTGGCGGCAAGGAGCGGATGGCCAGCCTGTTCGCCGATCCGGACGTCGTGCGCGCGGCCGGCGTCCCCGACGACGCGGACGCGCGTACCCAGCTGCTCGCCGAGTGGCACCGGTACAAGACGGCGCGGTTCACCGAGCTGGTGGCCGCCGGCGCGATCCCGACCCGGCCGGGGATCGCCCGGGTGATCGGCGGTGCGCTGGACGCCGGCTGGACGGTCGCGGTCGCCTCGACGTCGGCGGAGGAGTCGGTGCGCGCGGTGCTGGAGCACGCGGTCGGCCCGGAGACGGCCGCCCGGGTGCCGCTGTTCGCCGGCGACGTGGTGCCGGCGAAGAAGCCCGACCCGGCGATCTACCGGCTCGCCGTCGAGCAGCTGGGGCTCGACCCGGCGGACACGCTCGTCGTCGAGGACTCCCGCAACGGGCTGCTCGCCGCCACCCGCGCCGGGCTGCGCTGCCTGGTCACCGTCAACGGCTACACCCGCGACGAGGACTTCGGCGAGGCGGTGCTGGTCGTCTCCGAGCTCGGCGACCCCGGCCGGCCGCCGATCGAGGTGCTGGCCGACCGCGGCGGCGTGGACCCCGGCCCGCTCGTCACCCTCGACGACCTCCGCGCGTGCCTGGCGGCGCCGGACCGCGGACCCGTGCAGGAACCAGCTGGAGGAGGGCCCGGATGAGCGCGGCACAGGAGCGGGTGGAGCTCGTCGTCCGGACGGTCGCGGAGACCGCCGTCGAGAACGAGCAGTACTTCGGCGAGCTGGACTCCGTCGTCGGCGACGGCGACTTCGGCTACTCGCTGGCCCGCGGCTTCGAGAAGCTGCTCGAGGGCTGGGACGCCCTGGACCGCACCGACCCCGGCACCTTCCTCAAGAAGGCCGGCATCGTGATCAGCTCGCGGATCGGCGGCACCTCGGGCCCGCTGTGGGGCACGGCGTTCCTGCGGGCCGGCGCCACGGCCGGCGACACCGCCGACCTCGACGGCGCGCGGGTGGTGGCCATGCTGCGCGCCGCCGCCGAGGGCATCGCCGCCCGCGGGCAGGCGGAGCTCGGCGACAAGACGCTGCTGGACGCGCTGGTGCCGTTCACCGACCGGCTGGAGCAGGAGCTGCAGGGCGGCGCGGACGCCGGGACGGCGCTCACCGCGGCGGCCGGCACGGCCCGCGAGGCCGCCGAGGCGACGGCCGGGCTGGTCGCCAAGCGGGGGCGCGCCGCCTACACCGGCGAGCGCAGCAGGGGCTCGGTCGACGCCGGCGCGACGGCGGTGGCCGTGATCACCGATCGGGTCAGCAGGGCCTGGCAGACACAGGGAGCGTCGTCATGAAGAAGTTCGTCAACGACCCCAAGGACTACGTGCCGGAGATGCTGGAGGGGATCGCGCTGGCGAACCCCGACACGCTCCGCTACGTCCCCGAGTACAACCTGATCATGCGCGCCGACGCGCCGCGCGAGGACAAGGTGTCGATCGTCCAGGGCTCCGGCTCGGGGCACGAGCCGGCGCACGTGATGGTGGTCGGCCGCGGCATGCTGGACGGCGCCTGCCCCGGCGACGTGTTCGCCGCGCCCCCGATGGACTACGTCTACGAGACGGCGAAGCTGCTGGCCTCCCCCAAGGGCGTGCTGCTGCTGGTGAACAACTACACCGGCGACCGGATGGCCTTCGACATGGGCCGCGAGATGGCCGAGGCCGAGGGCATCAAGGTGCAGGTGCTCACCATCGACGACGACGTCGCGGTCAAGGACTCCACGTACACGGTCGGCCGCCGCGGCGTGGCCGGGAACTTCTTCGTCATGAAGGCGGTCGGTGCGGCCGCCGAGCAGGGCGCCGAGCTCGACGAGCTGGTGCGGATCGGCCGGCACGTCAACGAGGTGACCCGCACGATGGGCGTCGCGCTCACCGCCTGCACCCCGCCGGCGAAGGGGTCGCCGCTGTTCGAGCTGGGTCCCGACGAGATGGAGGTCGGCGTCGGCATCCACGGCGAGCCCGGCCGCGAGCGGCGGGCGCTGGCCCGCGCCGACGAGATCGTCGACGACCTCCTCGAGTCGGTCGTCACCGACCTGCCCTACGCGTCCGGCGACCGGGTCGCGCTGATGGTCAACGGCCTGGGCGGCACGCCGATCAGCGAGCTGTACATCCTCTACCGGCGGGCGCACCAGCAGCTGGCCGAGCGGGGCATCACGGTGGGCCGCAGCTACGTCGGCGAGTACTGCACGTCGCTGGACATGGCCGGCGCCTCGCTCACCCTCACCCGCCTGGACGACGAGCTGGAGCGCCTGCTCGCCGCCCCCGCCGAGGTCGCCGTCCGCGTCTTCTAGCGTCGTCCCCCGCTTTCGGCGCCGAAACTGCCCCCGCTCTCGGCGCCGAAAGTGCGCCCGGTTTCGGCGCCGGGAGCGGGTCAGGAGGGTTCGGAGGCGCCGCCGGGTGAGCGGCGGCGCAGCTCCTCGGGCACCAGCTCGACGAGCTCCTCCGGCAGCACCGGCAGGTCGAGCAGCGAGAGCTTGACCCGGCTGCGGTCGGCGGCCACCGAGCCGTCGAGGCGGACCAGCAGCCCGGCGTCCGCGCGGCTGGTGACGTGCAGCTCGTCGCCGGGACCCAGCCGCCCGCGCACCAGCCCGTCGACCTCGAGCGCCGGCCGGCCGCCGTTGGGCGGGATCTCCAGCCGCAGCGGCTCGCCCGGGCCGAGCACCACGGTGCGGTCGATGCCGTTGAGCGGTGCGGACGGCGTCACGAGCACGCCGGCCGCACCGGGTGACATGACCGGCCCGCCGGCCGCGTAGTTGTAGGCCGTCGAGCCCATCGGCGTGGCCACGATGAGCGCGTCGCTGCGGTAGTGCCCGTAGCGCCGCCCGGCCACCGCCATGGTGGCGTCCACCATGCCCTCGCCGGGCACCCGGGCGAGCACCACGTCGTTGAAGGCGACCGTCTCCTCGACCGCGCCGGTGACCACCAGGCAGCTGCGCGGCTCGACCGTCGAGCGGCCCTCGGCGAGCGCGGTGAGCGCGGAGTCCAGCTCCTGCCCCTCCACCTCGGCGAGGAAGCCGAGCCGGCCGAAGTTCACCCCGAGCACCGGCACCGGCTGCCGCCAGACCAGCCGCATCGCACCGAGCAGGGTGCCGTCACCGCCCAGGGCGATGATCGCGTCGGAACCGGCGGACAGCTCCTCGACGTCCACCGGGCGGACGCCGCGCAGCCCGAGCCGGGCCACGTCCTCGGCGGCCGCGACCAGGTCGACGCCGTGCGCGGACGTCCAGGCGGCGACCTGACCGGCCGCGCCGGAGCAGTCCCGCGAGGGGTGCAGGACCAGCCCGATCCGGCTGGAGTTGCGCACCGGTCAGCCCCGGCCGGTCTGCGTCGTCGCACCCACACCCGGATCCTGCGCCATGGCCGGGAACGGTGTCAGCACCGGGTCAGCCGCGGTAGGTCTCCAGCAGCCGCAGCCAGACCTCGCTGATCGTCGGGTAGGACGGGACGGCGTGCCACAGCCGGCTCAGCGGCACCTCGCCGACGATCGCGATCGTCGCCGAGTGCAGCAGCTCGGTCACGCCCGGGCCGACGAACGTCAGGCCGAGCAGCACCTCCCGCTCGGTGTCGACCACGGCGACCGCCGTCCCGGAGTAGCCGTCGGCGAACACCGCCGCGCCGGCGACGTTGCCGATCTCGTACTCCACGACCCGGTGCGGCAGGCCGGCCTCGGCCGCCTCCGCGGCGGTCATGCCGACGGCGCCGATGGGCGGGTCGGTGAACACCACGCTGGGCGTGGCCAGCCGGTCGGCGGTGGCGACGAACGGCGACCAGTCGCCGAGGTCGACCTGCTCGCCGCGGGCCCGGGCGACGATCGCGTTGCCCGCCTGGCGCGCCTGGTACTTGCCCATGTGGGTGAGCTGGCGCCGGGCGTTGACGTCACCCACGCCGTACAGCCAGTCGGTGCCCGGCACCCGCATCGACTCGTCGACGTCCAGGTACTCGCCCGGGGTCAGGCCGACGGTGTCCAGGCCCAGCTCCTCGGTGTTCGCCGCCCGGCCGGTCGCGACCAGCACCTGGTCGCCGCGCAGCTCCGCCTCGTCGACGGTGAGCACCACCTCGTCGCCGTCCCGGCGCGCGGCCTGCACGTCGACCCCGAGCCGCACGTCGACCCCGAGCTCCTTGAGCGACGCGAGCACCGTGTCGCCGGCGACCGGCTCCAGCGCCGGCAGCAGCCGGTCACCGCGCTGCAGCAGGGTGACCGTCGTGCCCAGCTGCGCCCACGCCGTGGCCAGCTCGCAGCCGACGTAGCCGCCGCCGACGACCAGCAGCCGGCCGGGTGCGGCCTGCGCGCTGGTGGCCTCCTTCGGCGTCCACGGGCGGACGTCGGTCAGCCCCTCGACCGGCGGGACGGCGGCCCGCGAGCCGGTGCAGACCGCCACCGCGTGCCGCGCGACCAGCGTCTGCTCGCTGCCGTCGGGGAGGGTGACGACGACCCGCTTCTCCCCCGCCAGCCGGGCGCGGCCGCGGACCAGCCCGATGCCGGCGCCGTCGACCCACTGCACCTGGCTGGAGTCGTCCCAGTGGTGGGTCATGCCGTTGCGGCGCTCGAGGGTGGCGGCGACGTCCTGCTGCCCGGTGACCGCGGCCGCCGCGCCCTGCACGGCGCGGGCCTGGCCGAGCACCTCGCTGCCGCGCAGCAGCGTCTTCGACGGCATGCACGCCCAGTAGGAGCACTCCCCACCGACCAGCGCGCTCTCGACCAGCACCGTCGACAGCCCGCCGCGGACGGCGATGTCGGCGACGTTCTCACCGGTCGAGCCCGCACCGATGACGACGACGTCCCAGCTCTTCTCCTCAGAGGCCATGCCGCGCATTGTGGTCGACTGACCCCCGTGCCCGTCGATGCCGCCTCCTTCGCCGCCGCGCTGCGCCAGTACGCCGCCGGGGTCGTGCTGCTGACCGTGCGGGACGACATCGACGACGTCGGGACGACGGTGACCTCGTTCGTGAGCGTGTCCGCCGACCCGCCGCTGGTGGCGGTGGGCCTGGCCGCCGACGGCTACCCGGCCGAGGTGCTCCAGGCGATCGGCTCGTGCGGGATCTCGGTGCTCGGCGCCGGGCAGGCGATCCTGGCCAGCCGGTTCGCCTCCGCCGGCCGGCCCAGCGCGCGGCACCTGCTGGAGTCGGTCCCCTGGCAGCGGGGCGCCGTCAGCGGCGCGATCCTGCTCGACGGCGCGCCGGCCGCGCTGGACTGCACGGTGCACGCGGTGGTCGAGGCCGGCGACCACGTCCTGGTGCTGCTGCAGGTCGAGGACGTGCCGGTGCTCGCCGACGGCGACCCGCTGGTGCGGCTGCGCGGTCGGTTCACCGACGCGGCGGGTGCACCGCTGCGCCGGATCTGAACCCGTGTGTCACATCCGCGGCGCCGGCGGTGCTGTAGGGGTGTGGACGTCGTCGGGCAGGTACGGATCCCCGCAGTGCGCACCACCGCCGGCGGGAGGGCGGTGGTGAGCGGGGACGCCGTCCGGCCCGACCTCGAGCAGGTGTTCCGCGCCGGCTACCCGCGGGTGGTCGCCGTCGCCGCCCGGGTGCTCGGCTCCCGCGACGAGGCCGAGGACGTCGCCCAGGAGGTCTTCCTCGCCTTCGGGCGCACCACCGTGCCGGCCGACGAGGCGCCGCAGTGGCTGTCGGTGGCCGCGGCGCACACCGCGCTCAACCACCTCCGGTCCGGCCGCCGCCGCACGGCCCGGGAGCAGGCGGTCACCGATCCCGACCCGGTCACCCCCGACGTCGCCGACGACGTCGTCACCCGCGAGGAGCGCCGCCGCGTGCGGGCGGCGCTGTCCCGACTCCCCCGCAAGCAGGCGGTCGCGCTGGTGCTCCGGCACAGCGGCCTGAGCTACGCCGACGTGGCCGCCGCCCTCGACCTCTCCCCCGGCAGCGTCGGCACCACCGTCCGCCGCGCCGAGTCCGCCCTGCGCAAGGAGCTGAGCACCGATGCTGTTCGGAACTGACCGCCACCCCACCGAGGGCACCCTGCGCCGGCTGGTCGACGACCCGGCCGGGGTGGCCGACGCCGACCGGGCCCACGTCGCCGACTGCCCGGTCTGCCTGGCCGGCGTCGCTGCCGCCCAGGACGACGCCCGCGCGGTCGCCACCGCCCTGACCACCGACGTCACGGCCACCGACGTCTCCCCCGACGTCGACCGGGCGTGGGCGCGGCTGCGCACCTCGACCGCCCCGGCCCCCGCCGCCGCCCCCCGGGCGCGGCGCCGCCGGGTCCGCGCACCGCTGGCGGCCGCCGTCGGCGCGGCCGTCGTCCTCGGCGGTGCCGGGGTCGCGGCGGCCGCCGACTGGCTGCCGGTCTTCCGCACCGAGCAGGTCGCGCCGGTGCAGGTGCGGACCGCCGACCTGGTGGCCCTGCCGGACCTGTCCGCCTACGGCGACCTCCGGGTGCTCAGCGAGCCCGACGTCCGCACCGTCGGGTCCGCGGCCGCCGCCGAGGACGCCGCCGGTCTCGACCTGCCCCAGGTCCGCGCGCTGCCCGGTGGCGTGACCGGCGACCCGGAGTACTCCGTGGGCGACCAGGTCGTCGCCGAGTTCACCTTCTCCGCGGCGAAGGCGGCCACCGCGGCCGGTGCGGGTGCCCCGCCGGTGCCGGCCGGGCTGGACGGCAGCACGTTCCGGCTGACCGCGGGCCCCGGTGTCGCCCAGACCTGGCGCGGCGGCGCGAGCGGTGCCCCCGCGCTGGTCGTCGCCCGGGTCACCGCGCCGACCGCGTTCTCCGACGGCGTCCCGTTCGACACCGCCCGCGACTACCTGCTGTCGCTGCCGGGGCTGCCCGCGGACCTCGCCGCCCAGCTGCGCGGGTTCACCGCCGACGGCACCACGCTGCCGCTGCCGGTGCCCGCGGACCTGGCGACCACCTCGACCACCGAGGTCGACGGCCACTCCGCGACCGTCGTCGCCACCCGCGACGGCAGCGTGACCGGCGTCGTGTGGGTCGCCGACGGCGTCGTCACCGCGGTCGGCGGCAGCCTCAGCGAGGACGAGGTGCTCGCCGTCGCCCGGGACCTGCGCTGACCGTGTCCACCACCGCCGCCACCCCCGAGGAGCTGCTCGCCGGGCTGCCGCCGTCGCCGGCGGTCTGGTGCTCCGGCCTGCGCAAGCGGTACGGGAAGCGGACCGCGGTCGACGGGGTCGGGTTCACCGTCGGTCGCGGCGAGGTGGTCGGCCTGCTCGGCCCCAACGGCGCCGGCAAGACCAGCGTGATCAAGATGCTGCTCGGGCTGGTCCGGCCGGACGCCGGTGAGGTGATGCTGCTGGGCCGCCCGGGCACCGACCCCCGCTCCCGGCAGCGGGTCGGCTACCTGCCCGAGCTGTTCCGGTACCAGCCCTGGCTGACCGCCGCCGAGGTGCTCGCGCTGCACGTCCGGCTGGCCGGGGTGCGGGTCGGTGAGGCCGAGCAGCGGGACCGGCTGGCGCTGGTGGGGCTCGGCGAGCGGGCCGGTGACCGGGTGGGCGGCTTCTCCAAGGGCATGCAGCAGCGGCTGGGCCTGGCGGTCGCGCTGGTGGCCCGGCCGGAGCTCGTCGTCCTGGACGAGCCGACCAGCGCGCTGGACCCGCTGGGCCGGGCCGACGTCCGCGACATCGTGCTCGCGCTCAAGGCCGACGGGGTCGCCGTGCTGCTCAACTCGCACCTGATCGGTGAGGTCGAGCGGGTCTGCGACCGGGTGGTGGTGCTCGACCGCGGCCAGGTCGCCGCCGCCGGCACGCTCGCCGAGCTGCTCGGCCGGCGCGAGCTGCGGCTGCGCCTGGGCGGGCTGACCGCCGCCGCCGAGAGCCGGCTCGCGGCCACCGGCGCGGTCGGCCGGGACGGCGAGTGGCTGACCGTCGCCCTGCCCGCCGAGGACGACGGGACGTCGGTGCCCGACCTGGTCGCCGACCTGGTGGCGCTCGGGGTGCGGGTGCACGCCGTGGAGCCCGCCCGGATCACCCTGGAGGAGAAGTTGCTGAGCGTGCTGCGGCACGAGGACCAGGCATGAGCGCCGTCGCCGCGGACGGGGCCACCGGCAGCCGGTCGCCGGGCGTGGTGCTGACCATGGCCGCGCTGACCCTGCGCGAGGCCGGCCGGCGGAAGGTGCTGCGGG
This sequence comes from Modestobacter sp. NPDC049651, assembly GCF_040659695.1. Lineage (NCBI taxonomy): Bacteria > Bacillati > Actinomycetota > Actinomycetes > Geodermatophilales > Geodermatophilaceae > Modestobacter > Modestobacter sp. NPDC049651. The sequence continues at coordinate 11,085 of NZ_JBFAOG010000005.1, forward strand.
CCCTGGCCGGGCTCACCGTCGTGCTGCTGGGCCTGTCGGCGTGGGGCTTCGCGAAGCTGGCCGGGGTCGAGACCGACGCCGGCACCCTCACCAGCGGGGAGGCCAAGCTGGTCGCCTCCCAGGTGCTCAACCTGGTGATGTTCGGCTACAGCCTGATCGCGGCGCTGGGCACCGCGTTCCTCGCCGGGCCGACGCTCGCCGGCGAGGTGGAGTCGGGCATGGCGCTGTCGCTGCTGGCCCGGCCGGTGCGCCGCGCGACGGTGCTGCTGGGCAAGTGGCTCGGGCTGGTCGTGTTCGGCAGCGTGTTCGTCGTGCTCGCCGGGCTCGCCCAGTTCGCCGTCGTCCGGGCGACCGTCGGCTACTGGCCGCCCGACCCGGTCGTCGGGCTGCTGCTGCTCGCCGCGCAGACCACCGTGCTGCTCACCCTGGGCCTGCTGCTGTCGACCGTGATCTCCCCGATGGCGTCGGGCATCGTCGCCGTCGGGCTGTTCGGCGCCACCTGGGTCGCGGGCGTGGTGGGCGGCGTCGGCGACGCGATCGACAACGAGAGCGTGACCCGGGTGGGCACCGTCTCGCGGATGCTGCTGCCCACCGACGGGCTGTGGCGTGGCGCGATGCACGCCTTCCAGGACCCCGGCGCGCTCACCCAGATCGGCGAGGGCGGCGAGGCGTTCCCGTTCCTCAGCACCACGTCGCTGAGCGCGGTGTACCTGGTCTGGGTCGCCGTGTGGGTGTTGATGGTCGGCGGGCTCGCCGCACTGTCGTTCACCCGCCGCGACGTCTGAGGGCCAGCGCCTCCGGGTCGACCCGGTCGCCGTCCGGCTCAACCCTCGGCACCTGCAGCTGAGCCGTGTCACGGCGCGGCTCCACGTCGGCCCACCCGGGTCAACCCGGTCGCCGTCCGGGTCGAGCCGGTCCGGGGAGGGTCGACCCGCGTGCGCACGCGGCTCGACCCCGCCGGACGCGGGTCGACCCGGGCGCGGAACGCGGTCGTCATCCGGCGCGACTAGCGTCGTCGTCGATGAGCACCGCCCTGCCCGCCCCGACCGCCTCCGCCGTCAACCGCGCCCTGGTCCGCGCCGAACGCGGCGTCTCCCTGGACGCCACCGAGGCCGAGACGCTGCTGCACGCCCGCGGCCTCGGCGAGGGCGAGCCCCTCGACCGGCTGCTCACCGCCGCCGGCCGGGTCCGCGACGCCGGCCTCGCCTCGGCGGGCCGCCCCGGGGTGGTCACCTACAGCCGCAAGGTCTTCATCCCGCTCACCCACCTGTGCCGCGACCGCTGCCACTACTGCACGTTCGTGACCACGCCCGGCCAGCTGCGCGCCGAGGGCAAGGCCCCGTTCCTGTCGCCGGACGAGGTGCTCGACATCGCCCGCGCCGGCGCCGCGCTCGGCTGCAAGGAGGCGCTGTTCACCCTCGGCGACCGCCCCGAGGACCGCTGGCCGGTCGCCGCCGAGTGGCTGGAGGCGCACGGCTTCGACTCGACGCTGGGCTACCTGCGGGCGATGGCGATCCGGGTGCTGGAGGAGACCGGGCTGCTGCCGCACCTCAACCCCGGCGTGCTGTCGTGGGAGGAGGTCCAGCGGCTCAAGCCGGTCGCCGCCTCGATGGGGATGATGCTGGAGACGACGGCCACCCGGCTCTGGTCGGAGAAGGGCGGCCCGCACTTCGGCAGCCCCGACAAGGAGCCCGCCGTCCGGCTGCGGATGCTCGAGGACGCCGGCCGCTCCGCCGTCCCGTTCACCACCGGCGTGCTGCTGGGCATCGGCGAGGACTACGCCGAGCGGGTCGACGCGATCATGCAGATCCGGGCGTCGGCGCGCCGGCACCAGCACGTGCAGGAGGTCATCGTCCAGAACTTCCGGGCCAAGCCCCGGACGGCGATGGCCGCGCACGACGACCTGGGGCTGCAGGAGTACGTCGCCGCGGTGGCGGTGAGCCGGCTGCTGCTGGGCCCGAAGATGCGCGTCCAGGCGCCGCCGAACCTGTCGGACACCACCGAGCTGGGGCTGCTGCTGCGCGCCGGCGTCGACGACTGGGGCGGTGTCAGCCCGCTGACCCCCGACCACGTCAACCCCGAGCGGCCCTGGCCGAACATCGACAAGCTGGCCCAGCTCACCGCCGACGCCGGGTTCACCCTGCGCGAGCGGCTGGCCGCCCAGCCGCCGTACGTCACCCAGCCCGAGCCGTGGCTCGACCCGCGGGTGCGCCCGCACGTGTCCGCGCTTGCCGGCGACGACGGGCTGGCCGTCGAGGGCCGCCTGCCGGTCGGCCTGCCCTGGCAGGAGCCGGACGAGGCCTGGACCGTGCGCGGGACGGGGACCGGTCGGGTCGACCTGCACGTGGAGGTCGACACCGTCGGGCGCACCGGCGACCGGCGCAGCGACTTCGACGCCGTCTACGGCGACTGGGCGGAGCTGCGCGAGGCGACCACCGGCGCCCGCGACGGCCGGTCGACCGCGCTGGCCACCGGCGACCCGGAGGTGCGGGCCGCGCTGCGGCACGCCGAGGCCGACCCGGCCGGGCTCTCCGACGCCGAGTACCTCGCGCTGCTGGGCGCCGACGGCGAGGACCTGGCGGCGCTCGCGGCGCTCGCCGACGGCTACCGCCGGCAGGTCAACGGCGACCCGGTCACCTACGTGGTGAACCGGAACATCAACTTCACCAACGTCTGCTACACCGGCTGCCGGTTCTGCGCGTTCGCCCAGCGGCGCACCGACGCCGACGCCTACACGCTGTCGATGCAGCAGGTCGGCGACCGGGTCGACGAGGCGTGGGCCGGCGGGGCGACCGAGATCTGCATGCAGGGCGGCATCCACCCCGACCTGCCCGGCACCGCGTACTTCGACCTGGCGCAGGAGGTGAAGTCGCGTCGTCCGGACATCCACCTGCACGCGTTCTCGCCAATGGAGGTCGTCAACGGCGCGGCCCGGACGGGCCTCAGCTTCCGCGACTTCCTGACCGCGGCGAAGGAGGCCGGTGTCGACAGCCTGCCCGGCACGGCGGCGGAGATCCTCGACGACGACGTCCGCTGGGTGCTCACGAAGGGCAAGCTGCCCAGCGCCACCTGGCTGGAGATCGTCGGGACGGCGCACGAGGTGGGCCTGCCGACGACCTCGACGATGATGTACGGCCACGTCGACACCCCCGCCCACTGGGTCGCGCACCTGCGCACGCTCGCCGCGCTGCAGGACCGGACCGGCGGCTTCCGCGAGTTCGTGCTGCTGCCGTTCGTGCACCACAACGCGCCGATCTACCTGGCCGGCGTGGCCCGGCCGGGCCCGACGAACCGGGAGAACCGGGCGGTGCACGCCGTGGCCCGGCTGCTGCTGCACGGCCGGATCGACAACATCCAGACCTCGTGGGTGAAGCTCGGCGACACCGGCACCCAGGCGATGCTGGACGGCGGCGCCAACGACCTGGGCGGCACGCTGATGGAGGAGACGATCAGCCGGATGGCCGGGTCGGGCAACGGGTCGCTGAAGACCATCGCCGAGCTCGAGGCGATGGCCGCCGCGATCGGCCGGCCGGCCCGCCAGCGCACCACCGACTACGGCATTCCTTCCCCCGAGCGGATGGCCACGGCACGATCGGAGGAGGGCCGCCGCGCCCTGACCCTCAGGCTGGTCTGAGCGGAGTGCCAGGGCGCCGATCCCGCTCCTTGGCACTCCGCTGGCTACCGTCGTCGGGGTGACCCCGGACCGCCGTCCCGCGCCGGCTGCGTTCGGCCCGGCTGCGTTCGACTCGCGCCGGGTGGCCCCGCCGGTCCGGCTGGACCTCTGGGAGCGGGCGACCGCCCGGTTCCTGGTACCCATGCGGATCAGCGCCGCGGGCCGGTCGATCGTGGGCGTGATCGCGGCCCGGTCGACCGGCGGCGTCAGCGTGTGCCGGCTGTCGGCGACCCCGCACACCGCGGTGCGCGGCAGCACGCTGGCCGGCGGCCCCGGCGCGGGCCACTACAAGGTGGCGGTCGGGCTGCACGGCCGGTCGGCGGTCACCCAGCACGGCCGCCGGGTGGCCCTGGGCCCGGGCGACGTCACCGTCTACGACACCTCCGAGGAGTACGGCGTCAGCAGCGACGTGCCGTTCGGGCTGCTCGTCGTCCTGCTCCCGCACGACGCGCTGGACGCCGGCCGCGACGCGGTCGCCCGGGTGGCGGCCACCCGGCTGACCGGCGACGAGCTGCCCGCCGTGCGCCGGCAGCTGGTCCGGGCGGCGCCGGACGGCGGCGCCGGGGTGCCGACCGAGCAGGTGCTGGCGGCGGTCGCCCGGCTGGTCCGCGCGGCGGAGCCGGTCCGGCTGACCGGCCCGCGGGACGCCGGCGCGCTGCGCGCCCGCGCGAAGGAGCTCATCGGCGAGCGGCTGGCCGACCCGGAGCTCGACCCGGACCGGGTCGCCGCCGTCCTGGGCGTCTCCCGCCGCTACCTCTACGCCCTGCTCGACGCCGAGGTCGGCCCGGTCGCCCGGTACATCCGCACGCTGCGGCTGGAGCGCGCCCGCGACCTGCTGACCGCGCCCGACGCCCGGGACCGCCCGGTCGCCGACGTCGCGGTCGAGTGCGGGCTGCCCGACCCGGCGCACTTCAGCCGGCTGTTCCGGGCGGCCTACGGGGTGCCGCCGGCCGCGTACCGCCGCGGGGCGCCGCCGTCCTGAGGCCCGGGACCGGGCCTCGGGACGGCGGGGCGATCAGTCCCGGCCGGCGACCGAGAGCACGACCGCGGCCGGCTCGTCGCCCTCGGGCTGCCGCTTCTCCTCCACCGTCAGCACGCCCTCGACCGCCGACACCCGCTGGGTGGTGAACGGCTCCTGCGGGGTGCGGTCCACGCCGAAGCGGAAGACGTCGGGCCGCGCGTAGTGGCCGGCGCCGTCGGCGAAGTACTTGGCGAACGCGATCACGCCCAGGTCCAGCTCGGCATAGACGATCGCCTCGTCGTCCCGGTGCGGCTCGGCGAGCCAGCGGCCGTCCGGGCCGATGAACCCGGTCATGCCGCCGCCCACGGTTGGCGCGTCCGGGCCCTCGGGGACGCCGAGCCGCTCGACGATCTCCTCGCTGATCCGGCCCTGGACGACGATGACGTAGGTCTGCGCGCAGATGGCGTGCGCGGCCGACAGGGTCTGCGAGTAGTGGTCGAAGTTGCCGGCGTTCGGGTCGGCGTGGGTGGCGCTGATCGCCGGCCACGCGGCCACGTGGACCTGCTCGCCCAGCGCGGCCAGCGCGTACCGGTTGAGGTCCATGCTGTGCTCGAAGCAGATCAGCCCGCCGGCCCGGGCGAAGCCGGTGTCGACGACGAACACGTCGCGGCCGTCGCCGCGGCCCCAGACGGTCCGCTCGGCGTTGGTGGGGTGCAGCTTGCGGTGCCGGGCGACGAGCTCGCCGGTGGGCGAGAACCAGGCCTGGGTGTTGTAGAGCGTCCCGCCCTCCTTCTCGTTCAGCCCCATGACCACCCAGGTGCCGGCGTCGCGGGCCGCCTGGCCGAGCGCGCGGGAGGCGTCGCTGGGCAGCTCGACGGCGTTGGCGTACAGCTCGGCGAAGAACGGCGCCGCGTACTTGGTCGTGTGCGACCAGATCCAGTAGGGGTACCCGGGGAGGAACGTCTCGGGGAACGCGACGAGCTTCGCGCCGGCCCGGCCGGCCTCGCGGATGAACTCGCACGCCTTCGCGACGCCGGCCTGCAGGTCCAGGAACGGTGCCGCGGCGTGCACTGCCGCGACCTTCACGATCGATGAGGTGTTCGCCATGCCGGCACGCTAGGGAGCGGCGGCCGCGGGCACTTGGACATCCGTGCACGGCCCCCGCCCCGGGACCTGCGCGTGCCCGTACCGTGCGGCGCATGGCCGACCCGGCACCGGACTCCTGGCACCAGCCGCTGCGGCACGTCCGCGGCGGCGACCTCTCCGGTGACACCGGCCAGACACCGGGGATGACCCGCCGGGAGGCCGTGTCGGCGCGGACGGTCGGCTCGCAGCGGGTCTGGATGGGCCAGACGCACGTCGCGTCGCGGACGTCGTCCGGCGACCACCACCACGGTGACTCCGAGACCGCCATCTACGTCGTCTCCGGCAACCCGGTGTTCGTGTTCGCCGAGGACGGCGTCGAGGTGCGGCTGGAGACCTCCCCCGGCGACTACGTGTTCGTGCCGCCGTTCACCCCGCACCGCGAGGAGAACCCCGGCGCGGAGGAGGCGGTGGTGGTGATCGCCCGCAGCAGCCAGGAGGCGATCGTGGTCAACCTGCCCGGGCTGACCTGACCGTTCAGCCGAGCCACCGCACCATCCCGAGCGAGCCGGGTGCGGTGTCGCTGAACCCGTGCCGGGCGTACAGCCGCCGTCCGGGCGGATCGGCCAGCAGGCTGACGTAGGCGCCCGGCGGGGCCGCCTCACGGATGCGCTCGAGCAGCCGGGTGAGCACCGCGTCACCCAGCCCGCGCCGCTGGTGCTCGGGCAGCACCGCCATGTCGACGACGTGGAAGCACCAGCCGCCGTCGCCGACCACCCGGCCCATCGCGACCGCTGTCCCCTCGTGGACCACGGAGACCGCGGCCCAGCTGCCCGGCAGCGCCGCGGCTGCCTGCTCCGCGGTCACCGGCGACAGCCCGGCGCGTTCCCGGAGGGCGACGTACTCGCCGGCCGGAGGCGGGACGTCGCGCAGCTCGTAGCCCTCGGGGATCACCCGGTGATCATGCCGCGTGTCGGGCGAGCCGCGTCCCGTCAGGCGGTCCAGCGGGACGGCGTGCGGCGGGACTCGGTGCCGGCGACCGTGCGCTCCCAGGCCAGGCGCAGCGTCCCGACCAGCGGGCCGACGGCGTCCACGGCGGCGGTGAACGGCAGCCGCAGCCACCGGTCGGCGGTGCCGTCGACGGTGAACCGCGGCCCGGGCGTCACCCGCAGCCCCAGGTCGAGCGCGTGCGCGGCCAGCCGGGTGGACCCGGGCACGGGCAGGTGCACCCACAGGGCGGCGCCCGCACGCGGCCTGGTCACCCGCCAACCGGGCAGCTCCCGGGCCAGCGCGTCGAGCAGCGCGTCCCGCCCGGCCCGCAGCATCGCCACCCGCTCGGCGACCAGCACGTCGGCCTGCGCGAGCAGCCGGGCGGCCACCAGCTGCTCGAGCACCGGGCTGCCCAGGTCGACGGTGCCGCGCACCTGCGCGATCCGGGACAGCAGCTCCGGCTCGGCCCGCACCCAACCGATCCGCAGGCCGGCCCAGAACGCCTTGCCCATCGAGCCGAGGGTGACCACCCGCCGGTCGAGGGTGGCCAGCCGCGGCGGCGGGGGGCCCTCGAGCACCAGGTCGGCGAACGTCTCGTCGACCGCGACCACCGGGACGTCGAGCGCGGCCAGCAGCGCCCGGCGCTGCGCGGCGTCGGCCAGCAGGCCGGTCGGGTTCTGCCCGTCGGGGGTCAGGTGGACGACGTCGGCCCGGGCCGGCGGCAGCTCCCAGCCGTCGGCGCCCACCGGCAGCGCCACCGCCCGCAGGTGGTGGGCGGCGACCGCGTCGAGCACCGCCGGGTAGGTCGGCTGCTCGACCAGGGCCCGCTGCCCGGGCCGGGTGACCGTCTGCAGCAGCAGGTTCCAGCCCGACAGCGCCCCGCTGGTCACCAGCACCTGGTCGGGCTCGGTGGGCAGCCCGCGCGCGGACAGGAAGGAGGCGATCGCCGTTCGCAGGACCGGCAGGCCGTACGGGTGCAGCCCGTGCCCGGCCAGCAGCGGCGGCAGGTCGGCGGTCGCCGCGGCGACCGCGGCCAGCAGCTGCCGGGGTGCGGGCAGCGCGGCCACCGTGAGGTCCTGGACGACGGCCGGCTCCCCCGGGTCGGTGTCCGGGCGCACCGGCGCGGAGGCCGGCAGCGTGATCGTGCTGCCGGCCCCGGCGGCGCTGCGCACGTAGCCCTCGGCGCGCAGCACGTCGTAGGCGGCGCTCACCGTGGTGCGGCTGACCCCGAGGGCGAGCGCCAGCTGCCGCTCCGCGGGGATGCGGGTGCCGACCGGCAGCCGCCCGTCCAGCGCCAGACCCCGCACCCCGGCGGCGACGGCGCCGTACGCGGGCCCCTCGCCCAGCCAGGGGATCAGCAGCTCGGCGAGCCGGTCGGTGCGCACCGGGCCATCGTCCCCGACTTGGCCCTGTCGAGACAAGGCCAAACCCGCCAGGCTGTCGGCATGCGCGTGCTGCTCCCCGTGCCGGCCGACCGCCGTCCCGCCCGGTTCACCCTCCTCGCCGGCGGCCTGGTCGCCTACGGCGTCAGCGTCGGCCTCATGCTGCAGGCGGGCCTGGGGCTGATGCCCTGGAGCGTGCTGGACCAGGGGCTGTCGGAGACCTTCGGCCTGGAGGTCGGCACCTGGTCGATCATCATGGGCGTCGTCGTCCTGCTGCTCTGGATCCCGCTGCGCCGCCGGCCGGGGATCGGCACGATCAGCAACGTGCTGCTGGTCGGGCTGACCATCAACGCCACGCTCGCCGTGCTGCCGGAGGCGCACACTCTCGCCGTCCAGGTGCCGTTGCTGCTCGCCGGCGTGGTGCTCAACGGCATCGCCACCGGTGCCTACATCGGGGCGGGGCTCGGTCCCGGCCCGCGCGACGGGCTGACCACCGGGCTCGCCGAACGCGGGCTGTCGGTGCGCGTCGTGCGCACCGTCATCGAGGTCGGCGTGCTGGCGGTCGGCTGGCTGCTCGGCGGCGACGTCGGGGTCGGCACGGTGCTCTACGCGCTGGCCATCGGCCCGATCATGCACCGCACCGTGCCCGCCCTGCGGCTGCGCTCGCGGCCGGCGGTCGCATCGGCTCCCGCCACCGCCTGACGCCCCGAGCACCTCGGCAGCCCCACGGGCGACGGGGCTAGCGTGGGCGGACGTGAGTCAGCCCACACGCGCGCCGTCCGCCCTCGACCAGCTCGCCGACCGGTTCGTCGACGAGTACGCCGCCGACCAGCCCGCCCAGGCGACCTACCTCGGCGTGCTGGGCCACGACGACCGGTGGCCCGACCTCACCCCTGACGGGCACGCCGCCAGCGCCGCGCTGCTGCGGCGCACGGTGGCCGAGGTGGAGCGGACCGAGCCGGTCGACCGCCGCGACGAGGTGGCGCGCAACGCCATGCTCGAGCGGATCGGTGCGGAGCTCGCCCTGCACGACGCGGGCTGGACCGCGGCGTCGCTGAACACCATCGGCAGCCCGCTGCAGGACTTCCGGTCGACGTTCGACCTCATGCCCACCGCCACCGAGCAGGACTGGGCCACCATCGCCCGCCGGCTCGGCGCCCTGCCCGCCGCGCTGGAGGGCTACACCGCCGGCCTGGTCGACGCCGCCGCCCGGGGCCGCGTCTCCGCCGCCCGCCAGGTGCGGCTGGCCGCGGGCATCGCCCGCCGCTGGGCGGGCGCGGCCGGGCAGCCGGGCTTCTTCGCCGGGTTCGCCGGCCGGGCTCCGGTCCAGGGTGCGCTGCGCGCCGACCTGGACCGCGCCGTGGCGGGCGTGGACGCCGCGCTGGGCACCTTCGCCGACCGCATCGAGCGGGACCTGCTGCCGTCGGCCCCGGAGGCGGACGGCGTGGGCCGGGAGCGGTACGCGCTGGAGTCGCGCTTCTTCACCGGCATGGACCTGGACCTCGAGGAGACCTACGCCTGGGGCTGGGACGAGCTCGCCCGGATCGTGGCGGAGAAGGAGGCGGTCGCGGAGCAGATCGCCCCGGGGCAGGGCATCGCCGGGGCGATGGCGGCCCTGGACGCCGACCCGGCCCGGCAGGTGCGCGGCCGGGAGGCGCTGCAGGCCTGGCTGCAGGAGACCGCCGACCGGGCGATGGCGGCGCTGGACGGCGTCCACTTCGACATCCCCGCACCCGTCAAGCGGATCGAGGGACGGCTGACGCCGACCTCCGGCGAGGGCGTCTACTACACCGGCCCGACCGAGGACTTCAGCCGGCCCGGCCGGATGTGGTGGTCGCTGCCCGAGGGCGTCACCGACATGACCACCTGGCGGGAGACGACGACCGTCTTCCACGAGGGGGTGCCCGGCCACCACCTGCAGATCGGGCAGAACGTCTACAACGCCGCCCTGCTCAACCGGTGGCAGCGGATGCTGGCCTGGTGCTCCGGCCACGGCGAGGGCTGGGCGCTGTACTCCGAGCGGCTGATGGGTGAGCTCGGCTTCCTCGACGACCCGGGCGACCGGCTCGGCATGCTCGACGCCCAGGAGCTGCGGGCGGCGCGGGTGGTGCTCGACATCGGCGTCCACCTCGACCTGCCGGTCCCGGCCGGGCGGGCGGCCGGCGACCGGTGGAGCTACGACGTGGCGCTGGACTTCCTCCGCACCCACGTGAACATGGAGGACGCGATGCGGGTCGACGAGCTGCACCGCTACCTCGGCTGGCCGGGCCAGGCGCCGGCCTACAAGGTCGGCGAGCGGGTGTGGCTGACCTGCCGCGACGCCGCCCGCCGGCGCGCGGGCGCCGACTTCGACCTCAAGGCCTGGCACCAGGCCGCGCTCGACCTCGGGTCGCTGGGCCTCGGCCCGCTGGCCGCCGAGCTCGCCCGGATGTGAGGTGGAGCGGATCCGTCGGGCTCGGCTCGACGGATCCACTCCGCCCAGCGCGGCCTGGGTGCGGGCTGAGCGGCCCGGAATCGGCCGATCGGGGGCTGGTCGGCGAACTTGATCTCGCCGAACATCCGGCCGGAGGTCGGGCAACACCTGTCGAGCCACGCCCGGCGTCCAGCACCTCCGGCGTGACTGCCGAGGTGTCGGTCGACAGCTGTGACGGGTGGGGCTGCGCGTAACGGGCCGGAAACGTTGACTCCCCGGAACCACCCCCGTGTAATTCCCTCGTTGTCACGAACGGTGACAGCCCGGCGACCGCGGGTGCGGCATCCGGAACGAGACGCAGGGGGACGGATCGAGATGGCTGACGTGACCTGGCTGAGCGACTACCGCACTGCCGCGACCGAGGTGGCCCCGCTCGGCTACGACGCGGACGTGCTCGGCATGACCGGCGTGTTCGACGCCGGCTTCCCCGGCATGGACGGCGAGGACCAGGGCTGGCACGACAAGGCCCTCTGCGCCGAGACCGACCCCGAGGCGTTCTTCCCCGAGAAGGGCGGCTCGACCCGCGAGGCGAAGAAGATCTGCACCGGCTGCGAGGTCCGCGCCGAGTGCCTCGAGTTCGCCCTCGCCAACGACGAGCGCTTCGGCATCTGGGGCGGGCTGTCCGAGCGCGAGCGCCGCCGCCTGCGCCGCGCCTCCTGACCACCGTCACCCGACGGGTGCCCGGACCGGGAGGTCGGGGGTAGGAAGGGCTCGTGCGAGCCATCACCTACACCCAGACCGGCGGCCCCGAGGTCCTCTCCCTCGTCGACGAGCCCACCCCGGACCCCGGCCCCGGCGAGGTCCGGGTGCGCCTGGCCTTCTCCGGCGTCAACCCGACCGACTGGCGGTCCCGCACCGGCACCGAACCCGGGCCGGACGGCCAGATCCCCGGCCAGGACGGCGCCGGCACCGTCGACGCGGTCGGCCAGGGCGTCGACCCCGCGATCGTCGGTGAGCGCGTGTGGGTCTGGGAGGCGGCCTGGCAGCGGCGCAACGGCACCGCGGCCGAGTACACCGTCGTCCCCGCCCGGCAGACCGTCCTCCTCGGCGCCGACCCCTCCTTCGAGCTCGGCGCGGCGCTGGGCATCCCGTTCCTCACCGCGCACCGCTGCCTGACCGCCGGCGAGACGCTCCCCGACCGGATCGGCCCCGGCACCCTCACCGGCCGCACCGTGCTCGTGCAGGGCGGCGCCGGCGCGGTCGGCAACGCCGCCATCCAGCTCGCCCGCTGGGCCGACGCCACCGTCATCGCCACGGTCAGCGGCCCGGACAAGGCCCAGCTCGCCGCCGCGGCCGGCGCGGACCACGTGATCGACTACAAGCAGCAGGACGTCGTCCACGAGGTCCGCAAGATCGTCCCGCAGGGCGTCGACGTGATCGTCGAGGTGGCGCCGGCGCAGAACGTGCAGACCGACGTCCAGGTGATCGCCCCGCACGGCACCGTCGCGGTCTACGCCACCAACGGCGGCGACGAGGTGACCATCCCGATCCGCCTGCAGATGGGTCCCAACGTCCGCTGGCAGTTCGTGCTCGTCTACACCGAGCCCACCCGCGCCAAGGACCTCGCCGTCGAGGACGTGAACGCCGCCGTGCTCGACGGCGCCGTCCGGGTCGGCCGGGAGGCGGGGCTGCCGCTGCACGTCTTCCCGCTGGCGCAGACCGCGGACGCGCACCGCGCCGTCGAGGACGGCGCGGTCGGCAAGGTGCTCATCGACGTCACCGCCTGACGCGGTGGAGTCCCAGCGCTCGGTTTCCGGTGCGCTGGGACTCCACTCGTCTCAGCCGAGCCCGAGCGAGCGGGCGATGAGCATGCGCTGCACCTCGCTGGTGCCCTCGCCGATCTCCAGGATCTTGGCGTCCCGGTAGAACCGGCCCACCGGGAACTCGGTCATGAAGCCGTACCCGCCGTGCACCTGGGCGGCGTAGCGGGCGTTCTCCATCGCCATCTCCGAGCTGTACAGCTTGGCGATCGAGGCCTCCCGCTTGAACGGCTCGCCGCGCAGCATCTTCTCCGCAGCCCGGTAGTAGGCCAGCCGCGCCGTCGACGCCCGCACCTCCATGTCGGCGATGAGGAACTGCACGGCCTGGTTGCGACCGATCGGCTGGCCGAACGCCTCCCGCTCACCGGCGTACTTGACGCTCTCGTCGACGCACCCCTGGGCCAGGCCCACGGCCAGCGCGGAGATGGCGATCCGGCCCTCGTCGAGGATCGACAGGAACTGCGCGTACCCCCGCCCCCGCTCCCCCACCAGGTTCTCCTCGGGCACCCGGACGTCGTCGAAGAACAGCTCCCGGGTGTCCGAGGCGTTCCAGCCGACCTTCGCGTACCGCTTGCCCACGGTGAACCCGGGCGTGCCCGACGGGATCGCGATCGCCGAGATCTCCTTCGACCCGTCGGCGCGGGTGCCGGTCACCGCCGTCACGGTGACCAGCTCGGTGAGCTCGGTGCCGGAGTTGGTGATGAACGCCTTCGACCCGTTGACCACCCAGTGCCCGTCCTCCAGCCGCGCGGTGGTGCGGGTGGCACCGGCGTCCGAGCCGCCACCGGGCTCGGTCAGCCCGAACGCCGCCAGCGCCTTCCCCTCGCACAGCCGGGGCAGCCACTGCTGCTTCTGCTCTGGAGTGCCGAACCGGTAGACCGGCATGGCACCGAGCGAGACGCCGGCCTCGAGGGTGATCGCGACCGAGGAGTCGACCCGGGCCAGCTCCTCCAGCGCGACGCAGAGGGTGAAGTAGTCGCCGCCCGAGCCGCCGTACTCCTCGGGGAACGGCAGGCCGAACAGCCCGAGCTCGCCCATCTGCCGGACGATCTCGGTGGGGAACTCGTCGCGTTCGTAGAACCCGCCGATCTGCGGGGCGACCACCTCCACGGCGAACTCGCGGACCACCTTCCGCAGCGCCTCGGTCTCCTCGTCGAGCCGGTAGTCGAGCACCGGGTCACTCCCCTCCGGCCGGTGGGGTCACCACGGCCAGCCGTTCGTCGAGCCGGACCGGTCGGCCGGCCGTTGCCGGGAGCTCGGTGACCGTCCCCGCGAGGGGCGCGGTCAGCACGTGCTCCATCTTCATCGCCTCGACGACCAGCAGCGGGGTCCCCGCTGCCACCTGGTCGCCGACCGCGGCGTGCACCACCGTCACCGTGCCGGGCATCGGCGCGGTGACCACCCCGTCGGCCGCCGCTGCCTCCGCGGCCGACGCCAGCCGCGGCTGCTCGCGCACCGGCCCGGACCAGCCGTCGCCGGCCAGCCACAGGACGTCGCCGTCGGCGGCCACCGCGTAGCGGGTGGTGCGGCCGTTCCAGGTGAGCAGCAGGTCGGCACCGTCCGCGCGGACGGCCGCCGGCGCGCGCTCGCCGTCGCCGATCCGGACCTGCGCGGCGGCGGCCCGGCCGCGCACCCGCACCTCGGCCGCCCGCCCGCCGGCGGTCAGTCGGTGCACCGTCTCGGCCGGCTCCCCGAGCCGCCAGCCCGACGGCACCGACCACGGGTCGACCACCGGCCCGGCAGGCTCGGCGGCGAGCTGGCGGGCCAGCGCGGCCGCGACCAGCACGGCGTCGGGGACGTCGGCGGGCAGCAGTGCCCCGCCCCGGCGCTCGATCAGCCCGGTGTCCAGCCGGCCGGCCGCGACGTCCGGGTCGGCGAGCAGCGCCCGCAGGAACCCGGCGTTGGTGGCCACCCCGAGCACCGCGGTGTCGCGCAGCGCCGCGAGCAGCCGGGTGCGGGCGGTCTCCCGGTCGGGACCGTGCGCGATCACCTTGGCCAGCATCGGGTCGTAGTCGGTGCCGACCACGGTGCCGGCGGCCAGCGAGGAGTCGGTGCGCACCCCGGGGGCGGCCGGCTCGCGCAGGCCGAGCACGGTGCCGGCCTGGGGCAGGAAGCCGCGCGCGGGGTCCTCGGCGTACAGCCGTGCCTCGATCGCGTGCCCGGTCAGCCGGACGTCGTCCTGGCCGATCGGCAGCGGCTCGCCCGCCGCCACCCGCACCTGCAGCTCGACCAGGTCCAGGCCGGTGACCGCCTCGGTGACCGGGTGCTCGACCTGCAGCCGGGTGTTCATCTCCAGGAAGAAGAAGCTGTCCGGGTCGTCGGCGTCGACGATGAACTCGACCGTGCCCGCCCCGGTGTAGCCGACCGCGCGCGCCGCCTCCACCGCCGCCCGGCCCATCCGGTCCCGCTGGACCGGGGTCAGCAGCGGTGAGGGCGCCTCCTCGACCACCTTCTGGTGCCGGCGCTGCAGGCTGCACTCCCGCTCGCCCAGGTGGACGACGGTGCCGTGCGCGTCGCCGAGCACCTGCACCTCGATGTGCCGGGCCGAGCCCACGTACCGCTCGACGAGCAGCGTGTCGTCGCCGAACGAGCCGCGGGCCTCGCGGCGGGCACCGGCGATCTGCTCGGGCAGCTCGGCGGCCGAGCGGACCACCCGCATGCCCTTGCCGCCGCCGCCCGCGCTGGGCTTGAGCAGCACCGGGAAGCCGACCTCGACCGCCGCGGCGGCCACCGCGTCGTCGTCCATGCCCGGCTCGGTGCGGCCCGGCACCACCGGCACGCCGGCCGCGGAGACGGTGAGCTTGGCCCGGATCTTGTCGGCCATCGCCTCGATCGCCGGCACCGGCGGGCCGATGAAGGCGATCCCCGCCTCCGCGCAGGCCCGGGCGAACTCGACGTTCTCGGACAGGAAGCCGTAGCCGGGGTGCACCGCCTGCGCGCCGGTGCGCAGCGCTGCGTCGACCACGCGGTCGATGGACAGGTAGCTCTGCCCGGCCGGTGCGGGGCCGATCGGGACGGCGACGTCTGCGACCCGGGTGTGCAGCGCGCCGGCGTCCGCGTCGCTGTACACGGCGACCGAGCGGATGCCCAGCGCGCGCAGCGTGCGGACCACCCGGACGGCGATCTCGCCCCGGTTGGCGACGAGGACGGTGTCGAACACCCTCACCACCCCCGGCTTCTCGCGAGGAGGCGGGAAGAGGTGGGGTCAGGCAGCGGCGCGGGTGCTCTTCGCGAGGACGGCGTCGACCTTGCCGACCTTGACCAGCCGGCGCTTCTTGACCGTGTACCCGGGCGGGAGGGTGCCCTCCGCGAGCGCGCGGAGGGGGCACCGCTTGCAGCGGGGCTTGTCCTCGCAGCACTTCTTCTTGGGCATGCGCTCGGCCTTGGGCACCGGGTGAGGTTAGCCATGCCTTGCTCCCCGGTCCACCGCGGACGGCGTGTCGGCAGATACCGTGCTCGCAACGCCCCACGGACCCGGGAGGACCCTTGGCCGCCGACGCCTTCGTCGACCTGCTCAACGCCCAGATCGGCCACGAGTTCGCCGCGCACCAGCAGTACGTCGCCTGCGCGATCTACTTCGACGAGCTGACCATGCCGCAGACCGCCCAGCTGTTCTTCGACCAGGCGGCCGAGGAGCGCAACCACGCGATGATGATGGTGCGCTACCTGCTCGACGCCGACGCACCGGTGAAGATCCCCGGCATCGAGGCCCCGATCACCGAGTTCGCCGACGTGGTCGCCCCCGTCGCGCTCGCGCTGGCGCAGGAGAAGCGGGTCACCGAGCAGATCAACCAGCTCACCGCGGTGGCCCGGCAGCACAACGACTTCGCCTCCGACCAGTTCATGCAGTGGTTCATCAAGGAGCAGGTCGAGGAGGTCAGCAAGATGAGCGACCTGCTCGCCATCGTGAAGCGGTCCACCCACGACCTCGAGACGATCGAGGACTACGTGCTGCGCGAGGTGAAGCCGGAGTCGGCCGACCCGACCGCGCCGTCGGTCGCCGGCGCGGCGGGCTGACCTCGGCCCACGGCGGGTCTCACATCCGGAAGACGCCATAGCCGACCTCCTCCAACGGCGCATTGGCGCAGACTGACAGGGCGAGACCGAGCACGGTGCGGGTCTGGGCCGGGTCGATGACGCCGTCGTCCCAGAGCCGCGCCGTGGCGTGGTACGGGTGGCCCTGCTCCTCGTACTGCGCCCGGATGGGCTCCTTGAAGGCCTCCTCCTCGGCGGCGCTCCACGCGTCGCCGAGGCGGTCGCGGCGCACGGTGGCCAGCACCGACGCGGCCTGCTCCCCGCCCATCACCGAGATCCGCGAGTTGGGCCAGGTGAACAGGAACCGGGGCGAGTAGGCCCGGCCGCACATCGAGTAGTTGCCGGCGCCGAACGAACCGCCGATGACGACGGTCAGCTTGGGCACCCGGGCGCAGGCGACGGCGGTGACCATCTTCGCGCCGTGCTTGGCGATGCCACCGGCCTCGTAGTCGCGGCCGACCATGAAGCCGGAGATGTTCTGCAGGAACAGCAGCGGGATCCTCCGCCGGTCGCACAGCTCGATGAAGTGCGCGCCCTTGAGCGCGGACTCGGCGAACAGCACGCCGTTGTTGGCCACGATGCCCACCGGGTGGCCGTGCAGCCGGGCGAACCCGGTGACCAGCGTGGGCCCGTAGAGCGCCTTGAACTCGGCGAACCGGCTGCCGTCGACCAGGCGGGCGATCACCTCGCGGACGTCGTAGGGGGTGCGCGGGTCGGTCGGGACGACGTCGTACAGCGACTCCGGCGCGTGCAGCGGCTCCTCGACCGGCTCGACGTCCCAGGGGCGCGGCTCCCGCGGGCCCAGCGTGCCGACGATCTGGCGCACGATCCGGAGCGCGTCGGCGTCGTCCTCGGCGAGGTGGTCGGTGACGCCGCTGACCCGCGAGTGCAGCTCGCCGCCGCCGAGCTCCTCGGCGGTGACCTCCTCGCCGGTCGCGGCCTTCACCAGCGGCGGGCCGCCGAGGAAGATCGTGCCCTGGCCGCGGACGATGACGCACTCGTCGCTCATCGCCGGCACGTACGCGCCGCCGGCGGTGCACGACCCGAGGACGGCGGCGATCTGCGGGATGCCGGCCCGGGACATCGTCGCCTGGTTGTAGAAGATCCGGCCGAAGTGCTCGCGGTCGGGGAACACCTCGTCCTGCAGCGGCAGGAACGCCCCGCCGGAGTCGACGAGGTAGACGCACGGCAGCCGGTTCTGGAGGGCCACCTCCTGCGCCCGCAGGTGCTTCTTCACCGTCACCGGGTAGTACGTGCCGCCCTTGACGGTGGCGTCGTTGGCGACGACGACGACCTCGCGGCCGGCGACCCGGCCGATGCCGGTGACGATGCCCGCGCCGGGCGCCTCGCCGTCGTAGAGGCCGTGCGCGGCCAGCGGGGACAGCTCGAGGAAGGGGCTGCCGGGGTCGAGCAGCGCGTCGACCCGCTCGCGCGGCAGCAGCTTCCCGCGGGCGGTGTGCCGCTCGCGCGCGCGGTCCCCGCCGCCGAGGGCGACCCGGGCCAGCTGCACGTGCAGGTCTCCGACCAGCTCCCGGTGCCGCCCGGCGTTGCGGGTCGCGGCACCGGGGTCGGCCGGCGGGCGGGTGGGGAGCACCGTTGCGTCCACGACCGGAGTGAACCACGTCACCGGCCAGGATGTGAACAGCGGTTAACCTCGGGCGTGTGACGCCGGATCCGGACACCGCGCTGCACGGCGACGCCGCGCGCCCCTCCCGCCGCGAGCAGATCCTGCGGGCGGCGGCCCAGCTGTTCGCCGAGCGCGGCTCCCGGGCGGTCGGCGTCGACGACGTCGGGGCCGCCGTCGGCATCAGCGGCCCGGCGCTGTACCGGCACTTCGCGAGCAAGGACGCGATGCTCGCCGAGATGCTGGTGCGGATCAGCGAGCGGCTGCTGGCCGGCGGCCGGGAGCGGATCGCCGCGGCCGGCGACGACCCGGCCGGCCAGCTGCGGGCGCTGATCGACTTCCACGTCGACTTCGCGCTCGGCAACCCGGCGCTGATCACCGTGCAGGACCGCGACCTCGGCGCGCTGGCCGAGGCCGACGCCCGCCGGGTGCGGTCGCTGCAGCGGGCCTACGTCGAGGAGTGGGTGGCGGTGCTCGCCCGGTTGCACCCGGGCGCACCGACGGCGGCCTGCCGGGCACGGGCGCACGCGGTGTTCGGTCTGATCAACTCCACCCCGCACAGCGCCGGCCGGCTGCCCCGCCCGGCGATGGGAAAGCTGCTCACCGCCATGGCCGAGGCGGCCGCCCTCACTCCCCGGGCAGGGTCAGCGTGAGGGCGTCGCTGGCCAGTGCGTCGAGCGCCGCGCCGGTGCCGCTCTCCGAGCCGGCCCAGGCGGTCTCGACGATCGTCACGGTCGCGCCGTCCTGCCGGCTGGCGAACTCTCGCGGGTTGCCGGGCAGCTCGGACGGGCCGCCCGGGTAGGAGCGGCCCTCGCGCAGCAGGTCGCTGACGTTGCCCGTGCCGTCGGAGTTGACCAGCGACAGCAGCGCGGTGGCGATGCTCTCGTCGGGCATGGTGACCCGGGCGATGGAGACGACGGCCGGCTGCCCGCCGGCGTCCGCGGCCCACAGCGCCCGGCCGAGGCCGGTGCAGTCGGCGCTGTCGAAGAACCCGGCGACGGCGCCGTAGGCGTGACCCCGGCAGGTGTCGACCGTGTCGGTCACCCGCAGCGTGAAGGTGGTGCCGCCGACCACCTGCGTGTCCCCGGGTCGCGGGCCGCTGGGGGCCGCGGGGCTGGTCGTGGACGCGGCGGGGCGGCCGCCGTCGTCGGAGCCGTCCCCGCGCAGCACCACGACGCCGACCAGCGCGACCACGACGACCAGCAGCGCGACCAGGCCGAGCACCAGCCCGGTGCGCCGCCGGCGGCCACCACCGGCCGGGGCGGCGCCCGGCGCGGCGACCGGGTGCGGCGCCGTCTGCGGGCCGCGCACCGGCCGCAGCTGGTAGGGCATGACCACGGGGGCCGCCGGCTGGTGCCCCTCCTCGCCCGGGGCGCCGAACAGCCCGCCCAGGCCACCGGTGTCCTCGGCGCGCGGCGGACCGGCGGCCTCGGTGGGCAGCGCGAGCGTGTCCTGCGGGCGGGAGCGCAGCTCGGCCGGGACGGTCACGTCCGCGGGCGGGGTCGGCGCGGCGGGCGGCGGGGTCGGCGCGGGGGGCGCCGCGACCACGGCCCGGTCCTGCTGCGCCTGCGCCTCCGCCTCCGCGGCCTCCTGGGCCTGGACCGCGGCAGCGGCGACCCGGGCCGCGGCGGCCGGGTCGACCAGCGGCCCGGCCGGGGCGGTGCGCTGCGGCGCCGCCGTCGACGTCGGCGCGGCCGCGACGGCCGGCTTGGAGGCGGCCAGCGACGCGGGGGTGAGCAGGTCCGGACGGCGCAGCACGTACGGCGAGTACGGGAAGCCCTCGACGTTCAGCTCCTCCACCGAGGGGCTGCGGCCGGCGACGCCCAGGGCCTCGATGGCGGCGCGGACGTCGGCCGTCGTCCAGAGCCGGGGGTTGTCGGTGCCGGCGTACCGGCTGGCCCGGGCCACGCCCAGCAGCAGCGAGCGCGGGTCCAGCAGCGCGACCTGGTCGCCCTCCCCCAGGTCGCCGTCGCCGGGCAGCAGCCCGGTGACGGCGCCGGTGAGCACGGTCAGCCGGGCGATCCGGCCCGGCGCGAGGCCGGCGCCGCGCAGCTTCATCGCCGCGTCCATACCGGCCCGCATCAGCCCCTCGAGCGGGGTCGACCCGCCACCGGACAGCTGCAGCACCTCGCCCGGGCCCTCGCCGGGGCCGATGGTCCAGGCGCCGTCGGGCGAGGCGGTGACCACGCCGGACTGGCGCACCACCTCCACCACCCGGACGACGGCCACGCCCTCGGGCACGAAGAGCACCGCATCGGCCACCCGCCGCTGCATCGGGCCGTCCTCGACCAGGGGCAGCGAGGCCATCACGGCGCCGCGCACGGCCCCGCCGGTGTCCCAACCGGCGAGCTCGGCGAAGAACGCACGCTCGGCCGCGGTCTCCAGCGGCGTCGGCGTGAGGGTCAGCACGGTCACTCCAGGGACGGGCGCCGGCGGGCGCAGGGGCGGCCGGCGGCGCGGCAGGCCGATCCGACGTTACGTCATCGTCGCCCCCCTCCCGGGTTCCCCGGACGGGCGCGCCGCCGGACGGAGCGGCGTCCCGGCGTGTCACGGCCGGTGGTGCCGTGGTGACGCAGCGGCAGACCGCCCGTGGTCGCCGCGGACCCCGCTCGGCGGACCGATCCGTGCCGGAGTGCGTAGGGTCGCTGCTCGTGGCCGACAGTGCAGCGCAGAACCTGGTGTGGATCGACTGCGAGATGACCGGGCTCGACCTCGGCAGCGACCAGCTCATCGAGGTCGCCGTGGTCGTCACCGACTCGCAGCTCAACGTGCTCGACCCCGGGCTCGACGTGATCATCCACGCGGACGACGCGGCGCTGGCCGGGATGGCCGAGGTGGTCACCGAGATGCACGCGAAGTCGGGGCTGACCGACGAGGTGCGCGCCTCGACGGTGACGCTGGCCGAGGCCGAGCAGCAGGTGCTGGCCTACGTGAAGCGGTTCGTCCCCGAGCGGCGCACCGCGCCGCTGTGCGGCAACTCGATCGGCACCGACCGGGGCTTCCTGGCCCGGGACATGCCCGAGCTCGACGACCACCTGCACTACCGGATGATCGACGTCTCCTCGATCAAGGAGCTGGCCCGCCGCTGGTTCCCCCGGGTGTACTTCGCCCAGCCGCAGAAGGGCCTGGCCCACCGGGCGCTCGCCGACATCATCGAGTCGATCCGCGAGCTCGCCTACTACCGGCAGACGCTGTTCGTCGCCGACCCCGGACCCTCCGG
Source organism: Modestobacter sp. NPDC049651 (assembly GCF_040659695.1). Lineage (NCBI taxonomy): Bacteria > Bacillati > Actinomycetota > Actinomycetes > Geodermatophilales > Geodermatophilaceae > Modestobacter > Modestobacter sp. NPDC049651. The sequence goes on from NZ_JBFAOG010000005.1 coordinate 32,286, forward strand.
CGACCAGGCCCAGGCCGCGGCCGCGGACGTCGTCGCGGCCTTCGCGCCGACCCTCGCCGCGGGCGCCGCGACCCCACCTGCGACGAGCGCCTGACCCCCTCCGGTATCGTTGTGCCGGTTCGCCCGCCACCTCGGTGACGGCGAGCGACGGTGGGTGTAGCTCAGCTGGTAGAGCGCCAGGTTGTGATCCTGGATGTCGCGGGTTCAAGTCCCGTCACTCACCCTGCGGGGCCCCGGTCGGATCACCGACCGGGGCCCTCTGCGCATCCCGGGCCGGCCGGTCAGCGGGCCGGGGCGCGGCCGAACCGCGCCGCCAGCTCCCGGGTCGCCGCCGGCCAGACGACCGGGTCGTGCCCGGGCAGCAGCGGGTAGCCGCGCTCCGCGGCGATCGCCTTGAGCCGGCGCACCTGCTCGACGCACTCCTCCGGGGTCGCGTGCACCCGCCCACCCACCGAGATCTCCTGCTCGACGTTCTCGTGCCGCAGGTCGGCGGCGTCGAAGGCGAACACGTAGCCGCCGCCCCCGACGCTGTCGTCGAGGTCGACGACGAAGCTCTGGTGGCCGGGCGTGTGCCCGGCGGTGAGCACGGCGGTGACCCCGGGCGCGATCTCCACGTCGCCGTCGGCCAGCCGCCAGTCGTGCCGCGGGTCGTCGAAGTCGATCCGGTGGACGCCGTGCTGCTCGGCCTCCGCCGACAGCCCGAACTCCAGCTCGCGGCGCTGGCAGTGCACCGGGCGGCCGGTGAAGTGGCGGAGCCCGCCGGCGTGGTCGAGGTGCAGGTGGCTCAGCCCGACCGCGTGCACCTCGGCGAGGTCGATGCCGGCGTGCGCCAGCGCCTCCTCCAGCGGCTCGCCGGGCCCGGGCAGGACCGCCCGGGACGCCGGGTCGCCGAAGAAGCGCCGCCGCAGCGCCGCGTCGCGCAGCAGCGCGGTGTTGAAGCCGGTGTCCAGCAGCACCCAGCCGCCGTCGGTGTGCAGCAGGACGCCGGGCACCGGCTCCCGCAGCCGCTCGTGCGGCGGGGCGCCCTCGACCGAGACGCTGCGCGGCAGGTCCTCCCAGCCGAGGGTGAGCAGGACGACCTCGCGCACGCCGGTGCGGGCCATGCGCACCTCCTCGGACGCGACGGGGCCCGCACCCGGGCGGGTGCGGGCCCCGTCATCGAAGCAGGGGTCAGCCGGGAGGGCTCAGCTCAGCGCGCTGCCGGCCGTCCACTGGTCCCACGGCACGGCCCAGTCGTAGATGTCCCCGTCGACCGCCGACAGCGTCGGGCCGATCGAGTTGACGACCTCGACGACGTCGCCGGGCTGGGAGAAGTGCAGGAACCACTCGGCGCGGTCGTCGGTGAGGTTGATGCAGCCGTGCGACACGTTCGCGTGCCCCTGCTGCCCCGCCGACCACGGGGCACCGTGCACGAACTCGCCGTTGTTGGAGATCCGGGTCGCCCACTTCACGTCGGACCGGTAGCCGCCGGGCGCGTCGACGGCGAGGCCGAACGTCGAGGAGTCCATGGTGATGTCGTCGTAGGTCTGCAGCACCACGTGCGCGCCGTTGCGGGTCGGGTTGGCGTTGCTGCCGGCGCTCATCGGGAAGGTCTGGACGACGTTGCCGCCGTCCTTGACCGTCAGCGTGTGCGCGGCCGCGTCGGCGACCGAGACGTGCTCGGCGCCGACGTGGAAGGTGACCTTGCGGTCCTTCTCGCCCCAGACGCCGTTGCCCAGGTCGATCCCGTACAGCGCGGCGTCCAGGGTGACGTCGGTGTCGGCCGGCCAGTAGGTGGAGGGCCGGAAGTGGACCTCCTTGTCGCTGAGCCAGCTCCACACGCCGTCGGTCGGCTGCGAGGTGGTCACCTTCAGCTGCCGCTCGACGGCCGGCTTGTGCTCGTCGTCGACCGCCTGGTCGAAGAACACCCGCAGCGGCATGCCGACGCCGACGGTGGTGTCGTTCAGCGGGCCGACCGACGGGGTGCTCAGCGTGGCCGGGGTGACGGTGGTGAACGTGGCGGTGGCCTTCGCCTCGTCGTCCGCCTTGTTCTCGGCGGTGGCGGTGAGCGTGTACTCGGTGCCGTACGCCAGCGGCTTCGTCGGCGTCCACAGCGAGCTGCCCGGCGCGTCCGGCGCGGCCGCCACCTCCCCCGGCACGGCAGCGCCGGCGCCGTCGGTCACCGTCACCTTGCCGAGGTCGCCGCCGGCGACGGCGACCTGCACCGCGGTGGCCGGCGAGACGTCCGCCGTCCCGTCGGCGGGGGTCAGCTGGAGGGTGGCCGGCGGCGCGGACTCGGCCTTCGGGGTCGAGCCGGAGCCACCCCCGTCGGAGGAGCCCTGGCACCCTGCGAGCAGCGTGAGCGCGGCGACGCCGAGCACCGCCACCGCTCCCCTCACGCTGCGCCGACCGACGACCTGCTGACCCACGGAGACCTGCCCCTCTCCCGCCCGGGTACCTCCCGGACGGCGTGCACTCGGCCCCAGTGTCCTCGCTTCCGGACCCGGGTGCGGGAACCAACACGGACCCCCCTCGTCGAGGGACCGCCGAGCGCCGTGTACAGTTCTCTTCCGTTGCCCGGTCAGCCGGTGCGGCACGCGCCATTAGCTCAATTGGCAGAGCAGCTGACTCTTAATCAGCGGGTTCGGGGTTCGAGTCCCTGATGGCGCACCAGTGACAGGCCCCGCCCTCCCCGGGCGGGGCCTGTTCGCGTTCCTGGACCGACGGGGCACAGTGGAGGGCATGACGACCCCCACCGAGGAGGCCGCCGACCGCGGCGCCCGCCGCGCCCGGCAGTACCTGGACCTGGCCGAGGCCGGCCGCACCGACGAGGCGCAGTTCCTGCTCAGCGCCGTGGCCGACCCCCGCGAGCTGGTCTACCTCGGCGCCGGCTTCACCGCGCTGGCCCGGATGCTCGGCCGCACCCTCCCGCCGGCGATGCGCGCCCAGGCGAGCACCCGGCAGATCCAGCTCGGCCAGCTGCGCGACCGCAACCGCGGCGACGTCGACGGGCTGCGGGAGTGGCTGCGGCAGGCCGGCGACGAGGTGCTGATGGTGGCCCGGCTCGCCGAGCCCGACGCCGCCGAGCGGCGTCGGCTGCTGGACCTGCCGACCGCCTGACCGGGCTCTCCCCTACGGTCAGGGCGTGACCGACACGCCTGCCCCCGCGACCACGTCCATCGTCGTCATGGGCGTCTCCGGCTCCGGCAAGACCAGCGTGGCCGCGGAGCTCACCCGCCGGCTGGGCTGGGAGTACATCGAGGGCGACGACCTGCACCCGAAGGCCAACGTGGACAAGATGGCCAGCGGCCACCCGCTGGACGACGAGGACCGCTGGCCGTGGCTGCGGAAGATCGCCGAGGTGATCGGCGGGCACGAGGCCGCCGGGACGTCGGTGGTCATCACCTGCTCGGCGCTCAAGCGGGCCTACCGCGACCTGCTCGGGGACGGGCACCCGTCGGTCTGGTTCGCCCACGTGACCGTCGACCGGGACGTGCTCGCCGACCGGCTCGCCCACCGCCAGGGCCACTACATGCCGCCGACGCTGCTGGACAGCCAGCTCGCCACGCTGGAGCCGCTGGGCGACGACGAGCCCGGCGCGGCCATCCCCGGCGACGGCCCGCTGGCCGACACCGTCGCCGACCTGCTCGCCACCCTCCGCGCCGAGCGCCCCGCCGCCCGCTGAGCGGAGTCCCAGCGCTCGGTTCCTGCAGCGCTGGGACTCCACTCAGCCCATGTGCGGGTAGCGGTGGTCGGTCGCGGGGACGAACGTCTCCTTGACCGACCGGGTCGACGTCCAGCGCATGAGGTTCTGCGCGGCGCCGGCCTTGTCGTTGGTGCCCGACGCGCGGCCGCCGCCGAACGGCTGCTGCCCGACGACGGCGCCGGTGGGCTTGTCGTTGACGTAGAAGTTGCCGGCCGCGTTGCGCAGGAAGCGCTGGGCGTGCGCGATGGCCGCGCGGTCCTGGGCGATCACCGAGCCGGTCAGCGCGTACGGCGCCGCCGACTCCATCTGCGTCAGCACGGTGTCGTAGTCGCCGTCGTCGTAGACGTGCACCGCGAGCACCGGGCCGAAGTACTCCTTCGTGAACACCTCGTGCCCCGGGTCGGTGCCCTCGACGATCGTCGGCCGGACGAAGAAGCCCTCGCTGTCGTCGGCGGTGCCGCCGGCCACGATGCTCAGCGCGTCGTCGGCCTTGGCCGCCTCGAGCACCCCGGCGAGCCGGTCGAACGAGCGGCGGTCGATGACCGCGCCCATGAAGTTCGAGAAGTCGGTGACGTCGCCCACCGGCAGCGCCTCGGTGGTGCCGATGAGGTCGTCGCGCACCTTCGCCCACACGCTGCGCGGCACGTAGGCGCGGGAGGCCGCCGAGCACTTCTGGCCCTGGTACTCGAACGCCCCGCGGACCAGCGCCGTCCGCAGCACGTCGGGGTCGGCCGAGGGGTGGGCGACGACGAAGTCCTTGCCGCCGGTCTCGCCCACGACGCGGGGGTAGCCGCGGTAGCCGTCGAGGTTCTCGGCCACCCGGCGCCACAGCATCTTGAACACCGCGGTCGACCCGGTGAAGTGGATGCCGGCCAGGTCGCGGTCGGCGAGCAGCACGTCGGAGACCTGCTGGCCGTCGCCGGGGAGCATGTTGATCACGCCCGGCGGGAGCCCGGCCGCCTCGAGCAGCCGCATGGTCAGGTGCGCGGCCAGCTGCTGGGTCGGCGAGGGCTTCCAGACCACCGTGTTGCCCATCAGCGCCGGCGCGGTGGGCAGGTTGCCGGCGATCGCGGTGAAGTTGAACGGCGTGACCGCGTAGACGACGCCCTCCAGCGGCCGGTGGTCGACCCGGTTCCACACCCCGGGCGAGGAGACCGGCTGCTCGGCGAGCACCTGGCGGGCGAAGTGCACGTTCCAGCGCCAGAAGTCGATCAGCTCGCAGGCGGCGTCGATCTCGGCCTGGTAGGCGGTCTTGCTCTGGCCGAGCACGGTCGCGGCGTTGAGCGTCTGCCGCCACGGGCCGGCGAGCAGGTCGGCGGCCTTGAGGAACACCGCCGCGCGGTCGTCGAACGACAGCTCCGCCCAGCTCGGGGCGGCCTGCTTGGCGGCGCGGACGGCGGCCTCGGCGTCCGCCGCCGTGGCGTGCGCGGAGGTGCCGAGCACGTGCGCGTGCCGGTGCGGCTGCACGACGTCGAAGGGCTGACCCGACGGCATCCGCTGCTCGCCGCCGATGGTGGCGGTCAGCTCGACCGGGGTGGCGGCGAGCTCGGTGAGCCGCTGCTGCAGCTCGGCCCGCTCGGGCGAGCCGGGCGCGTAGTCCTTGACGGTCTCGTTGCGGGGCGCGGGGACCTGGGTGACGGCGTCCATGGTTCCTCCTGGGTGCGGGGCGGGCGGGCGGGCGGGTCAGCCGCGAGTGGCGAGGGAGCGGAGGAAGAACTGCAGGTTGGCGGGGCGCTCGGCCAGCCGGCGCATGAAGTAGCCGTACCAGTCGACGCCGTAGGGCACGTAGGCCCGCACGGTGTGCCCGTCGGCGGCCAGCCGGGCCTGCTCGGTGGGCCGGATGCCGTAGAGCATCTGCACCTCGTAGGTGTCCGCCGCCCGCCCGGCCTCGGCGACCAGCTCGAGCAGGCGGGCGATCATCGCCGGGTCGTGGGTGCCGGCCATGGCGTACGCGCCGCCGCGGACCAGCAGCTCCAGGCAGCGGGCGTAGGCAGTGTCGACGGCGGTCTTCCCCTGGTGGGCCACCGCCGCGGGCTCCCGGTAGGCGCCCTTGACCAGCCGCACCCGCGAACCGGGGACGGCGAGCGCGCGGGCGTCGTCCTCGGTGCGGTGCAGCATCGCCTGCAGCACGGCGCCGGTGCCCGGGTGGTCGCGGCGCAGCTCGGCCAGCACGCCCAGCGTGGAGTCGACGGTCGCGGAGTCCTCCATGTCGAGGGTGACCGTGGTGCCCTGCGCGGTGGCGGCCTCGACCACGGGGCGCACGAGCTCGCGGGCGACGTCCTCGCCGCCAACGGGCAGCGCCTGGCCGAACGCCGACAGCTTCACCGACACCTCGGCGCGGCGGCCCAGGCCGAGCGGCGCGAGCGCCTCGAGCAGCCGGAGGTAGGCGTCGCGGGTGCGCTGCGCCTCGCTGCGGTCGGTCACGTCCTCGCCCAGGTGGTCGAGGGTGACGGCGAGCCCGTCGCCGGTCAGCTGCCGCACCACCTCGAGCGCGTCGGGCAGCGTCTCGCCGGCGACGAACCGGTCGACGACGCGACGGGTGGCGGGTGTCCCGGTGACCACACGGCGCAGCGCGGGACGGCGGGACGCGGCGAGCAGTCCCTGCGACAGGGCCTTCGAAGCGAGCACGGCAGACCTCCTGGTGGACGTGCCCGAACGGTAGGGACGCCCGGTCCACCCGCACCAGCGACGGATGTAGGGAGTCCGACCGCCCGCTTCGTACGATCGTATGAACGATCAGCGGAGGTGGACGTGCGCGACGACCTGCAGGACCTGGTGGACGAGGTGTCCCGGGTGCTGGGCGCCCCGGCGACGTTGGAGGACCGCGACTTCACCCTCCTCGCCTTCTGCGCGCACAGCGAGGCCCCCGACGGCGGCACCAGCACCATGGACGCCGTCCGCACCCGGTCGATCCTCGGTCGGGGCTCGACCCCGCAGGTGCGGGCCTGGTTCGAGGCGCACGGCATCGCCTCCGCCACCGGGCCGGTGCGGGTGCCGGCCGACCCGGACGCCGGCATCCTCACCCGGCTGTGCCTGCCGGTGCGCGCCGACGGCCGGCTGCACGGCTACCTGTGGCTGCTCGACGGCGGCCGCACCGACGTCGGCGACCCTGCCACCCCCGGGCTGGCCGCGGCCACGGCGCTGGCCGCCGAGGCCGGGCGGCTGCTGGCCGACGGCCGGCCGGGCGCGGCGGACCTGCCCGCCGCGCTGCGCGCCGTGCTGACCGGCGGCTCCCCGCGGGCCGCCCGCACGCTGACCGACGCCCTCGGCCCGCAGACCCCGGTCACGCTGGTCGCGCTGCACCCGGCCGCCCCCGACCTGCCGGAGGGCTGGCGGCCGCCGGGGGCGGGCGCGGTCGCGGCGGTCCTGGACGACGACCGGCACCCCGGGACCGTCGCCGTGGCCGTGCTGCTGCCGCTGGCCGGCGCGGACGACGCCCGGCCGGCCGGTGCGCTGGCCGCCGGCGCGCTGGCCGGGCTGCCGGCGGGCAGCACCGCCGGGGTGGCCGCCGCCCGCCGGGGCTGCGCCGACCTGCCCGCGCAGTGGCACGAGGCGGCCACCGCCGCCCGCGTCGCCGCGGTCGACCCCCGGCTGGCGCCGGCCGCCTCCTGGACGGAGCTCGGCGCCTGGCGCTCGGTCGCCGCGCTGCCCGGCCCGGACCCCGCGCTCGCGGCGCTGCTGGCCGACCCGGTGCTCACCGAGACCGCCGCCGTCTGGCTGGACTGCGCCGGCAGCCCGCAGCGCGCCGCGGCGCGGCTGTGCATCCACCGGCAGACGCTGTACTACCGGCTGGCCCGCATCGGCGAGCTGACCGGCCTCGACCCGGCCGACGGCGCCGACCGGCTGCTCCTGCACCTCGGCGTGCGTGCCGCGCGACTCACCCGGCCACGGACCCCGACCGCCGGATCCTGACCTAAGCTCAGGAGGCTCATGAGCTCACCAGGCAACGCGCTGCCCTCCCCGGAGACCGGCGCCTCTGACGACGGGAACCGCGTGGCCGACGACGTCGACGTCCTGCGCCGGCTGCGCACGGAGACCGCGGCCGAGCACCGAGCCGTCGAGGACACCCTCGACCTGCTCGCCCCCGACCTCTCCCCCGACCGGCTGGTCGGCGCGCTCACCCGGCTGCACGGCTTCTGGGCCGCCGCCGAGGCCGGGCTGGACGGCTGGGCCGCCGAGCACCCGGACGACGCCGCCGCCGTCGACTGGTCCGGCCGGCGCCGCACCCACCTCTACGCCGCCGACCTGGCGGCGCTGGGCGCCGTCCCGGCGTCCGACGGCCCGCAGCTGCCGCCCGTGACGAGCACCGACGCCGCGCTCGGCCGGCTCTACGTGCTCGAGGGCTCGACCCTCGGCGGGCAGTTCATCGACCGGCACCTGGCCTCGCTGCCGCAGCTGGCCGGCGCGGGCGGCCTCGCCGCGTTCTCGCCCTACGGCGAGCGGACCGGGGCGATGTGGCACGGCTTCCGGCAGGCCACCCGCGACCGGGTGGCCACCGGCGGGGACGCCGACGAGGTGGTCGGCGCCGCCCGCGAGACCTTCACCGCGCTCGCCGCCTGGTGCGGCGCGGCACCGGCCCGCGAGGTGCGGCCCCGCGGCACACGACCCGACGGGGCAGCCGCGTGACCGACCAGCTGCAGACCGGCTGGCTGGCGCCGGGCACCCCGGTCGACCTCAGCAACTGCGAGCGGGAGCCGATCCACGTCCCCGGCAGCATCCAGCCGCGCGGCGTCCTGCTCGCGGTGAGCGAGCCGGACCTGGTCGTGCAGCAGGTGTCGCGCAACCTCGCCGACGTGGTCGGCGTCGCCTGGGACGACGCGCTGGGCCGCCCCCTGGCCGAGGTGCTGGGCGTCCCCGCGGCGCAGGCGATCACCCGCTCGGCCAGCGCGTTCGGCGACCTGCGCGAGCGCAACCCGGTCGAACTCGTCCTCGACCACGACGGCACGCCCCGCCCGGTCGACGCGATCCTGCACCGCGCCGTGCACGCCGCCTTCGACGTCGCGGCGGCCGGGCCCGGCCCGTCGGTCGGCGGCGCCGTCCCCGCGCAGGCCAGCACCCTGGTGATCGAGCTGGAGCCGGCCTTCGGGCCGCGGCCGTTCAGCTTCCCGAACACCTACCAGGCGGTGCGCGGCACGATCAGCGACCTGAACCGGGCGACCAGCCTGCAGCAGCTCTACGACATCACCGCCGAGGCGGTGCGCACGCTCACCGGCTTCGACCGGGTGATGGTCTACCGCTACGACGAGGACTACAACGGCGAGGTCGTGGCCGAGGCCAAGGTGCCCGGGCTCAACTCGTTCCTCGGCCTGCACTACCCCGCATCGGACATCCCGGCGCAGGCCCGGGCGCTGTACGAGAAGAACTGGATCCGGCTGATCAACGACGTCGCCTACACGCCGTCGCCGCTGGAGCCGGTCGACCTGCCGGCCACCGGCCAGCCGCTGGACCTCACCTACTCGACGCTGCGCAGCGTCTCCCCCATCCACTGCGAGTACCTGGGCAACATGGGCGTGCGCGCCTCGATGTCGATCTCGCTGCTGCGCGACGACGCGCTGTGGGGCCTCATCGCCTGCCACCACTACTCGGGCCCGCACGCCCCGCCGTACGCCACCCGCGCGGCCGCCGAGTTCCTCGGCTCCACGCTGTCGCTGCGGCTGGTCGACCGGACCGAGGACGAGGAGCACCGGCGCGCGCTGCGGGTCCGGTCGACGCTGGCCTGGCTGACCGCCGCGGCGCTGGACGAGGACCGCCCGCTGGGCGAGACGCTGCTGGGCCGGCCGGGGCTACTCGACGTCGTCCCCGCGGACTCGGTCGTGGTCAACCTGCAGGGCTTCACCGGGGCGGCCGGGGTGCCGCTGCCGCCCGAGGTGGTCAGCGCGGTCGCCGGCTGGGCGGTGGAGCAGGGCGGCGACGTGGTCAGCACCGACCGGCTGCCGCTGGTCGCCCCGCAGCTCGACGTCCCGGCGGAGCTCGCCTGCGGCGTGCTGGCCGTCCCCCTGCCCGAGGGGCAGTTCGTGCTGTGGACCCGCGCGGAGAAGGTGCACTCGGTCGACTGGGGCGGCGACCCGCACAACAAGGCGATCGCCCTGCGCGAGGGCGACGGCGTGCGGCTGTCGCCGCGCAAGTCGTTCGACCGCTGGCGCGAGGTGGTGCGCCACCGCTCCGAGCCGTGGAGGCCCGCCGAGTGCGCCGAGGTCAACGACCTGCGCACGAACCTGCTCGAGGCGCTGTACGCCCGCTCCCGGCGGGTCGCGCGGACCGCCCTCACCCTGCAGCGCAGCCTGCTGTCGGAGCCGCCGGACCCCGACCACCTGGACTTCGCCGTCCGGTACACCCCGGCCGCGCGGGACAACCAGGTCGGCGGCGACTGGTACGACGTCTTCCAGCAGCCCGAGGGGGCGACCATGCTGGTGATCGGCGACGTCGTCGGCCACGACACCGAGGCCGCGGCCGGCATGGGCCAGCTGCGCGGCCTGCTCCGCGGCGTCGCCTACGACAGCGCCGACGGCCCGGCCGCGGTGCTCTCCCGGCTGGACCGGGCCATCGAGGGGCTGCAGCTGCGCAGCATGGCCACCGTGCTGGTCGGCCGGCTGGAGCAGACCGCCGAGGAGGTGGCCGCGGGCCGCACCCGGCTGCGCTGGTCGAACGCCGGCCACCTGCCGCCGGTGGTGCTCACCCCCGACGGCGACGTCGAGGTGCTCACCGGCGACCGCGCGGAGCTGCTGCTCGGCGTCCAGCCGGAGGCCCGGCGGACCGAGCGGGTCGCGGTGCTGCAGCGCGGCTCTACGGTGCTGCTCTACACCGACGGCCTGGTCGAGCGCCGCGACCAGGTGTTCGACGAGGGCATCGCCCGGCTGCGCGACGAGCTGGGCACGCTGGCCGGGGCGCCGGTCGGCGAGATCGCCGACCAGCTGCTGTCCCGGCTGCTCCCCGGCGGCGCCGAGGACGACGTGGCGCTCATCGTCGTCCGGCTCAAGCCGCAGGTGTGATCAGCGGTCGGTGAACCGGGCGTCGAGCCCGTCGTCGTTGCCGCCGCCCGTCCCGCCGGGCAGCAGGGTGCCCTCGGCGACCGCGGTGGCGACCTCCGGGGAGTCCTCGACCGCCGGCTCCGCCTCGCCCTTGCCCGGCTTCTGCAGCTTCTCCAGCAGGCGGCGCTCGTCCTTGGCCAGCGGGCTGGTGTCAGCGGGACCGAAGTCGCCCTCGTCGTTGCCGGTGGCCATGGCGGTGTCGGGGAGGATCGCGGTGTCGGGGAGGTCGTCGGCTTCGCTCATGAGGGTGTCGTACCGAGCCCGGCGGCTGCTGAACCCTCGGCGAGGGTGCGGAGCAGCTCCCGGACGGCGCTGCGCCCGGCCCGGTTGGCGCCGATCGTGCTGGCGGAAGGCCCGTACCCGACCAGGTGCAGCCGCGGCTCGGCGACCACCCGGGTGCCGTCCATGACGATCCCGCCGCCCGGCGTGCGCAGGTGCAGCGGGGCAAGGTGGTCCAGCGCGGCCCGGAAGCCGGTGGCCCACAGCACCACGTCGGCGGGCACGGACCGGGCCGGGGAGTCCCAGGCGACGCCGTCGGCGGTGAGCCGGTCGAACACCGGCAGCCGGTCGAGCACTCTGCGGGCCCGGGCCGCGCGGACCGCGTCGGTCTCCACCAGCCCGGTGACGCCCACCACGCTGATCGGCGGCAGCCCCGCGCGCACCCGCTGGTCGACCAGGGCGACCGCGGCGCGGCCGGCGTCCTCGTCGAACGGCTCGCTCCGCCAGACCGGCTCGCGGCGGGTGACCCAGGTGGTGGCCGCGGCGACCTCGCTGATCTCGACGAGCTGCTGCACCGCCGACGTCCCGCCGCCGACGACGACCACCCGCAGGCCGCGGAACTCCTCGGCGCCGCGGTAGTCGGCGGCGTGCAGCTGGCGGCCGCGGAAGAGCTCCCGGCCCGGGTAGGCCGGCCAGAACGGGCGGGTCCAGGTGCCGGTGGCGTTGACCAGCCCGCGCGCCGTCCACTCCCCCGCGCTCGTGTCGAGGGCGAACCCGTCGTCGGTGCGGTGCACCGCGCGGACGGCGACCGGGCGGTGCACCGGCAGCGCGAACCGCCGCTCGTAGTCGGCGAAGTACCCGGACACGACCTCGCTGGCCGGGGTGGCCGGGTCGGCGTCGGGCAGGTCGAGGCCGGGCAGCGGGGCGATGCGGTGCGCCTTGTCCAGCCGCAGCGACGGCCAGCGGTGCTGCCACGCGCCGCCCGGCCCGGCGTCGGCGTCCAGCACCGCGGAGTCCGCACCCGCCCGCCGCAGCGCGTACGCCGCCGACAGCCCGGCCTGGCCGGCCCCGATCACCACGACGTCCGCGTGCACGTCGGCGCCAACACCGGAGGTGGGTGCGGCATGCCCGGCCTCCCCCGTCCGGGGGCGTCAGCGAGGACACCCCGAGTCGGATGTGTCCCGATCACGGTCGGCGGGCACCCAGGGTCCGTCGGAGCAGACGACCTGAGGAGCGACCGGTCCGGTGGGCCAGACAACCAGCGAGACGAGGGAGTACCGGCACGTCGGGCACCTGCTGCCCGACGCCGATGCCGTACCCCGGGCGGTGCGCGACCTGGTCGCCGCGGCGGCCCGGCGGGGGCAGCGGATCGTGCTCGCCTGCCCGGCGCCGCTGGCCGGGGCGCTGCGCGACGGGCTGCCGGACGGCGACGTGCGGACCGTCGCCCCGGTGCCGTCGGGCCGGCCGCCGGAGACGGTCGCGGAGGTCGCCGCGCTGGTCGACCGGGAGCTGCCCGCGGACGGTCGGCTGCTGCTGGTCACCTGCGTCGAGCCCGCGGACGGCGACTGGGAGCCGTGCCTGGACAGCGACGCGCTGCTCAACCACGTGCTCGCGGAGCGCCCGGTCGACCACCTGTGCCTGTTCCCGCCCGACCCGGGCGCCGGCGCCCCCGGTCCCGAGGAGGTCGCCCGGCTCACCCACCCGGAGCTGCTGACCGACGCCGGTCCGGAGCTGAACGACGCCTACCGGGAGCCGGGTGAGCTGCTGCGGGAGCGGCAGCGCCGCCGCGGCCCGGACCCGCTGGAGGAGACGGTCCCGACGCTGTCGCTGGTCGACCTCGACGACATGCGGACGCTGCGCCGGGCGCTGCACCGGGCGCTCATCGGCACCGCGCTGCACCCCGATGCGGCCCAGGACTTCGTGCTGGCGATCGACGAGGTGACCACCAACGCCACCGAGCACGGGGTGCCGCCCGTCGACGTGCAGCTGTGGTGCTCACCGGACCGGATGGTCTGCGCGATCACCGACCGGGGCGTCTGCTTCGACGACCCGCTGGCCGGCTACGGACCGGCGCACGGCGACATGGCCGTCGGCGGGATGGGCCTGTGGCTGGCCCGCCGGTCGGTCGACAGCCTCACCGCGAGCCCGGCCGACGCCTCGGGGGCCGGCTGCACGGTGCGCCTGGTCCTGAACGCCTGAGCGGGCTGCTCAGGCGTTGACGACGAGCCCGGCGGTCTCGATCAGCCGGGCCTGCTCCCGGCACCACGGCGACCAGTCGTCGAACTGGCTGGTCTCCTGCCGGCGGCGGAACTCGGCCCACTCGACCAGCTCCCAGGCGCCGACCTCGGTGGGGTCCGGCGCCGGCGTGCCGGTGAACCGGCCCAGATAGACGGGGCAGATCTCGTTCTCCACGACGCCGCGGAACTCCGCGCGGTAGCGGTAGTCGGGCAGCGCGGGCCGCAGCTCGGTGACCCCCAGCCCCAGCTCGAACCGCGCCCGGCGGGCGATCGCGTCGAGGTCGTCCTCGCCGGGGCCGGGGTGGCCGCACACGGTGTTGGTCCACATGCCGGGGAAGGTGGCCTTCGTGTCGGCGCGCCGGGTGACCAGCAGCCGGCCGTCGTCGCCGAACAGGTAGGCGGAGAACGCGCGGTGCAGCGGCGTCTCCCCGGTGTGCACCAGCGGCTTCGGCATGGTGCCGACCGCCGTCCCGTCGTCGGCGACGAGGACGACCAGCTCTTCTGCCATGCGGTCATGATCCCCCACTCGGGCACCCGTCACCCCGCCGGTCCGTCCCCGAGCTCCGCGTCCAACACCGCCCACGGGTCGGCCGCGGCGCCCGCGGCCCGCTCCGCCGCGACCCGCTCGGCCGGCAGCGCCCCGGCGACGAGGGCGTCGAACTGGTCGATCAGCGGGCGCAGCAGCGGCCAGACGCCGACGCCGAGCTGGTCGCGGGCGGCCTGCGCGGCCCCGGCCAGCCGGGCGGCGCGCGGGGCGTCGCCGCGGGCGAAGGCCACCCCGGCGAAGCCGCCGAGGCAGGTGGCCAGCCCTTCCAGGTCGCGCAGCGCCCGGTGCAGGGCGGCCGCCTCCGCGAGCCGGGCGGCGGCGCCGGGCACGTCGCCGGTGAGCAGCGCGTCGTAGGCGAGCTGGTCCAGCAGCAGCGCGGACAGGTGGTCGTCGCCCACCTGCCGGGCCAGCCGCAGCCCCTCGGCGTGCCGGTCCGCGGCGGCGGCCGCGTCGCCCCCGAGCAGCAGGACGTCGCCCAGCGGCACGGTCGCGTAGGCGACCGCCCACAGGTCGCCGCAGGACCGGAAGCCGGCGACCGCCTCCTCCAGCAGCGCCCGGACGTCGGGGTCGCCGGGCGGGCGGGTCATCGCCGAGGCGGCCAGCCCGTGCCCGAGCAGCCAGGGATCGCCCAGCGCCCGGGCGTCCTCGACCAGCTCGGCCAGCAGCGGGGCGGCCTCGGCGGTGCGGCCCAGCGCGATCCGGGTGCTGCCCCGCGCCCACAGCAACGACGCCGCGTCCCGGGGCGGCAGCCGGGCCGCCGAGGGCAGCCCGGCGGTGCGGTCGGCCAGCTCCGCCATCGCCACCAGCTGGCCGCGGGCCCACCACCAGCGGTACAGCGGCGCGGCCAGCCGGACGACGAGCTCGGCCCGGTCGCCGGCGGCCGCCCAGTCCAGCGTCGCCTGCAGGTCCTCGGCCTCCGCCGCCAGCCGGGCCTGCCACAACCGCTGCTGCGGACCGCCCAGCCCCGCGCCGGCGTCCGCGCTCAGCCGGACCAGGTGCGCGGCCAGCCGCTCCCGCGCGGCGTCCTCCTCGCCGCGGGCCCGCAGCTGCTCGGCGGCGAACTCCCGCACCACGCCCAGCATCCGGAAGCGGGGCTCCTCCTCGCCGGCGTCGGAGGGGGACACCAGGCTCTGCGCGACCAGGCCGGACAGCGCCTCCAGCACGTCGACGTCGCCGTCGACCGCGCCGAGCTCCTCGGCGGTGCCCAGCGTGCAGCCCTTGCACACCGACAGCCGGGCGAACAGCAGCTGCTCGTCGGGGCCCAGCAGCGCGTGGCTCCAGGCGATCGTCGCGCGCAGCGTCCGCTGCCGGTCGGGGGCGTCGACGGCCGCGCCGCCGAGGTCCAGCGCGGTGCCCAGCCGCCGCAGCAGGGCGGCCGGGGGCAGGGTGCGCACCCGCGCGGCCGCCAGCTCGATCGCCAGCGGCAGCCCGTCCAGCCGGCGGACCAGCTCGGCCACCGCCGCCGCGTCGGCCGGCCCGACGGCGAACGACGGGTCGGCCTGCCGGGCCCGCGCCTCGAACAGCTGCCCGGCCGGGGTGCCGGTCACCGCGGCGGCCGTGGCCTCCCCCGGGGCCGGGGTCGCCAGCGGCTGCAGCGGCAGGTCCTGCTCGCCTCGCAGGCCCAGCACGCTGCGGCTGGTGACCAGCAGGGTGAGGCCCGGGCAGCGGGCCAGCAGCGCCGCCAGCGCGGTCGCCGACCCGCGCACCTGCTCGGCGTTGTCCAGCACGAGCAGCGACCGGCGGTCGCCCAGCCGGTCGGCGACGGCGTCCAGCGGCGGCCGCCGGCCCTCGGTGCGCACGCCCAGCGCGGCGGCCAGCGCCTCCGGCACCCGGGCGGCGTCCCGCAGCTCGGCCAGGTCGACGAACCAGACGCCGTCCCGCTCGGGTCCGAGCGCGCCGGCCGCGGCCAGCGCCAGGCGGGTCTTGCCGATGCCGCCGGGCCCGGTGAGGGTCACCAGCCGCACCTCCGGACGGCGCAGCAGGTCGGTGAGCGTGGCCAGCTCCGCCCGCCGGCCGACCAGCGGCCCGGGTGCGGCCGGCAGCCGGCCCGGCGCGAGCCCCCGGTCGGCCGGGGCCGACCCGGTGAACCGCTCGGTGAGCAGCACGGCCAGGTCGTCGGCGACGAGCTCGGCCAGCTGGGCGGCGTCGCGGTACGGGGTGGTCGAGGCACCGCCGGTGCGCTGCATCCGCTCCACCAGCTCGGCCAGCCGCGGTTCCCGGCCCGGCGCCGGCGTCCGCACGTACAGCAGGCGCGGCTTGCCGGCGGACAGGTCGAACTCGTCCTCCAGCCCGGACACCGCCATGTCCTCGGCGATCCACCCGTAGCGGTCCCCGTAGACGCCGACGAAGACGTCGCTCTGCTCGAGGTAGGCGCGGTAGAGGTCGCGCGGCGGGTGCGGTCGGGCACCCAGCTCGAACATCACCGGGGTCAGCCGCAGCGCGGTGACCGCCGCCCGGACCGCCGCCCGCTCCGCGGCGAGCTCCTCCAGCGTCGAGGAGACGAACACCCGCAGCCGCCGGTCGGGGGTGCCGATCGGCCGGTCGGGGACCCGGTCGCCGACCGTGGGGGCTCTGCCGGCCATGGCACCTCCCGAGCTGCCCGCTGCCCTCGGCCGAGCGCAAGGGTAGGCCCGGGGGCGTCCCCCGCGGGGGCTCCTCGTCCCGGCCGCCGGGCACACTGCGTCCCGGTGAGCTGGCGCTCCGGAGTCGCCCGGCTGCACGGTGCGGGGCCGCGCCGGAGCCCGGCAGGCATCGCCCCGGGCGCGCGCAGGACCGGTGACACCCCGCGGCCCCGGTGCTTGCATGGCCGGCGCACGGGGGCCGCACCGACGTCCAGCTGCCCGGAGGTCACGTCCGTGGAGCACGTACCGCCGCTCGCCGCCCGCCCCCTCGACCGGCCCGCCCGGCACCGTGAGCTGCTGCCGGCCATGCGCGCGCTGCTGCTCGCCTTCAGCGTGCTGACCGCGCTCGCGGTCGTCGCGCTGTTCGTGCTGTCCGGGCGCACCGACGAGGTGTTCGCCTGGACCATCGCCCCGCCGCTCACCGCGGCGTTCCTCGGCGGCGGGTACGCCGCCGGCTGCGTGCTGGTCGTGCTGTCGCTGCGCGACCCGGTGTGGGCGCACAGCCGGGTGCCCGTCTGCACGATCCTGGTGTTCACGGTGCTCACCCTGGCCGCCACCCTGCTGCACCTGGACCGGTTCCACCTGCAGCCGGAGTTCGCCGGGCTGCCGCTGCTGGCCCGCGCCGCCGCCTGGTTCTGGCTGGCCGTGTACATCGCGGTGCCGGTGCTGATGGCGGTGGTGCTGGTGCCCCAGGAGCGGGCCCCCGGCAGCGACCCGGAGCAGCGGTGGCCGGTGCCCGGGGTGCTGCGGGCTGCGCTCGGGGTGGAGTCGGCCGTGCTGCTCGCCGTCGGGCTGGCGCTGTTCGTGGCGCCCTCGACCGGCACCGGGCTGTGGCCGTGGGCGCTCACCCCGCTCACCGCCCGGGTGACCGCCGCCTGGCTGCTGGCCTTCGGGGTCGCCACCGCGCTGGCCACCCTGGCCGGCGACCTGGAGCGGCTGCGCACGGCGGCGGTGGCCCACACCCTCTTCGGCGTGCTGTCGCTGGTCGTCGTCGCCCGCTACCCGGGCACCGTCACCTGGGAGCGGCCGGCGACCTGGGGCTACCTCGCGGTGGCCGTCGCGGTCGTCGTCACCGGCGCCGCCGGGTGGCGCGCCGCACCGCGGCCGCCCGCACGGCACCCCGCCGCCCCCGGCACGCGGAGTCCCCGGTGACCGGCGCCGGACCGCACGCCGGGCTGGTCGTGCTCGCGCACGACCCCGACGTCCGCGACCCGGTGACCGCGGAGCTGCGCCGGCGGTACGAGCCCGACTACGCAGTGGTGTCGTGCAGCACCCGCGAGGAGGTCGTCGCGGCGCTCGCCGGCGACGGGCTGCCGGTGGCCGCGCTGCTGGCCGCGCTGGGCGAGCAGGACCCCGACGGGCTGGCCGACCTGCGCGCCCTGCACGCCGACCACCCGGGCGCGGTGTCGGTCGCGCTCGTGCGCTGGGGCGCCTGGAGCACCGCGCAGCCGATCTTCGACGCGCTGACCACCGGCGAGCTCGACCGCTGGCTGACCGCGCCCGAGGTCCCCGGCGACGAGGAGTTCCACCGCGCCGTCACCGAGGTGCTCGAGGAGTGGTCGGCCCGGCAGGGCGGCGGGTTCCAGGCGGTCCGGCTGCTGGGGCCCCGCTGGTCGCCCCGGTCGCAGCACCTGCGGGACGTGTTCACCCGCAACCGGATCCCGCTGGGCTTCGTCGACACCGACACCCCCGCCGGGCAGGAGGCGCTGGCCGGCCTCGGCGTCCCCGAGCCCCGGCTGCCGGTGGTCGTGCTGCGGTTCCAGCCGGACCGGCCGGTGCTCCAGGACCCCAGCGACCTGCAGATCGCCGATGCCTTCGGGCTGTTCGCGCCGCTGGACACCAGCACCACCTTCGACGTCGTCGTGCTCGGCGCGGGGCCGGCCGGGCTGGGCGCCGGCGTGTACGCGGCCTCCGAGGGGCTGCGCACCCTGGTGGTCGAGCCGGAGGCGGTCGGCGGGCAGGCCGGGACCAGCTCGCTGATCCGCAACTACCTCGGCTTCCCGACCGGCATCAGCGGCAACCGGCTGGCCTTCCACGCCTACCAGCAGGCCTGGGCGTTCGGCACCACGTTCCACTTCATGCGGCGGGCCACCGGGCTCACCACCGCGGACGGCCTGCACCACGTGGCGCTCAGCGACGGCAGCGTCGTCCCCACCCGGACCGTGCTGGTGGCCACCGGCGCGAGCTGGCGGCGGCTGGGCGTGCCGGCGCTCGAGGAGCTGACCGGCCGCGGGGTCTTCTACGGCGCAGCGGTGAGCGAGGCCCCGGCGATGCACGGCCGGCAGGTGTTCGTCGTCGGCGGCGGCAACTCCGCCGGCCAGGCGGCGGTCCACCTCTCGCGGTACGCCGACCGGGTCACCGTGCTGGTGCGCCGCGCGTCGCTGGCCGAGACGATGTCGGACTACCTGGTCCGCGAGCTGGCCGCGCTGCCCAACGTCGAGGTCCGGCCCCGGGTGCAGGTCGTCGACGGCGGTGGCACCGACTTCCTGGAGAGCCTGGTGCTGCGCGACCTGGACACCGGGGAGACCACCACCGAGCAGGGCGTGCTGTTCGTGATGATCGGCAGCGAGCCGCGCACCGACTGGCTGGGCGACAGCCTGGCCCGCGACCGGTGGGGGTTCCTGCTGACCGGCAGCGCGCTGACCGCGGACGGCGGCGACGGCCCGGGGTGGCCGCTGGACCGGCCGCCGGCCCTGCTGGAGACCAGCTGCCCGGGGGTGTTCGCCGCCGGCGACGTGCGGTCGGGCTCGGTGAAGCGCGTGGCGTCCGCGGTCGGCGAGGGGGCGCTGGCGGTGACCCTGGTGCACGCGCACCTCGCCGGGCTGGGGGTGCGCGTCCCGCACTGAGCGCGCTGTCCGCGGTAGCCGGGGTCGTCGCGGGGGCATGGACGCCCCATGGACAGCTTCCGCCGCGGTGACCTCGTCTTCGACGTCCTCGACTCGGGGCCGGCCGACGGCGAACCGGTCGTGCTGCTGCACGGCTTCCCGCAGGACCGGACGGCGTTCGACCGGATGGCCCCCGCGCTGCACACCGCCGGGCTGCGCACGATCGCCCCGGACCAGCGCGGCTACTCCCCCGGCGCCCGGCCCGCCGGCCGCGCCGCGTACCGGCTGCGCGAGACCGTCGAGGACGTGCTGGCGCTGCTGCAGGCCGCCGGGCTGGAGAGCGCGCACGTGGTCGGGCACGACTGGGGCGGGATCGTCGGCTGGGCGCTCGCCGCCTGGCACCCGTGGCGGGTGCGCACGCTCACCGCGCTGTCGGTGCCGCACCCTGCGGCGATGCAGCAGGCGGTGGTGAGCAGCGACCAGGCCGGCCGGTCGACCTACGTCGGCTTCTTCCAGCTGCCCGCCGTCCCCGAGCGGGTGCTGCTGGCCGGGCACGGCACGGTGCTGCGCCGGATGCTGCGGCAGGGCGGGCTGCCCAAGGGGCTGATCGACCACTACGTGGCGCGGATGCGGGAGCCGGGCGCGCTCACCGCGGCGCTCAACTGGTACCGGGCGCTGCCGCTGGGGCCGGGCCGCCCGGTCGGGCGGGTCACCGTGCCGACGCTGCACGTCTGGGGCACCGACGACGCCTTCCTGGGCCGGGCCGCCACCGAGGCCACCCGCCGGTTCGTGACCGGCCCGTACCGGCTGGAGGTGCTCGACGCGATCAACCACTGGGTGCCCGAGCTCGCCGCCGACCACGTGGCCGCGCTGGTCACCGGGCACGTCCGCACGGAGCGCTGAGGGCCGGGGGCGGCGGCGCCGCGCGCGTGCGGCACGCTGGACCGGCACCGACCGACGGCACGAGGAGGCCCACCCCTATGGCGGAGCGTCCCGGCGCGCCGGTCGAGCCTGCCGGGGGACCGGCCGCGGAGTCGGCCGCCCTCGCCGAGCTGCGGGCGGTGCAGGCCGAGCTGTCGCGGGCGCTGCAGCTGACCGAGAAGGTGCTCGACAACGCCGCCGACGGGATCTACGGGCTGGACACCGAGGGCCGGGTCGAGTTCATCAACCCGGCCGCGGCCCGGGTGACCGGCCGGCCGCGCGCGGAGCAGCTCGGCCGCGACCAGCACGCGCTGATCCACTCCCGCCGGCCCGACGGCTCCGCGTACCCGGTCGAGGAGTGCCCGGTCTGGCGGGCGCTGCGCACCGGCACCACCGTGGTCGCCGGTGACGAGGTGTTCTGGCGGGCCGACGGCACCGCGGTGCCGGTCGAGCTCAGCGCCGTCCCCACGATCGAGGACGGCGTGGTCACCGGCGTCGTCGTCTCCTTCCGCGACCTGACCGAGCGGCGCGCCGCCGAGGCGCAGGCCGAGCAGCTGCGGCAGCTGACCGTCCGGGCCGCCGAGGAGCGGGCGCTGTCGGACCGGCTGCAGCAGGCGCTCCTCACACCGCCCCCGCAGCCGGACCACCTGGAGCTGGCGGTGCGCTACCAGCCGGCCGCGCACGCGGCCCAGGTCGGCGGCGACTGGTACGACGCGTTCCTCCAGCCCGACGGCGCGACCGTGCTGGTGATCGGCGACGTGGTCGGGCACGACAGCCGGGCCGCGGCGGTGATGGGCCAGCTGCGCGGGCTGCTGCGCGCGCTGGTGTACGACAACGACGAGTCGCTGGGCGCCACCGTGCGCCGGGTGGAGCGGACCGCGCAGGGCCTCGCCGTCCCGACCCTGGCGACCGCGGTGGTGGCCCGGGTGGAGCGGGAGCCCGACGTCCCGCTCACCGGGCCGCGGACCCTGCGCTGGACCAACGCCGGGCACCCGCCGCCGGTCCTGCTCGCGCCCGACGGCAGCACCGCGGTGCTCGACACCCGGCCCGACCTGATGCTCGGCGTCGACCCGGGCACCGCGCGCACCGACCACACCGTGCCGCTGCCCGCCGGCAGCACGCTGCTGCTGTTCACCGACGGGCTGGTGGAGCGGCGGGACAGCGACCTCGACGAGGGCACCGACCGGCTGCGCGCGGCGCTGACCGACCTGGCCGGGCTGCCGCTGGAGCAGCTGTGCGACGAGCTGCTCCGCCGCATGCTGCCCGGCCACCGCTCGGACGACGTCGCGCTGGTCGCCGTCCGCGCCCACCCCGAGGACCGCCCGCGCCCGCCCGAGGCCGGCCCCAACCGGCTGCCGCCCGGCGTCCGGTAGCCCCCGGACGTCGGACCCCGGCCCTACGGTGGCCGCGTGCAGCAGGTGACCCGCGACGACGTGCTGGCCTTCCGGGTGCGCGCCCAGCAGCTGGACCGGGCGTCGGGCCCGCTCGCCGGCACCGCGGTGCTCGACCTGGGCGTGCAGGACACCGGTGCCGACGCCGGCCGCTGGGCGCTCGCGGTGCGTGGCGTGGCCGACGTCCCGGCGGACGAGCTCGCGCTGGTCTGGACGCTGCGCGGGGCACCGCACCTCTACCGGCGGGCCGACCTGCCCGGCGTGGCCGCGGCCACCGCCCCGTTCTCCGAGGCCGACGCGGCCAAGCGGGTCTTCGACGCGGCCAAGCCGCTGAAGGCCGCCGGGATCCCGGTGCTCGACGCCCTGGACCGGGTCGCCGCCGAGATGCGCCAGGTCGTCGCCGCGCCCACGGTCAAGGGCGAGATGTCCCGGCAGCTGACCGCCCGCCTGGACGAGCCGTACCTGCGCTCCTGCCGGCCGTGCAACGCCGTGCACGTCTTCGAGCAGCCGTTCCGGCTCGCCGCCCTGCGCGCCGGCCTGGAGCTGGCACCGGACACCTCTCCCCCGGTGCTGCGGCCGGTGCCGGGCCTCGCGCCCGCCGCCGAGGTGCCCGCCTCCCTGGACGTCGTCCGCGGCTACCTGCGGCTGCACGGCCCGGCCACGCCGCAGCAGGTCGCCGCGTACCTCGACGCCCCGGTGCGCGACGTCAAGGACCGCTGGCCCGCCGACGCCGTCGAGGTGCGGGTCGACGGTGAGCGCCGGTGGCTGCTGGCCGCCGACGCCGACCGGCTGGCCGCCGGGCCGGCGCGCACCACCCGGCTGCTCGGCCCGTTCGACCCGTTCCTGCAGACCCGCGACCGGTCGCTGCTGGTGCCCGACCCGGTCCGCGCCAAGGAGCTGTGGCCGGTTCTCGGCCGGCCCGGTGCGGTGCTCGTCGACGGCGAGGTCACCGGCACCTGGCGGCCGCGGAAGTCCGGCCGGCGGCTGACCGTGGTGGTCACGCCGTGGACCGACCTCGACCCGGCGGCGCTGACCGAGCAGGCGCAGCGGCTGGCCGTCGTCCGCGGCGCGGAGGTCGGCGGGATCGAGCTCGGCGGTTGAGGACCGGAGCCCACCGGGTAGCGGCAGGGCATGGCTCAGCTGACCAGCGGACTCCTCCCGGGCATGACCGTCGCCGTCACCGGCGCCTCGGGCAACGTGGGGACGGCCCTGCTGCGCCGCCTCGCCGAGGCCGGGGTGACCGAGGTGCGCGGGCTCGCCCGGCGGCAGCCGCCGGAGACCGAGCCGTACGCGGGTGTGCGGTGGTTCCAGGCCGACCTGGGCGAGGAGTCGAGCGAGCCGGTGCTGGCCGAGTTCCTGGCCGGCGCCGACGCCGTCGTCCACCTGGCCTGGGCGCTGCTGCCCGACCGGCAGCCCGACGTGCTGCAGGCGGTGAACGTGGAGGGCACCCGGCGGGTGCTCGCGGCAGCCGGTGCGGCGGGGGTGCGGCACGTGGTGCACATGTCCTCGATCGGCACCTACGCCGCGGGCCCGCAGGTGCACCCGGTGGACGAGGACTGGCCGACCACCGGCATCCCGAGCTCGACCTACAGCCGGCAGAAGTCCGAGTGCGAGCGGATGGTGGCCGAGTTCGACCTGGCGCACCCGGACACCACGGTCGCGGTGACCCGCCCGACGCTGGTGCTGCAGCCGGACGCCGCCAGCGAGATCGGCCGCTACTTCCTCGGGCCCTACCTGTTCCCGGTGGCCCGCGCGCTGCCCGGCGCGGTCGCGAAGCTGCCGGTGAGGCTGCCGGTGCCCGCGCCGATCCCGAGCTCGCTGCACGTGGCGCTCATCCACAGCGACGACGTCGCCGACGCGATCGCCCGGATCCTCGACCGACGGGCCGACGGGCCGTTCAACCTGGCCGCCCCGCCGAACTTCGACGCCGACGGCCTGGCCCGCGCGCTGGGGGTGCGCCGGGTGCCGGTGCCCACGGCGGTGGTGCGCTCGGGGATGCAGGCCGCATTCGCTGCGCACGTGCTCCAGATCGAGGCGGGCTGGCTGGACCTGGGCGTCGGTGTCCCGTCGCTGGACACCACGAAGGCGCGCACCCAGCTGGAGTGGCGGGCCAAGCACAGCGGCGGTGACGTGCTGCGCGAGTTCGTCGCGGCGCTGACCTCCGGCGAGGGCCACACCGGCCCGCTGCTGCACCCCGGCACCGGCCCGGAGCACTCCCCCGCGTGAGTGCGGAGTGGATCCGTCGTCGTGAGCTCGACGGATCCACTCCGCATCCTGCTCAGGCGAGGGCGTCCAGCTTGGCCATGTCGTCGT
Organism: Modestobacter sp. NPDC049651; assembly: GCF_040659695.1. Lineage (NCBI taxonomy): Bacteria > Bacillati > Actinomycetota > Actinomycetes > Geodermatophilales > Geodermatophilaceae > Modestobacter > Modestobacter sp. NPDC049651. Next base: position 56,073 of record NZ_JBFAOG010000005.1, read on the forward strand.
CGGAGAGCGAGAGCTGGGCGGCGCCCAGGTTCTCGGTCAGGTGGCCGATCGACTTGGTGCCCGGGATGGGCAGGATCACCGGCGACGTGTGCAGCAGCCAGGCCAGCGCCACCTGGGACGGCGAGGCGTCGAGCTCCTTCGCCACCGCAGCCACCGGGCTGTCCGGCTTGGCCAGGTCACCGGTGGCGATCGGGAACCACGGGATGAAGGCGATGCCCTGCTCGGTGGCGTACTCGAGCACGTCCTGGCTCTGCCGGTTGGTCAGGTTGTAGAGGTTCTGCACGCTGGCGATCGGCGTGATCTCCTGCGCCGCCTTGAGCTCGTCGACGGAGACCTCGGAGACGCCGATGTGGCGGACCTTGCCCTCCTCCTTGAGCTCGGCGAAGACGCCCAGCTGGTCGGCCAGGGGCACCTCCGGGTCGATGCGGTGCAGCTGGATGAGGTCGATGCGGTCCACCTCGAGGTGCCGCAGCGACAGCTCCACCTGCTGGCGGAGGTAGGCGGGACGGCCGACCGGCGTCCAGATGCCGGGGCCCTGCCGGGTCAGCCCGGCCTTGGTGGCGACGACGAGGCCGTCGCGGTACGGGTGCAGCGCGTCGGCGATGATCTGCTCGCTGACGAACGGCCCGTAGGAGTCGGCGGTGTCGATGAAGTCGACGCCCAGCTCGACGGCCTTGCGCACGACCTCGACGGCGGCCGGCCGGTCGGCCGGCTCGCCCCAGACGCCCTCGCCGGGCAGCTGCATGGCGCCGTAGCCCAGGCGGTGCACGGTGAGGTCGCCGCCGAGGGCGAAGGTCTGCTGCGGAGTGGTGGTCATGGTTCTCCTCGGAGCTCGGGAAGTGCGGTGCCGTCTCCGGTACCTGTCCTGCTGCGGGCAACCGGTTCGCTCGGCTCACGAGTTCCCCCGCTGCGTGTGACCTCCCCGACATCCCGGTGGGCCGGTTCGTGATCCGGACGCCGATGGGCGCAATGTGGACAGGTGCAACGAGGAACGACGTCCGGACGGAGCGCCCGCGCGGCCCTGCCGGCGCTGCTGCTGGCCGGGGTGCTGCTGGTCGCCCTCAACCTCCGCGGGCCGCTGGTCGCCCTCGCCCCGGTCGTCGACGACGTCCGCGACGACCTGCACCTGAGCGCCGGCACCGTCGGCCTGTTCACCAGCATCCCGGTGCTCTGCTTCGGCCTGGCCGCGCCCGTCGCCTCACTGCTCATCGCGCGCACCGGCGTGCACCGGGCGGTGCTGGTGTCGATGATCAGCGTGCTGGTCGGCACGCTGCTGCGCTCGACCGGCAGCGCGACGACCGCCGTCCTCGGCACCGTGGTGATCGGCCTGGGCATCACGATCGGGAACATCGTCGTCCCGGTGGTCATCGGCCGCGACTTCCCCGGCGCCACCAACATCGTCACCGCGGCCTACACCGCCGCGCTGAACGTCGGCTCGGCGGTGACGAACTCGCTCACCGCGCCGCTGGCCGACGCGCTGGGCTGGCGGGGCGCGCTCGCCGCCTGGGGCGTGCTGGTCGTCGTCGCCGCGGGCGTCTGGACGGCGGCGCTGAAGCGCCAGGTGGCCCGTGGGTCCGCCGCCGAGGCCGCCGACGACGCCCCGCCGGCACCGCTGCCGCCGGGCGCGTCGGTCTGGCGCCAGCCGGCCGCCTGGGGGCTGACCCTCGCCTTCGCCGGGCAGGCGTTCAGCTACTACGGCGCCACCGCGTGGCTGCCCTCGCTGCTGTCCGACGAGCAGGGGCTGTCCCGCTCCGCGGCCGGGGTGAGCTCCTCGCTGTTCCAGGTCCTGGCGGTGGTCGGCGCGTTCTCCGTCCCGGCGCTGGTGGCCTGGTGGAAGAGCCCGGCGCTGGTGCTGCTGACCATCACCGCGTTCTGGGCCACCCTGCCGCTGGGCCTGCTGTTCGCGCCGTCGCTGTGGGCGCTGTGGTGCGCGCTGGCCGGTGCCGCGCAGGGCGGCGGCATCACCGTGGTCTTCATCGCGATCGTCCGCAGGTCCCGCGACCTCACCGAGAACCGCCGGCTGTCGGCGATGGTGCAGGGCGGCGGCTACGTGGTCGCGGCGACCGGGCCGCTCGTGGTCGGTGCGGTGCACGACGCCTCCGGTGGTTGGACGGCGCCGCTCCTGGTCATCCTCGGGTCGGTGGTCGTCATGGCCGTGGCCGGCACCGCATCAGCGGGTGGCCGCCCGGCAGCGACCACCGACGACGTCCCGGAACCGGAACCGGTCCCGGCAGGAAGGGGTGCACGTGGGTGAGGTCCTGGTCGTCCGGCACGGGGCGACCGAGTGGAGCAAGAGCGGCCAGCACACCGGGCTGACCGACCTCCCGCTGCTCCCCGAGGGCGAGGACGACGCGCGCCGGCTGCGGTCGGTGCTCGCCGAGCGGGACATCACGCACGCCTTCGTCAGCCCGCTCCAGCGGGCCCGGCGGACGGCGGAGCTCGCCGGGCTGATGGACGGCGGCATCACCACGACGATCGAGCCGGACCTGCTCGAGGTCGACTACGGCGCCTACGAGGGCCGCACCACCCCCGACATCCAGCGCGACCTCGGCCACCCGTGGTCGCTGTGGAAGGACGGCACCGCCCCGGGCGAGACCCCCGGCGAGTCGCTGGCCCAGGTGGCCGAGCGGCTGGACCGGGTGCTGGCCGAGGTGCGCCCGCTGCTCGCCGACGGCGACGTGGCGCTGGTCGCGCACGGGCACTCGCTGCGCATCCTGACCGCCCGCTGGCTGGGGTTCGGGCCGGAGAAGGGCGCGCTCTTCCCGCTGGCCACCGGGCGCTACGGCGTCCTCGGGCACGAGCACGACTGGCCGGCGCTGACCGGCTGGAACACCGGCTGCCCCTGACCCCCGGCCCGGCCGCCTCAGACGGTGCTGAGCTCCGGCTCGGTGTCCGGCTGCGGGCGGGCCGGGCGGCCGAACCACCACCCCTGCCCGAGGTCGACGCCGAGGGCCCGGGCCCGGTCGGCCATCGCCTCGTCCTCGACGCCCTCGGCGACGACGACGGCGCCCTGCGCGTGCGCCGACTCCGTCAGCGCCCGGGCCACCGCCTGCGGCCCCGGCTCGGCCAGCCGGGTGACCAGCTCGCGGCCGAGCTTCACGACGTCCGGGCGCACGGAGCTGACCAGCGCGAGGCTCGACCAGCCGACGCCGACGTCGTCCAGCGCGACCCGCCAGCCCAGCGAGCGGTGGTGCTCCAGCACCGACAGCAGGTGGCCCCGGTCGGCCAGCGCGTGCTCGGCGACCACCTCGAACACGAGCTGACCCGGCTCGAGACCGGCCCGGTCGGCGAGCCGCTGGGTCCCGGCGAGGTCGACCGCCGGCCGGAAGACGGCGGCCGGGGAGAAGTTGACGTAGAGGTCCGCGGCGCCCAGCCAGTCCGCCGCCCCGGCGATCGCGGCCTCGCGGGCCACCCGGTCCAGCCGCGGCAGCCAGCCGGCGGCCTCGGCGAGGAAGAACAGGTCGCCGCCGCCCACCTCGGCGCCGTCGACGCGACCGCGCAGCAGCGCCTCGTGGGCGACCACCCGCCCGGTGTCCAGTGCGACGATCGGCTGGTAGACCGGCCACAGCTCGGCGTCGGCGAGCAGCCCGATCTCCACGGTCACCCCGCGGCGGGCCAGCTCGACGGCCAGCGTCGGCGCGGTGAGCAGCCGCGCGGCGAACTCCGGGCCGTCCGAGGGCGGGTCCGTGGCCACCCGCACGGCCTCGGTCTCCGCGTCGGTCAGCTGGTGGGCCAGCCGGTGGAACAGCAGGGACACCTGCCGGCCGTCGCCGTCGTCGACCACGTGCAGCAGCCCGCCGGCGACCTGCACCCGCAGGTCCAGCGCCTCGGCGGTGCGGGCGATCGACGGCAGCAGGTGGCCGAGGGTGCTGGCCAGCAGCAGCCGGGTGGCCCGGTAGGGGGTCTCCCAGCGGGGCCGGACGACGTCGGGACCGCTCACCCGAGCAGGATGACCGACCGCCCGGCGCGGCTCCGGGAGGCGCGCGAGGTGCCCCGCTCAGCCGAAGATCAACACGCGTACTGTGTTAGGTGTGCCTGACCTGAGCGCGCCCGAGCCGAGCCGGACCGGGCGTGGTGGCCGCCCCCGCGACCCCTCCCGGGACCAGGTGATCCGGGCCGCGATCCTGGAGGTCCTGGCCCAGGACGGGTACGCCGGGCTCACCATGGACGCCGTCGCGACCGCCGCCGGGGTGGGCAAGGCGACGATCTACCGGCGCTGGCGCACCAAGTCCGACCTGGTCGCCGACGCCGTCGCCGACCTCAGCGAGCAGCAGTTCGCCGTCCCGGACACCGGCAAGTTCGAGGACGACCTGCGGCTGCTGCTGCGTGCGCTGGTGCACGTCGTCAACGGCCCGCTCGGCGCGGCGACGCTGGCGCTGCTGTCGGCGCTGCCGCACGAGCCGGAGCTGCGCGAGGCCTTCCGCTCCGGCCCGATGGGGCAGATGAGCGAGGCCTTCACGCAGGTCTGGTCGCGCGCCGTCGAGCGCGGCGAGGTGTCCCCCGACGTCCTCGGCTCGGCGGTGGCCAGCTCGGCCTCCTCCCCCATCCTGCAGCGCTGGCTGTTCAGCGCGCAGCCGGTCGACGAGGCGTTCGCCGACGAGGTGCTCGACGACGTCGTCCTGCCGCTGATCCGCCGGTCCGCCCCGACCGACTGACCCCGCCGGCCGGTCAGCCGGCCGACGGGGTGAACCGGCGCAGCCGCAGGCTGTTGCCGACCACCAGCACCGAGGACGCCGCCATGGCCAGCCCGGCCAGCAGCGGGTTGAGGAAGCCGAGCGCGGCCAGCGGCACCAGCGCGACGTTGTAGGCGAACGCCCAGAACAGGTTCGCCTTGATCACCGCCAGCGTGCGCCGGGACAGCCGGATGGCGTCGACCGCGGCGTCGAGGTCGGCGCGCACCAGGGTCAGGTCGCTGGCCTCGATCGCCACGTCGGTGCCCGAGCCCATCGCCAGCCCGAGGTCGGCCCGGGCCAGGGCCGGGGCGTCGTTGACCCCGTCGCCGATCATCGCGACCACCCGGCCGCGGGCCTGCAGGTCGCGGACGACGTCCACCTTGCCCGCGGGCAGCACCCCGGCGACGACCTCGCCGGCAGCGGGGTCCAGGCCCACCTGGCGGGCGACCGCGGCGGCGGCGCCGGCGTTGTCCCCGGTGACCAGCACCGGGGCCAGGCCCAGCGCGCGCAGCCGGGCGATCGCCGCGGCGCTGGTCGGCTTGACGGTGTCGGCGACGACCACGACGCCGTGCACCTCGCCGTCCCAGCCCACCGGGACGGCGGTGCGCCCGGCGGCCTCGGCGTCGGCGACCACCGCGGCGAGCCCGGCCGGCAGCGCCGGGTGCGCGCCCACGACGACCTCGCGGCCCTCGACCGTGCCCCGCACGCCCTGACCGGGGCGGTTGGCGAAGCCGGTGACCGGCGGCAGCGGACCGTCGGCGGCGGCGACCACCGCGCGGGCGATCGGGTGCTCCGACCCGGCCTCGACGGCGGCGGCCAGCCGCAGCGTCGCGGGGTCGCCGTGCACCTCGACGACGCTCATCCGGCCGGTGGTGACGGTGCCGGTCTTGTCCAGCAGCACCGTGTCGACCGCGCGGGTGTCCTCGAGCACCTCGGGGCCCTTGATCAGCACGCCGAGCTGGGCGCCCCGGCCGGTGCCCACCAGCAGCGCCGTGGGCGTGGCCAGGCCCAGCGCGCAGGGGCAGGCGATGACCAGGACCGCGACCGCGGCGGTGAACGCGGTGGTCGCATCGCCGGTGACCAGCAGCCAGGTGACCAGGGTGGCGACCGCGACGACCAGCACGGCCGGCACGAACACCGCCGACACCCGGTCGGCGAGCCGCTGCACGGGCGCCTTGCCGCTCTGCGCGGCGGTGACCAGCCGGCCCAACTGGGCGAGGGTGGTGTCGCTGCCGACCCGGGTGGCCTCGACGACCAGCCGGCCGCCCGCGTTGACGGTCGCGCCGGTCACCCGGGCGCCCTCGGCCACCTCGACCGGCACGCTCTCGCCGGTCAGCATCGACAGGTCGACCGCGGAGCTGCCGGAGACGACCACGCCGTCGGTGGCCACCTTCTCCCCCGGCCGGACGACGAACCGGTCACCGACGGCCAGCGAGGCGATGGGCACCCGCACCTCGCGGCCGTCGCGGAGCACCGCGGCGTCCTTGGCGCCGAGCTCCAGCAGCGCGGTCAGCGCGGCGCCGGAGCGGCGCTTGGCGCGGGCCTCGGCGTACCGCCCGGCCAGCAGGAAGACGGTGACCGCGGACGCCACCTCGAGGTAGAGCTCGTCGGCGCCGCCGCCCTGCTCGGGCAGCAGGGTGAACGACATGGTCATGCCGGGCATCCCGGCGTCGCCGACGAACAGCGCCCACAGCGACCACAGGTACGCCGCGGCGATGCCGATCGACACCAGGGTGTCCATCGTGCTGGCGCCGTGCCGGGCGTTGACGACGGCGGCCCGGTGGAACGGCCAGGCGCCCCACACCGCGACCGGGCTGGCGAGGGTGAGCGCCAGCCACTGCCAGTCGGTGAACTGCAACGCCGGGACCATCGACAGCACGACCACCGGCAGCGCCAGCGCAGCGCTGACCAGCAGCCGCTGCCGCAGCGGGTCGGTGGGCTCCGGGGCGGGCTCCCCCGCGTCGTCGGCGGCCGGCGGCGCGGGCAGCGTGGCGCCGTACCCGGCGGCCGCCACGGTCTCCAGCAGCCGGCCGGTGCCGACCCGCGCGGGGTCGAAGCGCACGGTGGCCGCCTCGGTCGCGTAGTTCACGCTGGCCTGCACGCCGTCGAGCTTGTTGAGCTTGCGCTCGATGCGGTTGGCGCAGCTGGCGCACGTCATCCCGGTGATGTCGAGGCGCACCTCGTCCGGGAGCTGCGCCTCCGGCCGGGCCGCCGACGGCCCGGCCGTCATGCCGGCTGGGCGGTGTAGTCGCCGGCCTCGGCGACCGCGGCCTGCACCTGCTCCGGCGTCACGTCGCCGACGACGTGCAGCCGGCCGGTGGCCAGGTCGACGTCCACCTCGGTGACGCCGGGCAGCTCGGTGACCTCCTCGGTGACCGAGGCGACGCAGTGCTGGCAGGTCATGCCGGTGACGGTGAAGTCGAGGGTGCTCACGGGGTGCTCCTGGAGATCGGGCGGGAGGGTGGTCAGGACCGGACGAGGCGGGCGATCGCGGCCGACGCCTCGGCGATCTTGGCGTCGGCGGCGGTGCCGTCGTCGTCCGCGCTGCTGGCGACGGCCTCGCGCACGCAGTGCGCCAGGTGGTCGTCGAGCAGACCGAGGGCGACGGCCTGCAGCGCCTTGGTGGCGGCCGAGACCTGGGTGAGGACGTCGATGCAGTAGGTGTCGTCCTCGACCATCCGTGCGATGCCGCGGACCTGCCCCTCCACGCGCTTGAGGCGGGCGAGCAGCTGGTCCTTGTTGCCGGCGTAGCCGTTCATGCCGCCCACGGTACCCATAGGGGGTACCGGTTCACCAGCCCCGGGTGCCGGGCTCGCCCTTGAACGGGCCGACCACCTCGGCGGTGATCCAGCCGCCGTAGAAGTCCCCGGCCTGCGGACGCACGCGCTCGCCGTCGACGGTCGCGGCGTCCACCTTCGACGGGTAGAACGCCACCGCCCCGCGCAGCAGCTCGTAGCCGGGTGAGGGCCGCTCGTAGCTCCAGGCCACCGCGGGGTGGCGCACCCCGTCGACCACGGCGTCCCAGTAGGTCGCCGTCCCCTTGAACTCGCACCACGACGAGCCGGCGGCGCGCTGCAGGACGCCGTCCGCCACGTCGTCGCGGGGCACGTAGAACACCGGCGGGTGGCTGGTCTCGCAGACCCGCACCGCGCGGGTGGTCGCCGCGACGAGCAGGCCGCCGAGGGTCACCTCGACGCGGCGGGGCGTCACGGTGGCCGACGGCGGGCGGGGGTAGCTCCAGACCGACTCCTGGCCGGGGCCGACCGGATCGGGTTCGGGGTGGCGCACGCCGCTCAGTCTGCGCCCTGCGGCCAGCGGTAGCGCAGGTCGGGGAGGTGCTCCTCGTTGCGCTCGCCGGTGTCGTCGGCGTCGAGCACCCGGAAGCCGTGCCGCTCGTAGAAGGCACGGGCGGCCGTGTTGGCCTGGAAGACGAACAGGGTCAGGCCGGCGGGGCTGTCGGCCATCGCCTGCCGGAGCAGCGCGGACCCGACGCCGCGGCCCTGCGCGCCGGGGTGCACGTACAGGTGCTCGAGCTCGGGGCCGCGCCGGGCGGCGAAGCCGACCACCGCGCCGTCCGGGCCGGTCGCGACGTGCACGTCGCAGCCGGGCAGGACGACGTCGCGGACGAACCCGGCGGTCTCCTCGTCGGTGTGCAGGTCGGGCAGCCAGGGCATGGCCACCGCCCGCGCGGCGAGGAGGACCGCGGTGACCGGGCCGGCGTCCCGGGCGGTGGCCCGGCGGAGCCCGGTCACCTCAGTGCTTGCGGACGGCCTTCACGATCCGCCGGGTGACGACGAAGGTCACCAGCAGACCGACGCCGCCGACCACGGCCATGCCGGCCGGGGTCTGCAGGAACTCCTGCACCTTGGCCTTGCCCTGCTCGGTCAGCCGCTTGGGGCTGCCCCGGTAGGACAGCTCGTCCAAGGTGGCCGCGAGCGACTCGCGGGCGGCGTCGATCTCCTGCTGGATCTGCTCGGGGCTGCGCGGCACGCGCCCAGCCTGCCAGACCAGGGTGCACCGGCGCAGGTCAGCCCGCTCCTAGACTCCCCCGTACGCGGGAGTGGTGTAACGGCAGCCACGCCAGGTTTAGGTCCTGGTGCCTTCGGGCGTGCGGGTTCGACTCCCGCCTCCCGCACCCAGCACCCCGACCTCTCCCGCGACATGCGTCGCGTGCCACCCGCACAGCGGACCCCTAGGTTGGCAGGACCGCAGGCTCTGCACGCACCCCTGACGCAACGACGCCCAGGAGACGCTCATGACCTCGCCCACCGATGGCCGGCTGTCCCGGCGGTCGCTGTTCACCCTGACCGGCGGAGCCGTCCTCGCCGCCGGGGTCGCCGGCGCAGGACCGGTGCAGGCGGCGCCGGCACCGGGCCCCGCGGGGCCGGCGACCGTCCCCGCCACCGGGATGCACGTGGTCACGCTCGGCACGGCCGCCGGCCCCGCTGTCCGCGGCCCCCGCGCAGGGATCGCCACCGCCGTCGTGGTGGACGGCGACGTCTACCTGGTCGACTGCGGCCTCGGCGTCACCCGGCAGGTCAAGAACGCCGGCCTGACGATGGACCGGCTGCGCGGGATCTTCCTCACCCACCTGCACTCCGACCACACCAGCGAGCTGCCCGCGCTGCTGCTCTACAACTGGGGCCCCGCCGTCAGCGGGATCACCCAGCCGCTGCCCATCATCGGCCCCGGGCAGGCTCGGCTGCCCCGCGGCGCCGCGGTCCACGTCCAGCCCGCGACCGGCGGCACCCGCCGGCTGGTGGCCGACCTGCTCAGCAGCTACGCCTACGACGTCAACATCCGGGTCTTCGACGAGGACCGCCCCCCGCTCGAGGACCTGCTGCTGGCCCGCGAGATCGACCTGCCCCGCGGCGTGCACGCCGATCCCGATCGCCACCCGTGCCCACCGATGGAGCCCTTCGAGGTGTACCGCGACGAGCACGTCCGGGTGCTGGCCACGCTGGTGGACCACCCCCCGGTGTTCCCCGCGTTCGCCTTCCGGTTCGAGTCCGCCCACGGCGCGGTGGTGCTCTCCGGGGACACCACCGAGCACCCCAACACGGTCCGGCTGGCCCAGGACGCCGACGTCCTGGTGCACGAGGCGATCGACCTCGACTACTACCTCGCCCAGGACCTGCCGGAGGCCTACGTCCAGCACCTGGCCGACAGCCACACCGACCTCGAGGGCGCCGGCCGGGTCGCCGCCCAGGCGGGCGTCGGCGCGCTCGTGCTCAGCCACCTGGGCGGCATCTTCACCGACGCCGACGCGGACCGCGCCCGCGCCGTGTTCGCCCGCACCACCGTGGCCGACGACGGGCAGGTCTTCAGCGTCGCCGGCTGAGGCCGGCCGACCCGGTCAGCCGACCGGCTTGTCCTCGCTGGACCGGCGGAAGTGGTACTCCACTGCCGGGCCGGGGAACCCCTGCACCCACTCGACCTGGAACGGCTCCCAGCCGCGCCGGCCCAGGTAGACCGCCGCGAGGCCGGGGTGCGCGAGCCGCCGCAGCGGGCCCTGCCCGGGCGGCACCGGCAGGTCGCGGTCGACGTGGAACGGGACGTCGTCCAGCTCCCGGTCCAGCCCGAAGTGCCACTCGAAGACGTAGCCGTGGGGCTGGAGCTCGGGCCGGAAGCTCAGGTGCATGACCCCGTACTCGAACATGCGCACCCGCACAGTCTGCCGGTCGCGGCCGCGCCCCCCGGGCCCGGTCGGTCAGTCGCCGTACTGGCAGGCCCGGCAGAGACCGGCGTCGTCGGGCACGTCCTGGACGTCGACCACCTCGACCTCGGCCCCGCACAGCGCGCGCACCGGGGACGCCGCCGCGCGGGCGGCCGCCCCGCTGCCGGGGGCGACCGCGTGCAACGGCCCGGTCCACCGGCGGGCGTCCGGGTCCTGGACGTCGCCCTGCCGCCGCTCCAGCCCGATGAGGTTCGCCATGCCACCAGCGTCCCCCATCGGGCCGGGGCCCGGCGGGCGAGGGGTCAGCCGCGCCGGCGGGCCCGCAGGACGACGTCCGGACGCTCGATCTCCTGCCCGTCGCGGACGGCGGTGCGCGGGCGGTGCTCGGCGGTGACGACGTCCCACTCCGCCGGGTCCAGCCGGGCCGCCTCCTCGGCGGCGGTCCAGAACATGCCGGTCATGTCCCAGCCGGGGTCGCCGTGCCCGTGCCCGTGCTCGTGCCCGGCGGGCTCCTCGTGGGCGACCAGCAGCAGCGTGCCACCGGGGGCCACCGCCGCGGCCAGCCGCTCGTGCACGACCCGCCGCTGCGCCTCCGGCAGGTGCAGGTAGTGCGCGGACACCAGGTCGTAGCTGCCCCCCACCGGCTCCGCGGTGAGGTCGGCGTGCAGCCAGGTGACCGTCACGCCCGCTGCCGCGGCCGCCTCCGCCGCCCGGCCCAGCGCCACGGTGGAGATGTCGGTGCCGGTGACCCGCCAGCCCCGCCGGGCCAGCCAGACCGCATCGCCGCCCTCGCCGCTGCCGACGTCCAGCGCGGTGCCCGGCGCCAGGTCGGACACCTCGGCGACCAGCGCGACGTTGGGCTCCCCGCTCCACCAGCGCTCCGGCGCCCCGCGGTAGAGCTCCTCCCAGAACTCCTGGTCGAACACCTGCCGGGTCACCGGGCCACCGCCACGGCGCGCGCCGCGACCGCCTGCCGGGTCTCCTCGGCGACGAGGTCGGCGTTGATGAAGGCGCCGCTGAGCAGCCCCGCGGACGCCGAGCTGACCACCTGCGCGCCGAGGTCGGTCACGTTGCCCGCGACGAACACGCCCGGGACGGCGGTCGCCCCGGTGCGCTCGGCCGCCGGGACGGCGCTGCCGATCACGGCGCCGGCCATCTCCACCGGCTCGGCGGTCAGGCCCAGCGACTCCAGCAGCGCGCTGCGGGCGGTGAACCGCGGCGCGACCACCAGCGCCTGCACCGGGACGACCTGGCCGGAGGCCAGCCGCACCCCGGTGAGTGCGTCGCCGTCGACCTGCAGGCCGGCGACCTCCCCCTCGACGACGGCGATGCCGCGTGCCGCGAACTCCTCCCACAGCTGGTCCGGCAGCTCCGGGCCGGTGTGGGTGAACACCGTGACGTCGGCGGTGAGCTGGCGGAACAGCTGGGCCTGGTGCCCGACCGCCGGGCTGGTCGCCAGCACGCCGACGGCCTGGTCGCGCACCTCCCAGCCGTGGCAGTACGGGCAGTGCAGCACGTCGCGCCCCCAGCGCTCGCGCAGGCCCGGGACGTCGGGCAGCTCGTCGACCAGGCCGGTGGTCACCAGCAGCCGGCGGGCGGACACCTGGCCGCCGTCGGCGAGGGTGACGGTGAACCCGTCGTCGGTGCGCTCGGCGGACACGGCCCGGCCCTCGCGCAGCTCGCCGCCGTAGGAGGCGACCTCGGCGCGGCCCGCGGCCAGCAGCTCCAGCGGCGGCACCCCGTCGCGGGTCAGGAAGTTGTGGGCGTGCGCCGCCGGGGCGTTGCGCGGTTCACCCGCGTCGACCACCAGCACCGACCGGCGCGACCGCGCCAGGGCGAGTGCACCGCTCAGGCCGGCGGGCCCGCCGCCGACCACCACCACGTCGTACCGCTGTGCCATCGCGGCTCCTGTCGTCCGGCGGTCGCCGCCCGTGCGGCGACCGGTGTCCCGACGATGCGCGCACCCTGACCGTTCCGACAAGCATCGTTGCCGGTTCGGCAACGCCGGCACCCCCGCGGGCCCACCGGCCGGCGGGGCGCCGACGACGACCGGGGGGGTCAGCGGGCGGTGCCGCTCCGCTGGGTGGCGGTGAAGGTGAGCGAGAGCCGGCTGGTCTGCGCCTTGAACTGGTCACCGGCCGACGAGGGGAGCACCGCGGTCACCGCGAGGTGGTCGGTGGCGCCCGGCGCGAGGCTGAACGGGTCGGTCAGCGGGAGGTCGCGCAGCACCGGCCCGAGCTCGACCACCTCGCGCTGCTCGCCCCGGCAGAAGCCACCCGCCCAGTCCTCGGAGCAGGACTGCAGGGTCACCTGCAGGCCGTGGACGCGGTCGGTGTCCAGCAGGCTGGAGGCGGTCGCCCGGGTCGCCAGCGCGACGTCGGACAGCGCCGTGTCGCCGTCGTTGACCAGGTCGACCAGCTGGGTCACCGAGCCGCCGGCGACGATGCCGCTGAAGTCCAGCGGTACGGCGTCCGATCCGTCCGCGGCGGTCAGGCCGATCGAGACGACCCCGGTCTGCACCGGCGCACCGACCGGGGTGGTGCTGTCGGTGAAGGTGCCGAAGGTCCCCAGCCCGGCGACCGCGGCGGCGGCCCCGACCACGGCCATGGTGCCCAGGACCCTGGCGGTGGTCCGGCGGCCGCCCGGGCCGGCGGTGGTCGTCGTCGCGCTCACGTCACTCCCTGAGGTCGGTCCCCGGTGTGCCGGGGCGCCGCAGGTGTCCTGCGGCTCCTGCCACCGTGGCCGCCGGGACGCAGGGCCGGCTCCAGGGAACCGCACGATCTCCGCACGATCAGTCCGGTGACGCTGTGTGCCGAGTCGGTACCGGATCGTTGTGGAAGTCCGCCCCGTGTCGCCGGCCGACGGGCCGGGGCCGCGGGGCACACTGCGCCGGAGCGGCGGCAGCGCCGGAGGAGCGAGGTCGGACGGGAGCACCAAGGTGGAGCGCAGGCAGCAGGTCGTGGCCGCCTCGGCCGTGGACGCGCTGCTGGCCGAGGGGCACGCACTGGTGGCCGACGGCTCCCCCGAGCAGGGGCTCGCCTGCTTCCGCCGGGCGGCCGCGGGCGGATCGGTGCTCGCGCTGTTCGACCTGGCCACCTGCCTGCTGGACCTGGGCCGCTGGGCCGAGGCACGGGAGGCGTTCACCAGGGCGGCGACCGAGGGGCCGGCGGCCGCCGCCACCTCCCCGGCCACCACCCCGCCGGCCGCCACCACCCCGCCGGCCGGCCCGTCGCCGGCGGCGGACCGGCGCACCGCCGAGGAGCGGTCGTGGGCCGACGCCGAGCGCGACCCGGCGGCCCGGGCGGCACTGGGCCGGCTGCTGCACGCCTCCGGGCGCACGCACGAGGCGCGCCGGGTGCTCGAGCGCGGGACCGCGCTGGAGGAGCGGGAGAGCTGGCTGCCCCTGGGCAACCTGCTGCTGGACGTCTTCGACGACCCGGTCGCGGCGGCGGCCGCCTACCGCGGCGGCATCGCGGCCGGCGACGTCATGTGCCACTCCGCGCTGGGACTGCTGCTGCGCGACCTCGGCGATGCGCGGGGCGCTGCCGAGGAGTTCCGGCTGGGCGCCGGCGGTGTGCGTCCGGCTCCCGGTCCGGTGACGGGCGCGGGACCGGTGCCGGCGCCGCGGGCGCCCCGCTCGGCCGGAGCGCCCGCGGTCTGAGCCGTGTCAGCGGCCGCCGAGCACCTCGGCGACCACCGGCAGCAGCGCGGTGAACGCCTGGCCGCGGTGGCTGCGGGTGTCCTTCTCCGCGGGCTCCAGCTCGGCGGCGGTGACCTGCAGGCCGTCGGGCACGAACACCGGGTCGTACCCGAACCCGTGGGTGCCCCGCTCCTCCCCGATCACCCGGCCGCGCCACTCGGCGCGCAGCACGTGCTCGGTGCCGTCGGGGGTGACCAGCGCGGCGGCGCACACGAACGCCGCGCCCCGCCGCCCCTCGGGCACGTCGGCGAGCTGCCCGAGCAGCAGTGCCGTGTTGGCGACGTCGTCGCCGTGCCGGCCCGACCAGCGGGCGGAGAGGATGCCGGGCATCCCGTTCAGCGCGTCGACGGCGAGGCCGGAGTCGTCGGCGACCGACGGCAGCCCGGTGTAGCGGACCGCCTCGCGCGCCTTGAGCAGCGCGTTCTCCTCGAAGGTGGCGCCGGTCTCGGGGGCCTCGGGGTACTCGGGCACGTCGCGCAGCCCGACCACCTCGACGCCCGGCACCGCGGTGGTCAGCAGCCGCTGGAGCTCGACGAGCTTGCCGGCGTTGCGGGTGGCCAGCAGCAGCCGGGTGCTCACCGGGCCGCCGCGTCCTGCAGCGCCTGCTGCTGGAAGGTGGTCAGCTCGGCGCACCCGGCGACGGCCAGGTCGAGCAGCTGGTCCAGCGTCGCCCGGTCGAAGACGGCCCCCTCCGCCGTCCCCTGCACCTCGACGAAGCCGCCGTCGCCGGTGCACACGACGTTCATGTCGGTGCCGGCGCGCACGTCCTCCTCGTAGGCGAGGTCCAGCCGCGGCTCGCCGTCGATGACGCCGACGCTGACCGCGGCCACCGAGTCCACGATCGCCGTCGGCTTGGCCAGCTTCTTGCGCTCGCCCAGCCAGCCGACCGCGTCGGCGAGCGCCACGTAGGCGCCGGTGATCGCCGCGGTGCGGGTGCCGCCGTCGGCCTGCAGGACGTCGCAGTCGATCGCGATGCTGTTCTCGCCCAGCGCGGCCAGGTCGATGCTGGCCCGCAGCGAGCGGCCGATCAGCCGGCTGATCTCATGGGTGCGGCCGCCGATGCGGCCCTTCACCGACTCGCGGTCGCTGCGGGTGTGGGTGGCCCGCGGGAGCATCGAGTACTCGGCGGTGACCCAGCCCAGGCCCGAGCCACGGCGCCAGCGGGGCACGCCCTCGGTGACGCTGGCGGCGCAGAGCACCCGGGTGCGGCCGAACTCGACGAGGACCGAGCCCTCGGCGTGGTCGAGCCAGTTGCGGGTGATGGTCACCGGGCGGAGCTGGTCGGCGCTGCGGCCGTCGGGGCGGGTCACGTGTCAGAAGCCTAGTTGCGCGGCCGGGCCGCCGTCGGGCCGTCCGCCGCCCCGGGCACCGGCGACGGGTGCCCGGGGCGGGGTGACCGGCGTGCCACCCTGCCCTCATGCGTTCCGAGCTGCGAGCCGTGCGGACCGGGGGCGTCGCCTCGGTCGTGGACCTGACCGACGAGTGCGCGGAGTTCGTCCGCCGTGAGCGGGACGGCCTGCTGCAGGTCTTCGTCCCGCACGCCACGGCCGGCATCGCGATCATCGAGACCGGCGCCGGCAGCGACGACGACCTGCTCGCCCAGCTCGACGTGCTGCTCCCCCGCGACGACCGCTGGCGGCACCGGCACGGCTCCTCCGGGCACGGCCGGGACCACGTGCTGCCGGCGTTCGTGCCGCCGCACGCGACCGTGCCGGTGCTGGAGGGGCGGCTCGCGCTGGGCACCTGGCAGCGGATCTGCTTCGTCGACACCAACGTCGACAACCCGTCGCGGCACGTCCGGTTCAGCTTCCTCCCCGGCTGACCGGCTCCCCGGCTCCCCCGGGCACGGTGGCCCGGTGGAGGAACGTCGCCCCGGTACGGCACCATCCTGGGCATGACCGAGACGAACAGCGGCACCCAGACAGCGCCCGTCCGCCTCGCGCCCGGTGACCCGGCGCCGGAGTTCACCCTCCCCGATGCCGACGGCAACCCGGTCTCGCTGGTGTCCTACCGGGGCCGCCGGGTCATCGTCTACTGCTACCCGGCGGCGCTGACCCCCGGCTGCACCACGCAGGCGGTCGACTTCACCGCCGCGGCCGGCGACCTCGCCGAGGCCGGGCTGGACATCGTCGGCATCTCCCCCGACGACCCGGCCAAGCTGCACCGGTTCCGGGAGGAGGAGCAGCTGGCCATCACCCTGGTCTCCGACCCGGACAAGGCCGTGCTGGCCGCGTACGGCGCCTACGGGCCGAAGAAGCTCTACGGCAAGGAGGTCGTCGGGGTGATCCGGTCGACCTTCGTGATCGACGCCGAGGGCCGGGTGGAGAAGGCCTCCTACAACGTGAAGGCCACCGGCCACGTCGCGAAGCTGCGCCGAGACCTCGGTCTCGAGTAGCGCCTCCGACCGCGGGGCGCCGACCCCCGGGACGGCACCCCGCGGCAAGCCCTTCTCCAGCTCCCCCGAGTGGAGTTGGCTGGGCGCATGAGCGATCAGATCGGCGTCACCGGACTGGCAGTGATGGGCGCGAACCTGGCACGCAACTTCGCCCGGCACGGGCACCAGGTGGTGCTGCACAACCGGAGCAGGGCGCGCACCGACGCGCTGGTGGAGCAGCACGGCGGCGAGGGCGACTTCGTGCCCACCGGCTCCACGGCCGAGTTCGTCCAGGCCCTCCAGCGGCCACGCAAGATCATCATCATGGTGCAGGCCGGGGCGGCCACCGATGCGGTCATCGACGAGCTGGTGCCGCTGCTCGACGAGGGCGACATCGTGCTGGACGGCGGCAACGCCCGGTACACCGACACCATCCGGCGCACCGAGGCGCTGTCGGCGCAGGGGCTGCACTTCGTCGGCACCGGGATCAGCGGCGGCGAGGAGGGGGCGCTCAACGGGCCGAGCATCATGCCCGGCGGCTCGGACGAGGCGTACGCCCTGGTCGGCCCGCTGCTGGAGGAGATCTCCGCGCACGTCCAGGGTGAGCCCTGCTGCACGCACGTGGGCACCGGCGGCGCGGGCCACTTCGTGAAGATGGTGCACAACGGCATCGAGTACGCCGACATGCAGCTGATCGCCGAGGCCTACGACCTGCTCCGCAACGGTCTGGGGCTCTCCCCCGCCGAGATCGGCGACGTCTTCGCCGGCTGGAACGAGGGCGACCTGGAGAGCTACCTCATCGAGATCACCGCGCAGGTGCTCCGGCACACCGACGCGGAGACGGGCCGGCCGTTCGTCGACGTGGTGCTGGACGAGGCCGAGCAGAAGGGCACCGGACGCTGGACCGTCCAGTCCGCGCTGGACCTGGGCGTGCCGGTGAGCGGCATCGCCGAGGCGGTGTTCGCCCGGGCGCTGTCGGGCCACCGGGAGCAGCGGCAGGCCGCGCAGGAGGTGCTGCCGGGCCCCGACCGCGACTGGGACGACCAGGTCGACGACCGGGACGCCTTCATCGAGTCGGTGCGCCGGGCGCTGTACGCGTCGAAGGTGGTCGCGTACGCCCAGGGCTTCGACCAGATCACCCAGGGCGCCGACCAGTACGGGTGGGACATCGACCGGGCCGCGCTGGCCAGGATCTGGCGCGGCGGCTGCATCATCCGGGCGCGCTTCCTCGACCGCATCGCGCAGGTGTTCACCGACGAGCCCGACGTCACCACCCTGCTGACCAACGACTACTTCCGCGGCGCGGTCAGCGAGGGCCAGGAGAGCTGGCGGCAGGTCGTCGCCGGTGCCGCCCGGCACGGGGTGCCGGTGCCCGGCTTCGCCAGCGCGCTGGCCTACTACGACGGGCTGCGCGCCGAACGGCTGCCGGCCGCGCTGATCCAGGGGCTGCGCGACCTGTTCGGCGCGCACACCTACCGGCGGGTCGACCGGGAAGGCGCGTTCCACACGATGTGGGGCGAGGACGGCCGCGAGGTCAGCATGTGACGGCTCCCGCGGGGAACCGGGCGGGCCACGCGGTCACGCCCGCCAGGTGCCCGGGCCTGGCTGGCACTCCAGCTCGCCCGGCGCGCGGCGCCCCGGCGCCGGACTGGGGCCGGCGGTCCCGCTGGGGACGGCGGCGCCCCGGATCGACGTACCCGTGTGCCGTCCCGGCAGGTCACCTGGGCGGGCGGTCCTCAGCGCGGCGGCTCCCCCTCCGGGGTGAGAGGGGGCTCAAGGTGTGCTGACACGTTGCGTGCTGGGACCACTACTGAACGTGCTACCCGGTGCTGAGCGGACTCAGCGCCGTCCCCGCGCGCAGACAGGACCCTCCGTGCCGATCCCCAGCACCGTGCCGACCGCGGGCGCCACCCCGTGACCCGGCGACAGCACGGCCGCACCGGCCGGCGCGCGGCGGTCGCGGCCGTGGCCTCCTCGGCCGCCGCGGTCGTCGTCCTCGGCGCCGCCCCGGCGAACGCGGCCCCGGCCCCCGCCCCCGTGCCCGGCCCGGCAGCCAGCGCCGCTCCCCTCGGCTACGACGCGCTCACCGACAAGGGCTCGCTCTACAACGTCGCCGAGGTCGTCGGCGCGCACACCGCCTGGTCGGCCGGCATCACCGGCAAGGGCGTCGGCGTCGCGCTGATCGACACCGGCGTGACCAAGGTGCCGGGGCTCGACACCGGCAACGTCGTCGACGGCCCGGACCTGTCCTTCGACAGCCAGGACGCGGCGAGCGCGCACGTCGACGGATTCGGGCACGGCACGCACCTGGCGTCCATCATCGCCGGCCGTGACACGGCCGGGACGCCCCGGTCGTACCTCGACGCCACCGCCCACAACGGCATCGCCCCGGACGCGACGCTGGTCAACGTCAAGGTCGGCGCCGGTGACGGCTCGGTCGACGTCAGCCAGGTCATCGCCGCCATCGACTGGGTCGTCGAGCACGCCGACGACAAGGGCCTCGGCATCCGGGTCATCAACCTCTCCTACGGCACCGACTCCACCCAGGACAGCTCGGTCGACCCGCTGGCGTTCGCCGTCCAGAACGCCTGGCTGCACGGCATCGTCGTCGTGGCGGCCGGCGGCAACGACGGCGAGACCACCAAGACCCTCGCGAACCCGGCCCGCGACCCGCACGTGATCGCCGTTGGCGCCATGGACTCCGCTGGGACCGTCAGCCGCACCGACGACACCGTCCCCGCCTGGTCCACCCACGGGACCGACCAGCGGGCGGTCGACGTCGTCGCCCCGGGCGTCTCGGTGCTGGGCCTGCGCGACCCCGGCGGCCTCGCCGACACCCTGTACCCGACCTCGCGGGTCGGCGACCGGTTCGCCCGGGCATCGGGCACCTCGCAGGCCGCGGCCGTGGTCAGCGGTGAGGCGGCGCTGCTGCTGCAGGCCTACCCCTGGCTGACCCCCGACCAGGTCAAGCAGCTGGTCACCCGGTCGGCCAGCGGCGTGAGCACGGCGTCGGTGAGGATGCGCGGCGCCGGGCTGGTGGACGTCGGCAAGGCGCAGCGGCTGTCCGCGGTCGGCTCGTTCGTCCAGGGCCTGCTCACCCCCTGGGGCACCGGCACCGGCTCGCTGGAGGCGGCGCGCGGTTCGGCGCACGTCTCCGACGGGACGTCGGAGCTGCGCGGCGAGGTCGACGTCTTCGGCCAGCCCTGGCGCGGGGCGTCCTGGGCGTGGTCGACGACCACGCTGACGGCCTGGCAGGGCGGCCAGTGGCGCGGGAACACCTGGACCGGCGCCACGTGGGCCGGCGGGACCTGGCCGACCACGCAGTGGACCGCTCCCGACTGGGCGGGCGTCTCCTACGCCGCCGACCAGTGGACGGCGCGGATGTGGCGCGGCGAGTCGTGGAGCGCCCGGATGTGGCGCGACGAGGACTGGGCGGCCCGCATGTGGCGCAGCGACGACTGGTCGGCGCGGATGTGGCGCAGCGAGGACTGGTCGTGACCCGCTCGACGACCTGGGGCGGCCGGATGCCGCGGCCCCGCCGACCAGGACGCTGACCGGACCGGTCACCCCCTCCGGGTGAGACGCGGGCGGGGTGGGCTCTCGGGCCCACCCCGCCCTGCCGTTGCTGCAGGGGAGGAGGTGACGCGGCGTGCAGACCGTGCAGGAGCAGGACCCCCACCGCGTGCGGTGGCGCTGGTGGCCCCGCCACCGGCAGAGCGGCCTCGTGCTGCTGCAGGCCGCCGTCCTCGCGGCCGCGGCCGCCGTCGTCCTGCACCCCTTCCTCCCCGACCGGCCGCTGAGCTCCGCGGTCCCCCTGCCGTGGTGGCTGATGGCCCTCGGCTTCGCCGCCACCGAGGCCTGCGTCTTCCACGTGCAGACCAAGCGGGAGGCGCGCACCGTCTCGGTCAGCGAGCTGCCGCTCGTGCTGGGCCTGGTGTTCTCTCCCCCCGCCTCCCTGCTGCTGGGCCGGCTGGTCGGGTCGGCCGCGATCCTCGTGCTGCACCGCCGGTCCTCCCCGCTGAAGACGACCTGGAACCTGGCGCTGATCAGCCTGCAGACGGCGGTCGCCGTCGCGCTGTTCCGGCTGGTCGCCGAGGGCTCCGGCGACGGTCCCTGGCTGTGGGCCGGCGCCTACCTGGGCCCGGTCGCCGCCAACGCCGTGGGCAGCGTCGCGCTCGCCCTGGTCATCGCGGTCTACGAGCGCGACCTGGACCTGCGCGACCTCGGCCGGGACCTGGTCCGCGGCGAGCCGGCCGCCCCGGTGGTCATCACCCTGGCGCTGGTCGCCGTCACCGCGCTCACCGCCTCCACCCAGAGCGCCTGGCTGCTCGTGCCCACGCTGGCCGGCCTGCTGCTCGGCTACCGGGCCTACGCCGCGCTCACCGACCGGCACCTGAACCTGGAGCGGCTCTTCCGCTTCACCCAGGCCGTCAGCAGCTCCCCCGAGGTCGTCGGCGTGCTGCGCAACGTGCTCGGCGAGGCCAAGCAGCTGCTGCACTCCGAGCAGGCGCAGGTCGCCTTCCTCGCCTCCGCGCAGGGCGCGGTGGCCACCGTCCGGCTCGACACCACCGACCGGCTGACCCGCACCGAGAAGCCGCAGAGCCCGCAGGACGAGTGGCTGCTGGCGCAGGTCGTGGAGGACGGCCGGACGCTGCTGCTCCCCCGCAACACCCGCGACCCGGACATGCGCGCCTGGCTGGACCGGCACGGCGCCCGCGAGGCCGTCGCGGTCCCGCTGCGCGGCGGCGCCGGCGTGCTGGGCGCCCTCATCGTCACCGACCGGCTCGGTGACGTCCGCACCTTCGACCAGGACGACATCCTGCTGATGGAGACCGTCGCCAACCACGCCAGCGTCGCGCTGCGCAACGGCGAGCTGGTCGACAAGCTCCAGCACGAGGCCCTGCACGACGCCCTGACCGGGCTGCCCAACCGGGAGTTCCTGCAGCGCCGGACGGCCGCCGCGCTGGCCGAGGTCGCCGAGGGCTCCTCGGGCGGGGCGGCGGTGCTGCTGCTGGACCTCGACCGGTTCAAGGAGGTCAACGACACCCTCGGCCACGAGCAGGGCGACCTGCTGCTCGTGGAGGTCGGCGCCCGCCTCACCACCGCGGTCGGCGCGGCCGGGCTCGTCGCCCGGCTCGGCGGCGACGAGTTCGCCGTCCTGCTGACCGGGACGGCGGACGAGGACGCCGTCGTCCGCACCGCCCGCCGCGTGCTGCACGCCCTCGAGCAGCCCGTCGCGCTGCAGGGCATGGAGGTGGAGGTCGGCGGCTCGCTGGGCATCGCGCTCGCCCCGCAGCACGCCACCGACCCCGCCGGCCTGCTCAAGCGCGCGGACCTGGCCATGTACGACGCCAAGGCCGCCGGCCGGGGCCTGCGGGTCTACGACGCCGAGCTCGACTCCGCCGACCCCCGCCGGCTCACCCTCGTCGCCGAGCTCCGCGCGGCGCTGGCCGCAGGCACCGTGCAGGTGCACGTGCAGCCGCAGACCCGCGCCCGCACCGGGGAGACCGTCGCGGTCGAGGCGCTCGTGCGCTGGCAGCACCCCGAGCTCGGCGCCGTCCCGCCGACGGAGTTCATCCCGATCGCCGAGCGCAGCGGGCTCATCGGGCCGCTCACCACCGCGGTGCTGGACCAGTCGCTGGCCGCCGTCGCCGCCTGGCACGAGCAGGGCATCGACCTGTCGATCGCGGTCAACCTCTCCGCCCGCAGCCTGCACGACGCCGACCTCGTCGACGAGGTCGACCGGCTGCTCCGCCGGCACGGCGTGCCCGCCGGGCAGCTCACGCTGGAGATCACCGAGGGCTCGGTCATGGCCGACCCGGCGCGGGCGATCGCGGTGCTGCACGAGCTGCGGGACCTGGGCTGCCGGCTGTCGGTCGACGACTTCGGCACCGGCTACTCGTCGCTGAGCTACCTCAAGCGGCTGCCCGTGCACGAGGTGAAGATCGACCAGAGCTTCGTGACCGGGCTCCGGGACACCGGCGAGGACATCGCCATCGTCCGGGCCATCGTCGACCTCGGCCGGCACCTGGGGCTGGACGTCGTCGCCGAGGGCGTCGAGGAGCGCAGCACCTGGGACCTCGTCGCGGGCACCGGCTGCGACCTCATCCAGGGCTGGTACGTCGGCCGGCCGATGCCGGTGGCCGACCTGCCCCGCTGGCTGCGCACCCGTGGCCGCCCCGGGCACGACGGGGTGCTGCGCGCGCTCTAACCAGGCTGCGCGAGGTCCGCGGCGGCCCGCGCCACGTGCGCGCGGGCGGTCCGCAGCAGCTCCCGACCGGCCGGGGACGACGGTCCGCCCGCCCGCCAGGCCAGCTCGATGCGGGAGGTCACGGCGGGCGTGAGGGGCCGGACGACGACCCTGTCGCCGCCCTCCCGACGGGCGAACCCCTGGGCCACGGAGGCGGGCACGAACCCCACGCCCAGCCCGCGGACGGCGAGCCGGAGCACCATCTCCAGCCCGCTGACCTCGTGCGTGGCCCCCACCAGGACCGGGCCACCCGCCGCGAGCGCCGCCTCGAGCGCGGCCCGGCCGCCGGTGCCGCGGGGCAGCGCGATGAGCCGGTGCCCGGCGAGGTCGGCCACCGGCAGCGGACCGCCCGCGGCGGCCAGCGGTGACCCGGCGGCCAGCACGGCGACCTGCTGCTCCTCGTAGAGCACCGCGGTCCCGATCCCGGCCGGCGGCGGCTCGGCCCGCCCGGTCCACGCGACGTCCAGGTCGCCGCTCAGCAGGCCCGCGACCAGGTCGGTGCTGGCGGCCTCGACGAGCCGGAGCTCGACCGCCGGGTGGGCCGCGCTGAAGGCGGCCAGCGCGTCGGCGAGCACGCTCGCCGTGCAGCCGACCACCATCCCGACCACGGCCCGCCCGCGCAGCAGGCCGGTGTGCGCCGCCGCCTCCTCCTCCGCCCGGGCGACCGCCGCCAGCGCGGCGCGGGCCTCGGCGACGACCGCGGCGCCGGGACCGGTCGGCCGGGCGCCGTGCCGCCCGCGCTCCAGCAGCGCGACGCCGAGCTCCCGCTCCAGCTGCTTGACCGCGGCGCTGACCGCCGGCTGGGCCACGCGCTCCCGGCGGGCCGCCGCGGTGAAGCTGCCCTCGTCGACCACCGCCACCAGGTAGCGCAGCTGGTGCAGTTCCATCGCGGCAGCTTATGGACGGCAGAACCGGACGGTGTTGGACGGCGACCCGCCGGCGCAGCACGGTGGGGTCATGGACACCGACACCACCCTCTCCCCTGCCCAGGTCGCCGAGCGGTACTTCTCCTGCTGGCTGGCCCGGGACTTCGACGGGCTGCGCGCGCTGCTCGCCGACGACGTGACCTTCGACGGGCCGCTGGCCACGCTGAGCGACGCGGACAGCTGCGTGGCGGGGCTGCGCGGGATGTCGCAGATCGTCACCGACGTCGTCGTCCACCACCGGTTCGTCGACGGCCCGGACGTGCTCACCTGGTTCGACCTGCACACCTCGGTCGCGCCGCCGGTGCCGACGGCGAACTGGACCCACGTCGCGGACGGGCGCATCACCGCGATCCGGGTCGCCTTCGACGCCCGGGCCCTCGCCCCCGCCTGAGCGGGGCACCGGCTCAGATCGTGGCCGCGGCGTACTGCAGCGCGTTCTGCCGCCAGTTCAGCGTCACGTGGTGGGAGACCATCTCGACGTCCCGCTTCGCGCGCGACACCGGGTGGTCGGGGAAGCCGGCCTTGGACCCGACGAGAGAGAAGATCCGGGAGACCGAGCGCAGCGCCACCCGGGTGACCAGCGCGTTGTCCCGCAGGCCCCGGGCGATCTCCTGCTGGGTCGGCGTCCGATGGGCCCGGGCGAGCTCGGCGAACCCGGCGCTGCCGGCCTCGACCATGAGCCGGGCCATCTCCGCCTCCCCGGCGGCCTCGGCGAACTCGGTCGCGACGTACTCCTGGTCGGCCAGCGTCACGGTGCCGCCCAGGGCGCCGGCCACCCGGGTGCCGGTGGCCGCCGTCTGCGCGAAGTGCTCGACCGCGCCGAGCGCCGCGCCGACCCCGACCGCGGCGAAGGGGAACTTGCCGGGCGACGGCCACGGGGCGTACATCGCGTCGAACGTCGGGTGCAGCTGCCGACGCTCCTTCAGCTTGTCCACCGTGTCCCGGGTCGCCTGGACCCGGTGGTCGGGCACGAACACGTCGTCGACCGCCATCGTGCGGCTGCCGGTCCCGCGCAGGCCGGTGGGGAACCAGTCGTCGATGGTGACCGTGTCCTCGCGCGGCACGAGGAACATGTGGCCGTCGCCCTGCTCCCCCGCGGGCGCGTTGAAGATCAGCCACTCGGAGAAGTCCGACCCGCTGCAGAAGCCCCACTGCCCGGTCAGCCGCCACCCCCCGCTGACCCGCTCCGCCCGGGCCTTCTTGTTGAGGTTGGTGGCCCCGGCGAGGGTCGCGTAGGTGTTGCTGCCCCAGATCTCCTGCTGCGTCTGCTCCGGGTAGGCGACGATCGCGATGTTGTCCGAGCTGAGGATCGAGTAGACCCAGGCGGTCGAGGCGCAGCCGCGGGCGAGGGTCATCACCAGCTTCGCGTGGACGTGCTCGCTGAGCTCCAGCCCGCCGTGCTCCTTGGGCTTGAGCACGTGGAACAGCCCCGCCTCCTGGAGCAACCGGTACGTCTCCGGGGCGATCCGCCGCTCGCGGTCGGTCTCGACGGCGCGGTCCCGCAGCACGGGGACCAGCTCCTCCGCGGCCGCCAGCACGTCCTCGGCGGTCAGCCCCGGGTCCGGCGCGTGCGGCAGGTCGGCGGGGCGGTCGGTGCTGAGCGTGGAGGTCACAGGGGGGTCCTTCCGGGGTCGCGGTCGTCGGCGGTGACGGCGCAGCCAGGAGCTCACGGCGGCACCGGCGCGGTCAATCAGGGCTTTCCGTGCATGAATTGCGGTGCGCCCGACGAGCGGGCGGGCAGGCGAGGAGGACGACGGCATGGGCAGCGCGGACGCCGGCGAGTTCTCCCTGCGCCAGCTCACCCACTTCGTGGCGGTCGCGGAGACCGGGACGATCAGCGCGGCGGCCGAGCGGCTGCACATGTCCCCCTCGGCGCTGTCCGGGTCGATCACCGAGCTGGAGCGCCTGCTCGGCGCCGAGCTGTGCGTGCGCCGGCGCGCCCAGGGGGTGACCCTGACCCCGCTGGGCCGCCAGGTGCTGGACCGGGCGCGCACGCTGCTCCGCGACGCGGCAGAGCTGGGCCACACGGCCCGCGGCGGCGGGGCCGAGCTCACCGGGCCGCTCGGGATCGGCTGCTTCGTGACCCTCGCGCCGACGGTGCTGCCCGGCCTGCTGACCGCGATGGAGCAGGCGCACCCCCGCGTCGCGCTGGACTTCCTGGAGGGCCCGCAGGACCTGCTCCGCGAGGCGTTGCTCGACGGCCGCATCGACGCCGCGGTGCTCTACGACATGGGCGACCTGGACGAGCTGGACTCGGTGGTGCTCTTCGAGGCCCGCGGCTACGCCCTGTTCGGCGCGGACCACCCGCTCGCCGGGCTGCCGACGGTGCCGCTGCGCGACCTGGCCGCCGAGCCGCTGGTGCTGTTCGACCAGCCGCCCAGCACCAGCTACGCGATGGCGGCCTTCGAGGAGCACGGGCTGGTGCCCACCGTGCGGCACCGGACGCACAGCTTCGAGCTGACCCGCTCCATCGTCGCGCGCGGCCGCACCTACGCGATCCTGGTGCAGCGGCCGACGAACAAGTCCAGCTACGAGGGGTTGCCCATCGTCGAGCGCGAGGTCGACCCGCCGCTGCCGACCGTCCCCGTCGTGCTCGCCTGGCCGGCCGGGGTCTCCCTGTCGCCCCGCGCCCGGGCCCTCGCCGACCTCGCCCGGCAGCGCTACGGGGCAGCGCCGCCCGGCTGATCCGCCCGGGCGGCACGGGCCCGGCGCTTGCCCTCGTGCATCGCCTGCACCCGCGCGACCGGGATGGTGTGCCCCTCGGCGACCAGGTCGGCCGGCAGCGGCTGCGGCGCGGGCAGCGCCGCCGCCCACGGGTCGCCGTCGCCGATCCGCTCGCGGGCGGTCCGCACGGTCACGTCGCCGGGCCGGACGTCGTCCAGGTCGTCCCAGGCCACGGGGGTGGAGACCGGCAGACCGGGGCGCGCCCGCGGCCCGTAGGCGACAGCCAAGGTGCCCCGGCCCGAGCGGGTGGAGTCGACGAACACCCGGTCCCCCCGCTCGGCGACCACGTACTCGGTCGTCGCGAGGTCGGGGTCCAGCGCGGCGGCGCGGGCGGCCAGCGCGCGGGTGGCGGCAGCGACGTCCTCCGGTGCGGAACCACGCACCGGGACGACGACGTGCAGCCCGGTCGAGCCGCTGGTCTTCACCGCCGCGGTCAGGCCTGCGTCGGCCAGCGCCCGCCGGGCGAGGCGCGCGGCCGCGACGACGACGGCGAAGTCCGCGCCGTCCGGCGGGTCGAGGTCGAGCACCAGCCCGGTCGGCTGCTCGTCGCCGGTGCGGGAGAACGGCACGTGCAGCTCGACGGCCCGCTGGTTGGCCAGCCACAGCAGGGTGCGCCGGTCCTCGACCAGCACCTGGTGCACCTCGCGCCGGGCGCGGTCGCTCCAGGTGGGCACCGTCCGCACCCAGTCCGGGGCGCCCTTGGGCACGTCGCGCTGGATGAACGGCGCGGAGCCCTGTCGCACCCGCTTCACCGTCAGCGGCCGCCCGGACAGCAGCGGCACGAGGCGGTCGGCGAACGCGTCGACGTGGTCGACCAGGTCGCGCTTGGTCACCCCGAGCCCGTCGCCCAGCTCGCTGTCCAGGCTGGTCAGCCGGACGCCGTCCCGCTCCTCGACGTCTGCCACGCGCCCACCGTGCCGTGGCATGCGGACCGCGGCAACCCCGTCGTCCCGCACCAAAGGGCGCCCTCCTGCACCGACGTTCGTACGGGGGGACGCGCTGTGATCAGGTCACCTGATCAAAGCCCCCGGCGTCTACACCTCGTGCACGGTGGCGTGCCGGGCGAGCTCGGCGCCGCCGAACACGGCGCGCGCGGCGGCCAGCTGCGCCTCGGCGTCGACCCAGGCGGGGATGTGGGTGAGCAGGAGCCGCCCCACCCCGGCGGCGGCCGCGGCCTCGCCCGCCTGCCGGCCGGTGAGGTGCAGGTCGGGGGGCAGCCCCTCGACGTCCGGGTGCGCGGCCTCCGCGAGCAGCACGTCGGCACCGCGGGCCAGCTCGACGACCGCGGCGCAGGGGCCGGTGTCGCCGGTGTAGACCAGCGAGCGGCCGCCCGCGGACAGCCGCACGGCGTAGCACTCGACCGGGTGCGCGGTGCGCGCGGTCGTCACCTCGAACGGGCCGACGGTCCAGGAGCCGGCGCCCACCGGGATCGCGTCGAAGACGTCCTCGATCGGGTCGCCGTCGTCGCCGTAGGCCAGCGCCAGCCGCCGGTCGGCGCCCATCGGCGCGTACAGCGGCAGCGGCCGGCGGTCGGACTGCCCGGAGTACCGGTGCCACACGATGAACGGCGCGACGTCCAGGCAGTGGTCGGCGTGCAGGTGCGAGAGGTAGACCGCGTCGACCGAGCGCGGGTCGGCCAGCGCGAGCAGCGAGCCGAACGCGCCGTTGCCGAGGTCGAGCAGCACGGAGTAGCCGTCGTGCTCGACCAGGTAGCAGGACGCCGGCGACGCGGGGCCCGGGGCGCTGCCGGAGCAGCCGACGACGGTGAGCCTCACCGGGTGCCCACGGCCATCGCGCGGGTGACCTGCTCGACCTCCGGGCCGAGGAAGCGCCGGCCGAGCCGGGCGAACGGCTCGGGGTCGCCGGTGGCCAGGAAGGCGTGCACCGGCGGCGGGGCGTCGGGGTCGCGCAGCAGGTCCAGCCGGGTGAGCACCCGGTAGACGTCCTTGGCGGTCTCCTCGGCGCTGGACACCAGGGTCACCTCGTCGCCCAGCACCAGCGACAGCACGCCGGTGAGCAGCGGGTAGTGCGTGCAGCCGAGCACGACGGTGTCGACGTCGGCGGCCAGCAGCGGGTCCAGGTAGCTCTGCGCCAGGCCGACGAGCTGCCGGCCGCTGGTGATCCCGCGCTCGACGAAGTCGACGAAGCTCGGGCAGGCGGCGCTGGTCACCGAGATCTGCGGGGCGGCGGCGAACGCGTCGGCGTAGGCGCCGCTGGTGATCGTGGCCTGGGTGCCGATCACGCCGACCCGTCCGTTGCGGGTGGCGGCGGTGGCCCGGCGGGCGGCGGGCAGCACGACCTCGACCACGGGGACGTCGTACCGCTCGCGGGCGTCGTGCAGGCAGGCGGCGCTGGCCGAGTTGCAGGCGATGACCAGCATCTTCACGCCGGCGTCGACCAGGTCGTCCATCACCGCGAGCGCGTGCCGGCGGACCTCGGCGATCGGCAGCGGGCCGTAGGGTCCGTGCGCGGTGTCGCCGATGTAGCGGACCGCCTCGTGCGGCAGCTGGTCCAGCACGGCGCGTGCGACGGTGAGGCCGCCGACCCCCGAGTCGAAGATGCCGATCGGTGCGTCGGCTGCGCTTGCTCCGCCCATGACCTGCTCAGGCTAACCGGGCGCACCGACGGGACGGGCCGCCCACGGGGGCGACCTCCGCCACGCTCAGCCGCGCAGCAGCGCGGCGGCGGGCAGGGTCAGCCCGGCGCCGGTCCAGCGGGCACCGGTCAGGTCGCGGACGACGACGTCCGCCGGGGTGCCCAGGGCGCCCGCGCCGACGCCCACGACGCGGCAGCCGGCGGCGCGACCGGCGGCGACGCCGCTGGGGCTGTCCTCGAGCACGAGCAGGTCGGCGGGCGGGACGCCGAGCCGGGCGGCGCCGGTGGCGTACGGCTCCGGGTGCGGCTTGCCGGCGGTGACGTCCTCCGCGGTGACGGAGACCAGGGGCAGCCGGACGCCGGCGGCGACCAGCCGCGCGGTCGCGAGCTCCCGCACCCCGGAGGTGACCAGCGCCCACGGGACGCCGGCGAGCTGGGCGACCAGGTCGGACGCACCCGGCACCGCCGTCGTCCCGGCGACGTCGGCCAGCTCGTGGCGGGTGAGGGTCGCGACGGAGGCGTCGACGTCCTCGGGCTCGAGGAACAGTGCGACGGTGTCGGCCGCGCGCCGGCCGGGGACGGCCGCCAGCACCTCGACCGGGTCGAGGCCCGCGTCCACCGCCCAGCGGCTCCACGCGCGGACCACGCCCGCCTCGGAGTCGACGAGCACGCCGTCGTTGTCGAACAGCAGCCCCCTCGCCTCCAGGAACAGGCCGCCGTCAGGTGTCCGGTGGGGGGCGACGGGGTCCTCGATCAGGCCCAGAGCTGGCCCTCGAGCGAGGTCGTGGCCTCCTCCAGGGTGCCCGCGTAGGCACCGGTGGAGAGGTACTTCCAGCCGCCGTCGCAGACGACGAAGACGATGTCGGCCTTGCGCCCGGCCGCCACCTCCTTGTCCGCGATGCCCAGCGCGGCGTGCAGGATCGCGCCGGTCGAGATGCCGGCGAAGATCCCCTCCTTCTCGACCAGCTGGCGGGTGCGGTGCACCGCGTCGTCCGGGCCGACGGAGAACCGGGAGTCCAGCAGCTCGGGGTCGTACAGCTCGGGGATGAACCCCTCGTCGATGTTGCGCAGCCCGTAGACCAGCTCGCCGTAGCGCGGCTCGGCGGCGATCACCTGGACGCCGGGCTTGTGCTCGCGGAAGTAGCGGGAGCAGCCCATCAGCGTGCCGGTGGTGCCCAGGCCCGCGACGAAGTGGGTGATCGAGGGCAGGTCGGCGAGGATCTCCGGGGCGGTGCCGGTGTAGTGCGCCTCGGCGTTGGCCGGGTTGCCGTACTGGTAGAGCATCACCCAGTCGTCGTGCTCGGCGGCCAGGCCCTTGGCCACCGCGACGGCCTGGTTGCTGCCGCCGGCGGCCGGCGAGCTGATGATCTGCGCGCCGTACATCTCCAGCAGCTGCCGCCGCTCGACCGAGGTGTTCTCCGGCATGACGCAGATCAGCCGGTAGCCGCGCTGGCGCGCGATCATGGCCAGCGAGATGCCGGTGTTGCCGCTGGTCGGCTCCAGGATGGTGTCGCCCGGGTTGAGCTTCCCCTCCTTCTCCGCCGCCTCGATCATCGCGATGGCGGCCCGGTCCTTGATGGAGCCGGTGGGGTTGTGGTCCTCGAGCTTGGCCCACAGCCGGACGTCCGGGGTGGGCGACAGCCGCGGCAGCCCGACGAGCGGGGTGCCGCCGAGCGAGTCGACGAGGGAGGCGAAGCGGGCCATGGGGTCCTCCTGGGGGAAGCGGGTGCCGGGGGCGGGTGCTCCCGGTCAGCAGCCGCCGGCGACCGCGGGGAGGATCGTCACCGAGTCGCCGTCCTTGACGGCGGTGTCCAGGGCGCCGGTGAAGCGCACGTCCTCGTCGTTGACGTAGACGTTGACGAAGCGGTGCAGCTTGCCCTCCTCGGTCACCAGCCGGCCCTTGAGGCCCGAGTGCTGGCCGTCGAGGTCGTCGATGAGGGCGCCGAGGGTGGCGCCGCTGCCCTCGACGGTCTTCGCGCCGCCGGTGTGGGTGCGCAGGATGGTCGGGATCCGGACCTCGATGGCCATGGCTCTGGAACTCCTCGTGGGGGGTGGGTCGGCGGGGTGGTGCGGGGCAGGCACCGCGCGGACGGCGCGGTGCTGCGGCTGCTCGTGGCAACGCCGCTGCGTGGCCGGAGGATTCCGGCCACGGTTGTGATGTCGGCCGTGCTACGGCCCCGCTGCAGGGGCCCGCGCCGAGGCACGGGGCGTGGGGGCAGCGGGGTCCTTGTTCAGTCGTAGACGACGGTGGTCGGCGAGTGGCCGAACAGGTAGGACTCGACGACCTCGACGTCCTCCTCGGTCGCCTGGCCGTCGACGATCCGGAAGCTGCGGAACTCGACCTCGTCACCGGCCAGCCCCGTCTCCGCGCCGTGGTGGCGGGTGGAGACGAGCACGTAGTGCGCCTCGGGGTCGGCCAGCGGGCCGGAGGCGTAGGTGATGTCGGTCCGCGACGGGTGCGCCTCGGTGGCGGTGTGCGAGTGGTAGATGACGACGGCGACCTCGTCGCGGTCGTCCATCTCCCGGGTCACCCGCATGAACTCGGTGGGCTCGAACTCGTAGAACGTCGGCGAGCGGGCGGCGTTGAGCATCGGCACGAACCGCTCCGGGCGGTCGCTGCCGTACGGGCCGGCGACGATGCCGCAGGCCTCGTCCGGGTGGTCTGCCCGGGCGTGGGCCACGATGGCGTCGTAGTTCGCGCGGTCGATGCGCAGCACGCCCCCATCCTAGGCGCCGCCCCGCCGCGGGCTCCCCCACCCCCGGCCGGGCCGCCGGATCGGGTGACCGCCGGCGGCCGCCACGTGTCCCGCCGGTGTCCAGCCGATAACGTCAGTACCCGTGCTGCTCGAGGTGCTGATGACGATCGCCGTGCTCGCGGTCCCCGTTCCCGCCCTCGTCATCGGCGCCCGCGGGCTGCTGCGCCGGACCGGTCGCCCCATCGCGACGCGGGCCGACCGGACCGAGTTCGGGCTGATCGTCGCCGGCCGGGCGCTCGGGCTGCTCCTGCTGCTCGCCCTGTCCGGGATCACCCTGCTGTCGTGCATCGGCGGGCTGGTCAAGGGCGTCGACGTGCCGAGCCTGGTCTACGTGTTCTGCGTCGCCGACCTGCTCATCGGGGTGCTGGTGCTGCTCACCGTCGGCCCGCGCGCCCGGCGGCCAGTGCGTCGACCAGCGACCCCTGCACCGCGGTGAGCCAGTAGTAGACGGCCAGCTGCTGGCCCTCCTCGTCGGCGGGGTCGGCCGGCGGCTCGGTGTCCTCGTCGACGCCCAGCCGGGTGCCCAGCGCCAGCCGCAGGTCGTTCGTGGTGCGCAGCCAGGCGCGCGCCTGCTCGGGGTCCAGCCGCACCTCCCCGCCGTCCGGCGGCAGGGTGGCCCGGACCGTCGCGAGGTCCTCGGCCTTGCCGCTGCGCAGCGCGCCCTCGGTCAGCTCGCGGAACTCCGCGGCCACCTCCGGGTCGTCGTGCCCGGCCGGCAGCAGCCGCCGGAGCACCGGGTCGCCGCCGGTGTCGGCCGCGTCGGCGGCCAGCAGCTGCTCGAGCTGGTCCAGCAGCAGGCCGACGATGCTCGCCTCGGCGTCCACGAGCCGGGCGACGTACTCGTCGCCCTTGCGGCGGAAGGGCCTCATCCGACCTCCTCGCTGCGCTCGTCAGCGGCCTCCGGCCGGGCCGCTGTGCCCGTCGGTGAGCTCGCGAGCTCGCTCACTCAGCTGTCCTTCTGGTAGGTCGCCCACAGGCCGTAGCCGTGCAGCCGGTTGGTGTCGTGCTCCATCCGCTCGCGCGGTCCGGAGCTCACGATCGCCTTGCCCTCGTGGTGCACCTGGAGCATCAGCTGGGTGGCGGTCGCCTCGTCGTAGCCGAACAGCTCCTGCAGCACGAAGGTCACGTAGGTCATCAGGTTGACCGGGTCGTCCCAGACGACGGTCACCCAGGGGCGGTCGAGGTCCGACTCCTCACCCGTCGTCGTGTCCGGGGAGAGTCCGGGCGCGAGGGGTCCGGCCACCCGTCCACTGTAGGACGGACCACCGCGGGCGCTCCAGACCGCCGCGATCTAGGGTCCGCTGCATGCCGCTCAGCCCTGCGCTGCTCACCGACCGGTACGAGCTGACCATGCTCGCCGCCGCCCTCGCCGACGGGACCGCCGAGCGCGACTGCGTGTTCGAGGTCTTCGCGCGCCGGCTGCCCCACGGTCGCCGCTACGGCGTCGTCGCCGGCACCGGTCGCCTGCTGGAGGCGCTGCGCGACTTCCGGTTCGGCCCCGAGGAGCTGGCCGCGGTGCGCGCCCAGGGCATCGACGACGAGCGGCTGCTCGGCTGGCTGGCCGGCTTCCGCTTCACCGGGGACGTCGACGGCTACGCCGAGGGCGACTTCTACTTCCCCGGGTCGCCGATCCTCACCGTGCGGTCCTCGTTCGCCGAGGCGGTGCTGCTGGAGACCGTGGCGCTGTCGGTCCTCAACCACGACAGCGCCATCGCCTCCGCGGCGTCCCGGATGGTCGGCGCGGCCTGCGGCCGGCCGTGCATCGAGATGGGCTCCCGCCGCACGCACGAGGAGGCCGCCGTCGCGGCCGCCCGCGCCGCGGCGCTGGTCGGCTTCTCGACGACCTCGAACCTGATGGCCGGCGCCCGCTACGGCATCCCGACCGCGGGCACCAGCGCGCACGCGTTCACGCTGCTGCACGACGACGAGGCGGCCGCCTTCCGGGCGCAGCTGGACAGCCTCGGCCCGGCCACCACGCTGCTGGTCGACACCTACGACACCGAGAAGGGCATCCGGACGGCGGTCGAGGTGGCCGGCCCCGAGCTCGGCGGCGTGCGGCTGGACTCCGGTGACCTGGCGGTGCAGGCCACCCGCGCCCGCGAGCTGCTGGACTCCCTGGGCGCCACGAGGACCAGGGTGATCGTCACCAGCGACCTCGACGAGTACGCGATCGCCGGGCTCGCGGCCGCGCCGGTCGACGGCTACGGGGTCGGGACGTCGCTGGTCACCGGTTCCGGGGCGCCGACCGCGGGGATGGTCTACAAGCTGGTCGAGCGCGACGGCGTCCCGGTGGCGAAGAACTCCGAGAACAAGCGCTCGGTGGGCGGCCGCAAGTCCGCCGTCCGCCGGCACGACGCCGAGGGCACCGCCACCGCCGAGGTGGTCAGCACCGTCCCGCTGGAGCTGGGCGCGGGTGACCGCGACCTGCTGGTGCCGCTGGTGCGCGGCGGCGTGGTGGTCGACGACCGCACGCCCGCCGAGCTGCTGCAGGTGGCCGCCGACCTGCACCAGCGGGTGCGGGGGACGCTGCCGGCCGAGGCGTGGTCGCTGTCCCGCGGAGAGCCGGTGCTGGAGACCGTCCCCGCGTAGCCCTGCACGTGATCACCGGGCGCGGCAGGATGAGGGCATGACCCGCGCGCTGGTGATCGTCGACGTGCAGAACGACTTCGTCGAGGGCGGCTCGCTCGCCGTGGCCGGCGGGGTCGACGTCGCCCGGGCGATCACCCGGCACGTCGCCCAGGCGGGCTACGACCACGTCGTCGCGACCCGCGACCACCACGTCGACCCGCACGGGCACTTCGCCGAGCAGCCTGACTTCACCGAGACCTGGCCCGCGCACTGCGTGGTCGGGACACCGGGTGTCGAGCTGCACGCGGCCCTGGACCGCCGCCCGATCGAGGCGGTGTTCGACAAGGGCGAGTACGCCGCGGCCTACTCCGGGTTCGAGGGCACCAGCGACGGCGTGGGCCTGGCCGACTGGCTGTCCCGCCACGGGGTCGACGAGGTCGACGTCGTGGGCATCGCCACCGACCACTGCGTGCGCGCCACCGCGCTGGACGCCGTGGGGGCCGGGTTCCGCACCCGGGTGCTGCTCGACCTCACCGCCGGGGTCGCGCAGGGCACCACCGACGCGGCCCTCGAGCAGCTCCGCACCGCCGGCGTGGAGCTGGCGGGCCAGGTGCACAGCCCGGCGTGATCAGCCGGCGTCGAGCACCTCGTCGCGGGTGAATCCGAGCACCTGCAGGACGGCGTCCAGGTAGGGCTGGTTGAGCGCCGTGTCGGCCTGCTCGCGCACGAAGGGCTTGGCGTTGAAGGCGATGCCCAGGCCGGCGGCGTTCAGCATGTCCAGGTCGTTGGCGCCGTCGCCGACGGCCACCGTCTGGTCCAGCGGGATGCCGTGCTCGGCGGCGAACCGCTGCAGGGCCCGCGCCTTGCCGGCCCGGTCGACCACCTCGCCGACCAGCCCCCCGGTCAGCCGGCCGTCGGTGACCTCGAGGGTGTTGGCCGCCGCGAAGTCCAGGCCCAGGGACTCCGCGAGCGGGTCGGTGATCTGGCTGAACCCGCCGCTGACGATGCCGCAGCGGAACCCCAGCCGCTGCAGCGTGCGGATCAGGGTGCGGGCGCCGGGGGTGAGCACCAGGTGCTCGCGCACCTCGTCCAGGACGCCGGCCGGCAGCCCCGCCAGCGCCGCGACCCGGGCGCGCAGCGACTGCTCGAAGTCCAGCTCGCCGTTCATCGCCGCCGCGGTGATGCGGGCGACCTCGGCGGCCCGCCCCGCGCGGGCGGCGAGCTCGTCGATCACCTCGCCGCGGACCAGCGTGGAGTCGACGTCGAGCACGATCAGCCGCTTGCTGCGCCGGGTCAGCCCGGCCTGCTCCACGGCGATGTCGGTGCCGGTGGCGGCCGCGACGGTGCCCAGCGCGGTGCGCAGCTCGGTGGACCCGGCGCCGGAGACGGTGAGCTCGAAGCTGGTCACCGGGTAGTCCGACAGCCGCCGGATCGCGTCGATGTTGCCGCCGACCCCGCTGATGGCCCGGGCGGCGCCGGCGACGGCGGCCGGCGGCACCGGCCGGCCCAGCACGATCACCTGGTGCCGGCGGCCGCCCGCGGCGCCCGCACCGCTGACCGGTTCGACGGTCACCCGCATGCCGGTGGCGGCGGCGACCTCCGCGGCCACGCCGTCCAGCCGGGCGGGCAGACCGCCACGGCCCTCCTCGCGCACGACGGCGCCGAGCACGAGCTGCCCGTGCACCACGACCTGCTCCAGGTCGACGACGTGCACCTGGGGCTCCCCCAGCGCGTCGAGGGCGGTGAACAGCGCGGCGGTCACCCCGGGCCGGTCCGGACCGGTGACCGTGAGCAGCGCGCCGGACCCGGCGGGGTCCGGGGTCGGGTCGCCCGGGGTCGGCGGAGCGGTGTCGAGCGGCGACGGGGCGCGGTCGGTCACGGCGTTCATCGTGCCGGACCGCCTCCCGGCCGCCGTCCGGCCCCCCGCGACCGGCCCGGTGCCGGACCGGACCGGCCCCGGACGGACGAACGCCCCGCCAGCCGGTGGCTGACGGGGCGTTCCCTGCTACCTGCTCAGGTGAAGTCCTTGTCGTTCGGACCCTGCCGGCTGCCGCCGGTGAGGCCCGCCTCGCTGGCGTAGGGCTCGTGGCCCTTGCCGGCGTGCGCCTCGAGGTGCAGGCGCTCGACCATGTCCGGGTAGTGCAGCTCGAACGCGGGGCGCTCGGAGCGGATGCGCGGCACCTCGAGGAAGTTGTGCCGCGGCGGCGGCGACGAGGTCGCCCACTCCAGCGAGTTGCCGTGGCCCCACGGGTCGTCGCGCAGGGCCAGCCGGCCGTGCTTCCAGCTCTTGGCCACGTTGAACAGGAAGGGGATGACCGAGGCGCCGAGGATGAAGGAGCCGATGGTCGAGACCGTGTTCAGCGTGGTGAAGCCGTCGTTGACCTGGTAGTCGGCGTACCGGCGGGGCATGCCCTCGTTGCCCAGCCAGTGCTGCACCAGGAACGTGGCGTGGAACCCGATGAAGGTCAGCCAGAAGTGCAGCTTGCCCAGCCGCTCGTCCATCATCCGGCCGCACATCTTCGGGAACCAGAAGTAGAACCCCGCGTAGACGGAGAAGACGACGGTGCCGAAGACCACGTAGTGGAAGTGGGCGACGACGAAGTAGCTGTCGTTGAGGTGCCAGTCCAGCGGCGGGCTGGCCAGCAGCACGCCGGTCAGGCCACCCAGGAGGAAGGTGACCAGGAAGCCGATCGAGAACAGCATCGGCGTCTCGAACGTCAACTGCCCTCGCCACATCGTGCCGATCCAGTTGAAGAACTTGATGCCGGTCGGGATGGCGATCAGGTACGTCAGGAAGCTGAAGAACGGCAGCAGCACGGCGCCGGTGGCGAACATGTGGTGCGCCCACACCGCCAGCGAGAGCGCGGTGATCGCGATCAGCGCGAAGACCATGCCCTTGTAGCCGAACAGCGGCTTGCGGCTGAAGACCGGGATGACCTCGCTGATGATGCCGAAGAACGGCAACGCGATGATGTAGACCTCTGGATGGCCGAAGAACCAGAAGAGGTGCTGCCACAGCATGGGCCCGCCGTTGGCGGCCGTGTAGATCTGCGCGCCCAGGTGCCGCTCCGCCAGCAGGCCCATCAGGGCCGCGGTCAGGATCGGGAAGGCGAGCAGGACCAGGATGCTGGTGACCAGCGTCGCCCAGGTGAACAGCGACATCCGGAACATGGTCATGCCCGGCGCGCGGAGGCAGATGATCGTGGCGATGAAGTTGACGCCACCGAGGATCGTGCCCAGACCGGAGACGGCCAGGCCGGCGATCCACAGGTCGCCACCCGCGCCCGGGCTGTGCGCCGCGGTCGACAGCGGGGTGTAGGCGTACCAGCCGAAGTCGGCCGCACCGCCGGGAGTGAGGAACCCGGAGACCGCGATCGCCGAACCGAAGAAGAACAGCCAGAACGAGAAGGCGTTCAGCCGCGGGAAGGCGACGTCGGGGGAACCGATCTGCAGCGGCATGATCAGGTTCGCGAAGGCGAAGAACATCGGCGTCGCGAAGAACAGCAGCATGACGGTGCCGTGCATCGTGACCAGCTGGTTGTACTGCTCGGGCGAGAGGTACTGCAGACCCGGCCGGGCCAGCTCGCCGCGCATCAGCAACGCCATGAGACCGCCGCCGAGGAACCACACGAACGAGACCGTGAGGTACATCAGGCCGATGGTCTTGTGGTCCGTGGTGCGGAGCAGACCCAGGAGCCGCGAGCCCTTCTCAGCCACGTGGGCCGTGCTGGGACGGCTCACGATCGGGGCGGGTGCGATCGTCACGGTCGGGAGCTTAACCGGCCCGGCTCCGGCCCGTGCGGCGGGAGCGGCAACGCGCCGGGCGTGCCCGGGGTCGCCCCGCGAATCCCCTGCTGGCCGACCGGCCGGCCGGACGCACCGTGAGCCGGGTCACCCGATCGGGTGACCGAGACCGATCCGTTCCCGAACGGCGGTTTACCCCGTAAATCCGCCGGGCATCGATGATCTTGCGCTGGACGGCCCGGCGCTGACGGTTCGGCCGTCGCTTGAGGAGGTCACCGTGCTCTGGAACATCATCGTGCTCATCGTCGTCGGTCTGATCGCCGGCTTCATCGCCCGGGCAGTCATCCCCGGCAAGCAGAGCATGGGCATCCTGGCGACGATCGTGCTCGGGATCATCGGCTCGCTGGTCGGCAACCTGCTGGGCAGCCTGATCTTCCACGGGGACTTCGAGATCGGGACCTCCGGGATCATCGGCTCGATCATCGGCGCGATCGTCGTGCTCGGCATCTACGTCGCCGCCACGAACAAGCGGCGCGTCACCCGCTGACGCCTGCAGCACCCCTGCCCACGAGGGCCCGGCCGATCCGGCCGGGCCCTCGTGCTGTCCGGGGCCGGGTGGGTCAGCGGGCGGGCGCCCAGGTGCTGACGTCGACCGCGACCGGCACGTCCACCCGGGCCGGCAGCCGCGCGACCCGGTCGGCGAGCTCCTCGGGCGCGAGGTGCCGGGCGTGCGGCCCCATCCCGACCAGCGTGCGCACCGCGGCGTGGTCCAGCGCCAGCACCTCCCGGTGGGTGGCCCGCCGCACGGGGCGCAGGTGGGGCTCCAGCGCGACGGTCAGCCGGTCGGCCTTGTCCGGGTCGACGTGCAGCAGCCCCAGCTCCCCGACCAGGCCGGCCAGGTGGTCGGCCGCCGGGGTGACCACCACCAGCCGCCCGTCCGGCGCCAGCACCCGCGCGGTCTCGGGGCCGTTGCGGGGCGCGAACACGACCAGCACCCGGTCCACGGCGCGGTCGCGCACCGGCCACCCGGCCCAGGTGTCGGCCACCACCGCCATTGCCCGCGGGTGCACCCGGGCGGCCCGGCGCGCGGCGTAGCGGGAGACGTCCAGCACCACGCCGACGGCGTCCGGCGCCCGGTCGAGCACGCCGGCCAGGTGGGTGCCGGTGCCGCCGCCGACGTCCAGCAGCGCACCCGGCGTCCCGTCGGCGACGACCGCGTCGGCCAGGGCCGCGGTGATGCCGGCGTAGCGGCCTGCACCGAGGAAGTCGGCGCGGTCGGCCACCATCGCCGCCGAGTCACCGGCGTGCGGGCTGCCGCCCGGCGGCAGCAGCGTCACGTGACCCTGCCGGGCCCGGTCGTAGGAGTGCCCCGCGGGGCAGCGCAGCGCGGTACCGGAGTCGGCCAGCTGCCGGCCGCAGACCGGGCAGGCCAGCAGGGCGACCGCCGCCGGCGGGAGCGCGGGGAGGTTCACCGGCGGGCAGGGCGGGTGGGCAGCCGGTGCAGCGTCACGTCGCGCAGCGCACCGTCGTCGACCGTGGCGGTCAGGTAGGTCGCGTGCGGCTGGCGCCGGCGGTCGGTGGGCGAGCCCGGGTTGAGCAGCCGCAGCCCGGTGGCCGCCGTCGTGTCCCAGGGGATGTGGCTGTGCCCGAACACCAGCACGTCGGCGTCCGGGAACCGCTCGGCGCACCGCGCCTCCCGGCCCTTGGCGTCGCCGGTCTCGTGGACGACGGCGAACCGCACCCGCTCGACCTCGAACCGCGCGACCTCGGGCAGCCGCTCGCGCAGCGGGCCGTGGTCGTTGTTGCCGTACACGCCCTCCAGCCGGCGGGCGCGCCGCTCCAGCTCGTCGAGCAGGGCGACGTCCACCCAGTCGCCGGCGTGGACCACCAGGTCGGCGGACTCGACCGCCGACCACAACGAGTGGGGAAGGTCACGGGACCGGCGCGGTACGTGGGTGTCTGCGGTGAACACCAGCGAAACGGGCACGACCCATGCTGCCCCAGGCGATAGCTTCGCCTCTCGCCGGCCGACGACCCGGCCGGTGGACCGACTGAGAAGGACGACCCGTGACTGACCGCGCCCCCACCTCCGCCGTGGGGACCACACCCGCCTCCGAGCCCTACGCGAAGCGCTGGCTGGCCCTCGCCGTCATCGCCGTGACCGTGCTCATGGTCATCCTCGACGCGACGATCGTGAACATCGCCCTGCCGGCGGTCTCCAGCGACCTGGACATCACCGCGGCAACCCAGCAGTGGATCGTCACCGCCTACACCCTGACCTTCGGCGGCTTCCTGCTGCTCGGCGGGCGGATCGCCGACTTCTGGGGCCGCAAGCGCACCTACCTGGTCGGCGCGGTCGGCTTCGCCGTCGCCTCCGCCATCGGTGGCCTGGCGCAGAACGAGGCGATGCTCTTCGGCGCCCGCGCGCTGCAGGGCGCCTTCGGTGCGCTGCTCGCCCCGGCGTCCCTGGCGCTGCTGACCGTGCTGTTCACCGACGCCAAGGAGCGCGCCAAGGCCTTCGCCGTCTACGGCGCGATCGCCGGCGGCGGCTCGGCCGTCGGCCTGCTGCTGGGCGGGGTGCTCACCGAGTACGCCGATTGGCGCTGGTGCTTCTGGGTGAACGTGCCGGTGGCGATCGTCGCCGTGGTCGCCGCGATCCCGATCGTCCCGGAGAGCAAGGCCCCCGGCGACGCCCGTTACGACATCCCCGGCGCGGTGCTGATCACGCTCGGCCTGGCCTCGCTGGTCTACGGCTTCACCGAGGTCGCGCAGGGCTCCCAGGAGGACCCGGACGGCAACGCCTGGGCCAACGGCACCGCCTGGACGTTCATCCTCCTCGGCCTCGCGCTGATCGCGGCGTTCGTCGTCACCGAGCTCAAGGTGCGCAACCCGCTGCTGCCGATGCGGCTGGTGCTCGACCGCAACCGCGGCGGCGCCTACCTGACCTCCACGCTGGTCGGCGCCGGGCTCATCGGGGCGTTCTTCTTCCTCAGCCTCTACTTCCAGGAGGTGCTCGGCTACGCGCCGGTGCGGGCCGGGTTCGCCTCGCTGCCCACCACGCTCGGCGTGCTCGTCTCGGCGGCCGCGGCCAGCACCCTGGTGCCGAAGGTCGGCCCAAAGCCGCTCATGGTGCTGGGCGCCCTGCTCGCCGCCGCCGGGCTGTTCCTGATGTCGTTCCTCGACGTCGACAGCTCCTTCTGGGCGCTGGCCTTCCCCGGCCAGCTGGTGCTCGGCCTCGGGCTCGGCTTCACCTTCGTCCCGCTGTCCAACCTGGCGCTCATCGGTGCCGGTGAGCACGACGCGGGTGCGGCCAGCGCGATGCTGAACGCCACCCAGCAGGTGGGGGCCTCGATCGGCACCGCACTGCTGGCGACGATCTCGGTCGGCGCCATCACCGACGCGATCGCGTCGAAGGTCGCCGCCGGGTCCGACCCGGGCGACCCGTCGGTGGCGCTGGCCGCCCAGGTCGACGGTTACACGACCGCGTTCACCTGGGCCGCCGCCCTGCTGGTCGTGGGCGCGGTCGTCGCCGCCGTCCTGATCAAGGCCACCAAGGACGACCTGCCCGCCGACGCCGCGATGGTGCACGCCGGCTGATCCAGCTCCACGTCGCGACGCCCGTCTCCCCCACCGGGGAGGCGGGCGTCGTCGCGTCTAGTCGTGGACCGGGGCCTCGTGGTCGGAGTGCGTCGGGGACTCCAGCTGGAACGTGCAGTGCGCCAGGTCGAAGTGGGAGCCCAGGCAGCTGGTGAGCGCGTCCAGCACCCGGCCGCCGTGGCCGTCGGCCAGCGCGGCGTCGCTGACCACCACGTGCGCGGACAGCACCGGCAGCCCGGACGTGATGGTCCAGGCGTGCAGGTCGTGCACCTCGAGCACGTCGGGCACGCGCAGCACGTGCGCCCGCACCTCGGCCAGGTCCACGCCCCGGGGCGCGGCCTCCAGCAGGACGTCGAACGCCTCGCGCAGCAGCGACCAGGCGCGCGGCAGCACCAGGACGCCGATCGCCAGGGAGGCCACCAGGTCGGCCCCCGTCCAGCCGGTGGTCGCGATGACCACGCCGGCGACCAGGACGGCGACCGAGCCGAGCGCGTCGCCGAGCACCTCCAGGTACGCGCCGCGGGTGTTGAGCGACTCGCGCTGGCCGCTGCGCAGCACCGCCATCGAGCCGAGGTTGACCGCCAGGCCGACCGCGGCCACCACGAGCATCAGCCCGGAGTCGATGTCCGGCGGGTCCCCGACCCGGCGCACCGCCTCGACGACGACGTAGACCCCGACGGCGAGCAGCAGCAGCCCGTTGCCGACCGCGGCGAGCACCTCGACCCGCTGCCAGCCGAAGGTGCGGCGCCCGCGGGCCGGCCGCTGGGCCAGCGAGACGGCGGCGAGGGCCAGGCCGATGCCCAGCGCGTCGGTGGCCATGTGCGCTGCGTCGGCGAGCAGCGCCAGCGACCCGGACAGCAGCGCGCCGACGACCTCGACGACCAGCACGGTGACGGTCAGCCCGAGAACGACGGCCAGCCGGCCGCGGTGGGCGGCGGAGACGGTCCCGTGACCGTGCCCGTGGTCGTGCCCCATCGCCGTCCTCCTGCCTGGCCGTGACCTCCCGCGGAGGCCACCGCCTCACATGCAGGATGCCGCATGTCAGGCCGGGATGCCAGGAGGCGCCGGGATCAGAGCGGGGCGCCGTGCTCCCGCAGCCACGGGAGCGGGTCGATCTTCTGCCCGTCGATACCGCCCACGTGCACCTCGAAGTGCAGGTGCGGCCCGGTGGACTGACCGCGCTGGCCGAGCAGCGCGATCGTGTCGCCGGCCTTCACCGTCTGCCCCTCGGCGACCAGGATCTCCTGCATGTGCCCGTAGACGGTGACGTCGCCGTTGGCGTGCTGGACGTACACGGCCAGGCCGAAGCCGCTGGCCGGGCCGGCGCGCAGCACCACGCCGTCCATGGCGGCGTGCTCGGGCGTGCCGAGCGGGGCGGCGAAGTCCAGCCCGGCGTGCAGGGTGCCCCAGCGGGCGCCGAAGCCGCTGCTGAGCCGGGCGCCCTCGACGGGCAGCACCGCGCGGTTCGCGGCAGCCGCCTCGGCCGCGGCCTGCGCGGCTGCGGCGGCGGCCGCGTCGGCGTCGGCCTGCGCGGCGGCGGCCTGCGCCTGGGCGTCCTCGCGGGCGGCGCGGTCGGCCGCCAGCAGGCCGAGCCGGGAGCTGAGCTCGTCGGCGCTGGCGGTGCTCGGCTGCGCCTGCTCCAGCCCCAGCTCCTCGGCGACGCTGACCGGTGCGGCGTCGGTGGCACCGGACGCCGGCCCGCCGAGCGCGGTCGTGGTCAGCACGACGCCCGCGGCGCCGGCCAGCACGGCCGCCACGGCGAGCGGCCGCCGGCGGGCGGAGCGGAGCCGGCGGAAGCGGCCCCGCGCGATGTCTGCGACGACGGCCGCGGCCGACCCGGCGCCCTCCTCCTCGGGGGGCAGCAGCGCGACGACGTTCCCGGACGGCGACACGGCACCCGGCCGGACGGCGTCCGCACCGGCGGCGATCGCGGCGTCGGACAGCCACCGGCCGTCGGCACCCCGCGGGCGGACCGGCCGCAGCCGCGGCGCCCCGACGACGTCGCCGGCGACCAGCGCCGCGACCGGCTCGGGCGCCAGGAGCGCCACCGCGGACCCCGTGACCGGGTCGCCGGGATCAGCCAGCCAGCGGCTGTCGGTTCGGCGAGCGAGACGTCGCGGGTCCATGCACCTGTCTTCCGTCGGGGGCCGGAGACGCGGCGCTGCGCTCCGAGAACGGGAGCCATGTAAACACGACGTGACCGGTTCGTGATCTACGGGGTTGGGTAGAGGAAGCGGTTTCGTGGCGCCGGTCACGGCAAACCCTGCCAACCGGCCACCCTCGGTGACGTCATCCCGGGGGGCGCGTCACGTTCCGAACACGCCGGGCGCGGGTACGGCGATCAACGTCACGCACCGGCCGACGCCCCGCAGACCTCGTCGCGGCGGCGCGCCGGCGCCCCGAGACCGAGGAGCACCCCATGCGCGCAGTGACCTGGCACGGCCGGGACGACGTCCAGGTGGACACCGTCCCCGACCCGACGATCAAGGACCCCACGGACATCGTCGTGGAGGTCACCTCGAGCGGCATCTGCGGCTCGGACCTGCACCTGATCGAGGTGATGGCGCCGTTCATGACGGTCGGCGACATCATGGGCCACGAGCCGATGGGCGTCGTCCGCGAGGTCGGGCCGGAGGTCACCGCGGTCAAGCCCGGCGACCGGGTCGTCGTCCCGTTCAACATCTCCTGCGGCACCTGCTGGATGTGCTCGCAGGGCCTGCAGAGCCAGTGCGAGACCACGCAGAACCGCGACCAGGGCTTCGGCGCCTCGCTGTTCGGCTACACCAAGCTCTACGGCCAGGTGCCCGGCGGGCAGGCGCAGTACCTGCGGGTGCCGTTCGGCAACACCCTGCCGATCGCGGTGCCCGACGGTCCGCCGGACGACCGCTTCGTCTACCTCTCCGACGTGCTGCCCACCTCCTGGCAGGCGGTGCAGTACGCCGCGGTGCCCCCGGGCGGCACGGTGCTCGTGCTCGGCCTGGGCCCGATCGGCGACATGTGCACCCGGATCGCCAAGCACCTGGGTGCCGGGCAGGTGCTCGCGGTCGACGACGTCCCGGAGCGGGTGGCCCGGGCGCGCGCCAACGGCATCGACGTCCTGGACTCGACGAAGAAGGCCGACGTCGTGGCCTGGGCGCAGGACAGGACCGCGGGCCGCGGCGCCGACGCGGTCATCGACGCGGTCGGCATGGAGGCGCACGGCTCGCCGGTCGCCCAGTTCGCGCAGAAGGCCAGCGCGATCGTCCCCGACGCGGTGATGGAGAAGGTCATGCAGGTGGCCGGCA
Organism: Modestobacter sp. NPDC049651; assembly: GCF_040659695.1. NCBI lineage: Bacteria > Bacillati > Actinomycetota > Actinomycetes > Geodermatophilales > Geodermatophilaceae > Modestobacter > Modestobacter sp. NPDC049651. The sequence goes on from NZ_JBFAOG010000005.1 coordinate 100,941, forward strand.
TCGACCGGCTGGCCGCGCTGAACACCGCGATCGACGCGGTGCGCCGCGGCGGCACGATCTCGCTGTCGGGCGTCTACGGCGGCGCCACCGACCCGCTGCCCCTGATGCGCATGTTCGACAAGCAGATCCAGCTGCGGATGGGCCAGGCGAACGTGTGGCGGTGGGTGCCCGACATCCTGCCGCTGCTCACCGACGAGGACCCGCTGGGCGTCGACACGTTCGCCACCCACCACGTGCCGCTGGAGCAGGCGCCGCAGGCCTACGAGACGTTCCGGCAGAAGCAGGACGGCGCGGTGAAGGTGCTGCTCCGGCCCTGACCGGTCGACCACCTGCGGGCCGGGTGCGGGGTCTCCCCCGCGCCCGGCCCGCGGCGTGTGGGCAACCTCTCGTCTGAATCAGTTCAGATGGTGGGTGGGATGACGTTGGCTGGGAGACGGACGCCGCCCGCCCGTCTGCTCCCCCAGCTCCGGAGAACCGCCGATGCCCCGCGCCCTGCTCGCCCTCTCGATCGGTGCCTTCGGCATCGGCACCACCGAGTTCGTGATCATGGGGATGCTCCCCCAGATCGCCGACGACCTCTCCGTGTCGGTCTCCGCCGTCGGGCTGCTGATCAGCGGGTACGCGATCGGGGTGGTGATCGGCGCGCCGACGCTGACCGCGCTGGGCGTGCGCTTCACCCCCCGTCAGACGCTGGTCGGGCTGATGGTGGTGTTCACCGTCGGCAACGCGCTGTCGGCGCTGGCGCCCGGCTACGCCGCCCTGATGGGCGCCCGGATGCTCACCGCGCTGGCGCACGGCTCGTTCTTCGGCGTCGGCGCGGTCGCCGCCCGCCGGCTGGTGCCGGCCCACAAGGCCACCCAGGCGATCTCGCTGATGATGGTCGGGCTGACGCTCGCGAACGTCATCGGCGTGCCGCTGGGCACGTTCGTCGCGCAGCAGCTGAGCTGGCGGTTCGTCTTCGCCGGGGCGGCCGCGATCGGCCTGGTCACCATCGCCGGCCTGCTGGCCTGGATGCCCTCGGTCGCCGGCGAGCCGACCGACCTGCGGTCCGAGCTGTCCGCGTTCCGCCGCCGGCAGGTCTGGCTCACCCTCGGCGTGACGACCGTCGGCTTCGGCGCGCTGTTCAGCGTCTACAGCTACGTCAGCCCGATCCTCACCGACCTGGCCGGCATCCCGGAGAGCTGGGTGACCGTGGTGCTGGCGCTGTTCGGCGTCGGGACAACGATCGGCACGCTGCTCGGTGGCCGGCTCGGCGACCGCCTCGGCTTCCGGTTCGTCGTCCTCAGCCTGCTGGTCACCGCCGGCGTGCTGCTGCTGTTCGCGGTGCTCGCGTCGGTCGCCGTCGCCGCGGTCGCGCTCGTCGTCGTGTTCGGCGTCATCACCTTCGCCGCCGGCCCGGCGGTGCAGAACCGGGCGATCGACGCGGCCCGGGTCCGCGGCGGCAGCCTGGTCTCCGCGGCCAACCAGGGCGCGTTCAACCTGGCCAACGCCCTGGGCGCCGCGCTCGGCGCCGCCACGCTCAGCGCCGGGTGGGGCTACCGGGCGCCGATGCTCGTCGGTGCCGTGCTGGCGGTGCTGGGCGCGGGCCTGGCGGTGCTCGCGCTGCGCAGCGGCCGGGCCGAGACCGACCGGGAGCTGACCGCTGCCGACGTCCGGGCCACGGAGGACGTCACCGCCTGGCAGGAGACGTTCGCCACCGTCGTCCCGCGCTGACCGGTGTGCACCGCCCCCGCGCCGGGGGTAGACATCGATCATGACGACTCCGACAGCTGAGAAGTCCGGGCAGTTCGCGCTCGGCGACCGCACCGTCCACCGCCTCGGCTACGGCGCCATGCAGCTGTCCGGCCCGCACGTGATGGGTCCGCCGGCCGACCGCGAGGCCGCGGTCGCGGTGCTGCGCCGGGCGGTCGAGCTGGGCGTGGACCACATCGACACCAGCGACTACTACGGCCCGCACGTCACCAACGAGATCATCCGCGAGGCCTTGCACCCCTACCCGGAGCACCTCACCCTGGTGACCAAGATCGGTGCCCGCCGGACGCCGGACGGCGAGTGGCCCGAGGCGCTGTCCCGCGACGAGCTGCGCCAGGCGGTGCACGACAACCTCGACCACCTCGGCGTCGACGCCATGGACGTGGTCAACCTGCGCATGCCGGGGTTCGCCGAGCCGGTGCAGCGCTCGCTGGCCGAGCCGATGGAGGCGCTCGCCGAGCTGCAGCAGGAAGGCCTGGTCAAGCACATCGGCGTCTCCAACGTGACGCCGCAGATGCTCGCCGAGGCCCAGTCGATCGCACCGGTGGTCTGCGTGCAGAACCACTACAACCTGGTGCACCGCGCCGACGACCCGCTGGTCGACGCCACCGCGCGGGAGGGCATCGCCTACGTGCCGTTCTTCCCGCTCGGCGGGTTCTCGCCGCTGCAGTCGGCGGCCCTCGAGTCGGTGGCCCGCACCCTGGAGACCACGCCGATGGAGGTGGCGCTGGCCTGGCTGCTGGCCCGCTCCCCCAACATCCTGCTGATCCCCGGCACGAAGTCGGTGCAGCACCTGGAGGAGAACCTGACCGCCGCCTACCGGGTGCTCGGCCCGGTGGAGATGGCGGAGCTGGACCGCATCGGCGGCGACGGCACCCTCGACCCCGACCTCTGAGGCACGAGGCAAAGGAAGCTCTGCACCTGGTTTCGGCGCCGAGACCGGGTGCAGAGCTTCCTTTGCCTGGGATCAGGGGACGGCGCGGATGCGGGCGACGGACAGCGCGCCGAGCACCGTGACCGTCCCCGCCAGGCCGAACAGCACGCCGTAGCCGCCGAGCTCGCTGATGACCAGGCTGGCCAGCAGCGGGGCGAGCGCCTGCGGGGCGACCGCGGCCACGTTCATCACCCCGAGGTCGCCGGCCAGCGTGCGGGCGTCGGGCAGCACCTGGGTGACCAGCGCCTGGTCGACCGAGGTGTACGCGCCGTACCCCGCCCCCAGCAGCACCCCGGCGACCAGCGCGCTCGGCCAGCTGGGCGCCGCGACCAGCACCGCGCAGGCCAGTGCCTGCAGCACCGCGGCGCCCGCGACGAAGACCCGCCGCCGCCCGGTGCGGTCCGACAGCACGCCGCCGCCCCAGGCGGTGAGCACGGTGGCCACCAGGTAGACGACGGTGAGCACCAGCAGCGAGCCCTCCGGGTCGGCCACCCGCAGCCCGTCGGTGAGGAAGTACAGCAGGTAGGTCGTGCCCAGGGCGTTGCCCAGGTTGACCAGCAGCCGCCCGCCGAACGCCCACGCGTAGTCGGGGTGCCGGGTGGGCGCCTCCCACGTCGCCCGGACGGCGGCCGCCAGCGACTGCGGCCGCCCGCCCGGCGCCGGCTGCGGGTCGCGGGCCCGCACCAGCCACGGCAGCGCCACCGCGACCAGCACGACGGCCAGCGCCAGGTACGCGCCGGGCGCGCGGTCGCCGTCGTCGGCCGCGCCCAGGGCGGTGACCACGCCCAGGCCGAGCACGATGCCCAGCGCCTGCGGCCCGTAGACCGCGGCCGAGACGGTGCCCCGCTGCTCCGGCGGCACCTGGTCGGCGATGCTCGCGGTCAGCCCGGCCATCGCCGCGTACATGCCGAGCTGCGCGACCAGCCAGCCGGCCGCCACGGTCGTCCAGCCGCCGGCCGCGCCGGTCGCGAGCAGCCCGGCGACGTAGACCGCCACCCCGCCGGCCACCCACACCCGGCGCCGGCCCAGCGCCGAGCGGGTGCGGTCGCACAGCGCGCCGAACAGCGGGAGGGCGATCAGCGCCGCCACCCCGGCCAGCCCGTTGACCAGGCCGAAGTCGCGCACCTTGTGCAGCGGGTCGACGTCCTCGAGCTGCACCGGCAGCAGGAGCTGGACCGGCGCGAGCTGCGCGGCCCACAGCCCCAGCCAGGCCAGCGCGAACCGGAGCGTCCAGCCGCGGCCGACCGGGGTGACCGGCACCGGGTGGGTCCAGGCGTCGGCGGGCCTCACGTGCGCACCGCGGCGAGCTCGGCGTACCGGTCGACCAGCTCGTCGACCGCGTCCTCCAGCACCGCGCGGGTGGCCGCGGTGTCCCGGTCGACCAGCCAGGTGGTGGTCGCGCCGTCGACGAGCGTGACCAGCCGCCGGGCGAGCTCGGCCGGGGGCCGCCGCCAGCGGGCGCCGGAGAGCTGCGCCGCCACCTCCAGCAGCCGGGCGGCCGCGGCCGCGTACTCCTGGTACTGGCGGGCGGCGACCGGGCGCAGCGCCGGGTCGCGCACCGCGTGCAGGGTGAGCTCGAGCATCAGCTGCTCCAGGCCCGGCTCCCGCTCCAGGTGGTCGAGGTAACCGGCGACGGCCTGGCGCAGGCAGCCGGCCAGGTCGGTGCCCGGGCTCATCGGCGCCCCGGCGGCGCTGAGCTCCGAGCCGACGACCCGGTGCACCAGCTCGCCCAGCAGCTCGTCGCGGGAGGCGAAGGCGTAGTGGAAGCTGGCCAGCGGCATCCCGGCCTCGGCGGCGATCGCCCGGGTGGTGCCGGCGGCCAGCCCGTCCCGGACCATCACCCGCAGCGCCGCCTCGACCAGCGCCGCACGCCGCTCGCGCGCAGCCAGCCGGGGCACGTCAGCGCCGTTCCGGAGCGGGCCCGAGGACCCGGTCCAGGTACGCGTTGCCGAGCACCCCCGCCGGGTCGAGCCGGTCGCGCAGGGCGGTGAACTCGGCGTACCGCGGGTACCGGCCGGCCAGCGCCGCGGCGTCCAGGCCGTGCAGCTTGCCCCAGTGCGGGCGGCCGCCGGCCGCGGTGGCGATCGCCTCGAACGCGGCGAAGTACTCCCCCGGCTCGCTGCGCGCGGGCACGTGCACCGCGACGTAGGCGGTGTCCCGGCCCGCCGCGGTCGACAGCGGGACGTCGTCCGCGGCGGCCACCCGCACCTCCACCGGGAACGGCACCGCCCAGTCGCTCGCCTCGACCGCCCGGTGCAGCTCGGTGAGCACCGCAGGGGCCGCCGCGCGCGGGACGGCGTACTCCATCTCCTGGAACCGCACCCGGCGCCGGGAGACGAACACCCGGTGCGCGACGTCGGTCATCGTCCGCTCGCCCAGCGCCCGCGCCGACACCCCGGCGAGCGGTCGGACCAGCCCGGGGAACCGGCGCCCGGCCGCGACCACGCCGGCGAACGCGCCGTTGCTGAGCACCTCGTCCTCCCACAGCGCCCGCCACCGGGGCAGCGGGGTGAGGCCGTCGGCCAGCGGCACCCGGGTGTTGCGCTTGGTCAGGCAGCGGTCGGTGTGCGGGAACCAGTAGAACTCGACGTGGTCGGTGCCGGTCATGAGCGCGTCGAAGCCCTCGACGAGCTCGGGCAGCCGGGCCCGGCCCTCCTCGGCGCGCAGCCCGAACGCCGGCACGGTCTGCAGCGTCACGGTGCTCAGCACGCCGAGCGCACCCAGGCCGAGCCGGGCGGCGGAGAAGACGTCGGGGTGCTCGGCGGGCGAGCAGCGCAGCACCGACCCGTCGGGCAGCACCAGCTCCAGGGCGCACACCTGGGTGGCCAGCCCGCCGAACGCCGCCCCGGTGCCGTGGGTGCCGGTCGACAGCGCGCCGGCGATCGTCTGCCGGTCGATGTCGCCGAGGTTGGTCAGCGCGCGGCCGCGGGCGGCGAGCTCGGCGTTCAGCCGGTGCAGCGGGGTGCCGGCCCGCACGGTGGCCAGCCCGGCGGCGTCGACGTCCAGCAGGCCGGTGTGCCGGTCCAGCACGAGCTGCACGTCCTCGGGCCGGCCGATGCCGGTGAACGAGTGGCCGCTGCCGATGGGCCGGACCCGTCGCCCCCCGGCCGCGGCGGCCGCGAGGGTGGCGGCGATCTGGTCGGCCCCGGCCGGGTGGGCGACGGTCACGCCGGTCGCCGTCTGGTTGCCGGCCCAGTTGCGCCAGCGGTCGGTGCCGGGCACGGCGCTCCTCTCGCACGGGTGGTGGGAGGCGACCCTGCCGGGACGACGTCCTCGGGTCAAGCGACTGGGACACTTGACCCACTCGTGTTGCCGGGCCAGGCTGCCGGTCCATGACGACCGGCGAGGACGCCGCCCGCGCGCGGCTGGACTCCGCGACCGCCTCCCTCGACCCGCCGCTGGCAGTGGTCGACCTCGACGCGCTCGACGCGAACGCCGCCGACCTGGCGCGCCGGGCGGCCGGCCGGCCGATCCGGGTGGCCAGCAAGTCGGTGCGCAGCCGCGCGGTGCTGCGCCGGGTGCTCGCCCGCGAGGGGTTCGCCGGGGTGCTGGCCTACGCGCTGCCCGAGGCGCTGTGGCTGGCCGGCGGGCCCGACCCGGTGAGCACCGACGTGGTGGTCGGCTACCCGAGCGTCGACCGCGCGGCGCTGCGCCGGCTGGCCGCCGACGAGGAGCTCGCCGCCCGGGTGACGCTGATGGTCGACTCGACCGAGCAGCTCGACGTGCTCGACGCGGTTGCCCCGCCGTCGTCCCGGCCGGTCGTGCGGGTGTGCCTGGACGTCGACGCCTCGCTGCGGCTGGGGCCCGCGCACGTCGGCGTCCGCCGCTCGCCGGTGCACGACCCGGCCGACGCCGGCGCGCTGGCCCGCGCGGTCGCCGCCCGGCCCGGCGTCGCGCTGGTCGGCGTGATGGCCTACGAGGCGCAGATCGCCGGGGTCGGCGACGCCCCGCCCGGCCGCCGGCTGCGGGCGCTGGCGGTGCGCGGGATGCAGGGGGTGTCCGCCCGCGAGCTGGCCGCCCGGCGGGCCGCCGCGGTGACCGCGGTGCGCGAGGTCGCCGACCTGGAGTTCGTCAACGGCGGCGGCACCGGCAGCCTGGAGCGCACCGCCCGCGAGGGCGCCGTCACCGAGCTCGCCGCCGGGTCGGGGCTGTACTCCCCCTGGCTGTTCGACGCCTACCGCGCCTTCCGCGGCCGGCCGGCGGCGCTGTTCGCGCTGCCGGTGACCCGCCGGCCCGCGCCCGGGCTGGTCACCGTGGCCGGCGGCGGCTGGATCGCCTCGGGTCCGCCGGGCGCCGACCGGGTGCCGCTGCCCGTGCACCCGGCGGGGCTGCGGCTGCTGCCGAGCGAGGGGGCCGGTGAGGTGCAGACCCCGCTGCGCGGACCCGGCACGGCCGGCCTGCGCGTCGGTGACCGGGTGTGGTTCCGGCACGCGAAGGCCGGGGAGCTCTGCGAACGGGTCGACGAGCTGCACGTGGTCAGCGGCGACGCCGTCGTCGACGCCTGGCCCACCTACCGCGGCGAGGCCCGCACCTTCGGCTGACGCGGCCGGGCCCGGACTGGCATCGTGGCGCCGTGCCGAGGGTCCGGCTGGTGCCGTTCGACGTCGCACTGCTCCCGGTGGTGCTGCCCTGGTTCGACCACCCGGACGTGCAGCGCCGGCTGGGTGGCCGCGCCTGGCCGGAGCGGGAGTTCGCGATGCGCGCCGCAGCCCGCGACGACGAGGAGTTCCGCGGCCGGCGGGTGCTCCGCGCGCACACCTGGGTGGTGCTCGACGGGGACGACCGCCCGGTCGCGCAGATCGGCGGCGACGTCTACGACCGCTACACCACCTGGGACGCCGCCACGGGCACGGTGACCGCGGTGGACCCGCGGCGCAGCATGGGCGCGGCCTACGTGGTCGACCCGGCGCGCTGGGGTCAGGGCTACGGCCGGGCGGCGCTGCGCTGCTGGACCAGCGCGCCGGAGGTCGCCGACGTCGAGCTGTTCGTGCTGGGCATCGAGCCGGACAACCTGGCGAGCCTCCGGGCCGCGGCCGCCGCGGGCTTCACCCCGCGCAGCACCGAGCCCGACGCCGAGGACATGGTCTACCTGCAGCTGACCCGCCCCTGAGCCCAGGCGTCAGCGGGTGCGCTGGACGCGGGACTCGTCGAACACCGGCTCGGGCGCCTCGTACACCCGCCCGTCCGCGCCGAACACCACGAACCGGTCGAAGGTGCGGGCGAACCAGCGGTCGTGGGTGACGGCCAGCACCGTTCCGTCGAACGCCCCGAGCGCCTCCTCCAGCGACTCGGCGGAGAGCACGTCGAGGTTGTCCGTGGGCTCGTCGAGCAGCAGCAGCGTCGCGCCGGAGAGCTCCAGCAGCAGCACCTGGAACCGGGCCTGCTGGCCGCCGGACAGCGACCGGAACAGCTGGTCTCCCTGCTCGGCCAGCCCGTAGCGGCGCAGCGAGGCCATCGCCCGGCCGCGGTCGACGCCCGGCCGCCCCGGCTCGCCGTGCCACAGCAGGTCGACCAGCGTGCGGTCGAGCCACTCGGGGTGCGCGTGGGTCTGGGCGAAGAACCCGGGGACGACGCGCGCCCCGAGCCGCCACTGCCCGGTGTGCGCGACGTCCTGGCCGGCGAGCAGCCGCAGGAAGTGCGACTTGCCGGCCCCGTTCGCGCCGAGCACCGCGACCCGGTCGCCGTAGTCGACCTCGAGGTCGAACGGCTGCATCAGCCCGGTGAGCTCGAGCTGCTCGGCGACGAGCACCCGGACGCCGGTGCGCCCGCCGCGCAGCCGCATGGTCACCGACTGCTCCGCGGGGGGCTCGGGGGGCGCCCCGGCCGCCTCGAACTTGGCCAGCCGGGTCTGCATCGCGTGGTAGGTCGACGTCATCGCCGGGGAGTTCTTGGCCTGCTGCTGCAGGGTGCGGACCAGCTCGACGAGCCGCTCGTGCTCCTCGTCCCAGCGCTTGCGCAGCTCCGCCATCCGCGCGTGCCGGGCGGTGCGGGCCGCGGGGTAGCCGGCCCAGTCCCCGCCGTGCACCCAGGTCGAGCCGCCCTCGACGGTGACCACCCGGTCGGCGACCCGGGACAGCAGCTCGCGGTCGTGGCTGACGAACAGCACGGTCTTGCGGGTCTCCCGCAGCCGCTCCTCCAGCCACCGCTTGCCCGGGACGTCGAGGTAGTTGTCCGGCTCGTCCAGCAGCAGCACCTGGTCCGGGCCGCGCAGCAGGCACTCCAGCGCCAGCCGCTTCTGCTCCCCGCCCGACAGCGTGTCCAGCTCCCGGTACTTGCACCGTTCATAAGGCACGCCGAGCGCCGCGACGGTGACGGTGTCCCAGGTGACCTCGACGTCGTAGCCGCCGACGTCGCCCCACTGGGCGAGCGCGGTGGCGTAGGCCATCTGGGTGGGCTCGTCGTCGTCCTCCATCATCGCCAGCTCGGCCGCCTCGACGGCGTCCCAGGCGGCCCGGACGGCGGGCGGGGCGAGGTCGACGAGGAACCGCTGGACGGTCGTGTCGTCGCGCACCGAGCCGATGAACTGGCGCATGACGCCCAGGCCGCCGACCAGCGCCACGGACCCGGCCTCCGGCGTCAGGTCACCGCTGATGATGCGCAGCAGGGTGGTCTTCCCGGCGCCGTTCTCCCCGACCAGCGCGGCGCGGGCGCCCTCACCGACCCGGAAGGAGACCTCGTCCAGCAGCACCCGGCCGTCGGGGAGCGTGTGCCGCACCCCGGAGACGTCGACGTAACCCACCCGCCCATCCTCGCGGACCGGGGCAAGCCGGTTCCGGTCAGCCCGCGGCGTCCAGCCGGTGCCGGGCCAGCCGCTCGACCATCTCCGGCAGCGCCGTCTCCGGCACGCCGCTGAGCTGCCCGCGGGCGGTGCGCACCACGGACACGAGCGTGAGCGTCCCGACGCGACGGCGGTACTCCGGCGCCAGCCGGGCCACGGCGGAGGTCACGGCGGGGTCGGCGGGCACGGTCAGCGGGGCGAGCGGCATGAGCTGTCCTCTGGTCGAGGGGTGGATCGCGCTCCAGCGTGGCCCAGCCCCCCGGCCGGCGTCCAGGGACTTCCGCCCCTGGACGGTGCCGGTCAGACGAAGGACAGCAGCACCGACGCCGCGCCCAGCACCATGAGCAGCACGACCACGCCGGCGACGAGCCGCTGACGGTCCCGGTCCATCATCGGGCGACCGTACTGGCCCGGGGCCGGGCCCGCGACAGGCCCGTTCCGTCGGTGCCGGCTGGCAGGCTCCCGGCATGACGTCGGAGTTGCCGCTGCTGCGGCTGGCCGCCCAGCGGCTGATCGGTCCCCCGCTGACCGGGCCGGTGGACGCCGTCCGCTGGCTCACCTGCGTGCAGGGGCAGGACCTGCCCGGCGCGCTGCTGTCGGTGGCGCTGCGGTCGGGCGGCACCCGCGCCGACGTCACCGCGGCGATGGACGCCGGCACCGTCGTCCGGTCGTGGCCGATGCGCGGCACCCTGCACCTCACCGCCGCCGAGGACCTGCCGTGGCTGCTCGACCTGCTCACCGAGCGGGCGGTGCGCGGCGTGGAGAGGCGCCGTGCGGTCGTCGGGCTGACCGAGGCCGACCTGGAGCAGGCCCGCGAGGTGGCGGTGGCGGCGCTGTCCGGCGGCGGCCGGCTGTCCCGCGCCGAGCTGCTGACGACGCTGCTCGACGCCGGCGTGCGGGCCGACGGCCAGCGCGGCTACCACGTGCTCTGGTGGCTCTCCCAGACCGGCACGCTGGTGCTGGGCCCCACCCGCGACGGCGACCAGCTGTTCGTGCTGCTCGACGAGTGGGTGCCCGCGCCCCGGCGGCTGGACCGGGAGGAGGCGCTGGCCGAGCTGGTGCTGCGCTACTTCCGCGGCCACGGCCCGGCCACCGTCAAGGACCTGGTGCGCTGGGCCGGCATCACCGTGGCCGACGTGAAGGCCGGGCTCGCGCACGTCCGCGACCAGCTCGAGCCGCTGGTCGTCGACGGCACCGAGCACCTGATGGACCCGGGCACGCCGGCGCTGCTGGCCGCGGCGCGCGAGCAGGCGGACGACGTCCTGCTGCTGCCCGGCTTCGACGAGCTGGTGCTGGGCTACGCCGACCGCAGCTGCACGGTGCCGGCCGAGTTCGCCGACCGCATCGTGCCCGGCGGCAACGGCATGTTCCGGGCGACGGTCGTGCACCGCGGGCAGGCCGTGGCGGTCTGGCGGGCCGGGCGCACCAAGGCCCGGGCCATCGAGGTCGAGCCGTTCGACGAGCTGCCCGCCGGCGTCGCCGAGGCGGTCACCGCACGGCACGCGGCCCTCCCCTGACGTTCCCCCGGCCGTTGACGGGGGCAAGGACCGGGCCATGGAGTACACCCGCCTGGGAAACACCGGCCTCGAGGTCTCACGCATCTGCCTCGGGATGATGAGCTTCGGCGACGCCTCGCGCGGCGGCCACCCGTGGGCGCTGCCCGAGGAGGAGAGCCGCACCCTGATCAAGAAGGCGCTCGAGTCCGGCATCACCTTCTTCGACACCGCGAACGTCTACTCGGCCGGTTCCAGCGAGGAGATCACCGGCCGCGCGCTCGCCGACTTCGCCCAGCGCGAGAACGTCGTCCTGGCCACCAAGGTGCACGGCCGGATGCGGCCGGGCCCCAACGGCGCCGGGCTGTCCCGCAAGGCGGTCGTCGCCGAGCTCGACGCGTCGCTGCGCCGGCTGGGCACCGACTACGTCGACCTGTACCAGATCCACCGCTGGGACCCGCACACGCCGATCGAGGAGACCCTCGAGGCGCTGGACGCGTGCGTCCGCTCGGGCAAGGTGCGCTACCTGGGTGCCTCGAGCATGTGGGCCTGGCAGTTCAGCAAGGCGCTGCACCTGGCCGGCGAGCACGGCTGGCACCGCTTCGTGTCGATGCAGGACCACTACAACCTGCTCAACCGCGAGGAGGAGCGGGAGATGCTGCCGCTCTGCGCCGACCAGGGCATCGGGGTCATCCCGTGGAGCCCGCTGGCCCGCGGCCGGCTGACCCGCGACTGGGACACCGCCACCGCCCGCTCGGAGACCGACGAGTTCGGCAGCCGGCTCTACAACGACGAGGACCGGGTGATCGTCGAGCGGGTGGCCGAGGTCGCCGACGCGCGCGGGGTGGCGCGCGCGCAGGTCGCGCTGGCCTGGGTGCTGAGCAAGCCGGTGGTCACCGCGCCGATCGTCGGGGTGACCAAGGAGCACCACCTGGACGACGCGGTCGCCGCGGTCGGCCTCACCCTGACGCCGGAGGAGATCGCCCGGCTCGAGGAGCCGTACACGCCGCACGGGGTGGTCGGCTTCCAGTGAGCACGGTCGGCCTGCCCGCGACCTCAGGCGGGCAGGCCGACCAGCCGCGCGGACAGCTCCCACAGCTCCCGGGCGCGGACGTCGTCCCGGGCCGTGGGCGCCACCGGGGTCCGGTGCCGGTCCCGGTGGTGCCCGCCGGTGCGCCAGCCGTCGTCCGCGGTGGCGAGCCAGACCAGGGTGTCGGCGGCCTGCCCCGGGGTGCGGGCGAACGCGATCAGCGGCGAGCGGAACGCCAGCCCGATCAGCCCGCCGGAGCGGCCGAACGAGGTGGCCACCGCGCCGGGGTCGAAGCTCGTGGCGGTGACGTCCGGCGCCCAGCGGCGGGCAAGCTCACGGGTGAACAGCACGTTCGCCCACTTGGCGGTGCAGTAGGCGCGCAGCCCCGGTGCGATCCCGGGGTCGGCCGCGGCGGCGAGCCCGCCGCGACGCGGCCCGCCGCCCCAGTGCGCGAACGACGAGGTGGTCACCACCCGGCCGCCGACCGCCCGCAGCGGCTCCTCGAGCAGCCGGGTGAGCAGGTACGGCGCGAGGTGGTCGACCTGGAAGGTGCGCTCCACCCCGTCGCCGGTCAGCCGGCGGGGCCCGCCGAACGAGGCGCCGGCGTTGTTCGCGAGCACGTCGATGCGCGGGTACCGGTCCCGCAGGTCGGCGGCCAGCCGGCGGACGTCGTCCAGCCGCCCGAAGTCGGCGACGCAGCCGGGCACGCCGAGCTCGCCGGCGACGGCGGCGGTCTTCTCCGCCGACCGGCCGACGACGACCACCTGCGCGCCGGCGCGGTGCAGCCGGCGGGCGGCCGCCGCCCCGATGCCGTCACTGGCACCGGTCACGACGACGACCGGCCCGCCGGAGGTGCTCAGTTCTTCGGCTCGACGAGGAAGAGCGGGATCTTCCGCTCGGTGCGCTGCTGGTAGTCGGCGTAGTCGCGGTAGGCGGCGACGGCGCGCTCCCACCACTGCGCGTACTCGTCGCCGTCGATCTCGCGGGCGACGCCGTCGATGACCGTCTCGCCGTCCTGGACCGTCACCTGGTCGGGGTGGGCCTTGAGGTTGTGGTACCAGGTCGGGTGCTTCGGGCCGCCGCCCACCGAGGCGACCATGGCGTAGACGCCGTCGTGCTCGACCTTCATCAACGGGTTCTTGCGCAGCTTGCCGCTCTTGGCCCCGCGGGTGGTGAAGACGACCACCGGCTCGGTCCGGTTCGGCAGCGTGTTCGCCTCCCGACCACCGGTGCGCTCGTACACCTCCACCTGGTCGCGGACCCACTTCTCCGGACTGGGCTCGTACTCACCTTCCAAGGGCATGCCCCGACCCTAGGACGACGGCCCCCGCGCCGCTGACGCGCGTCGGCGCACGAGCCTGCCCGGCGCCACGCCGGGTCCCGGGTGCGGCAGCATCCCCGACGTGCCCCCGCGCCGCCCCGCTCCTCCTGAGCTCGCCGACCCGCCGCCCACCTCCCCCGCCGCGGCGGCGACCTCCCCCGCGGCGGCCGTCTGGACGGCCGCCGCGCCGGGGTACCGCCGGTTCGAGCGCACCGTCCGCACCGGGTCGGGGCCGGCGCACTGGGCCGCGGTGTCGGCGGCCGTCCTGGAGTGGGGCGTGAAGACCCGCAGCGGGTTCACCGTCGAGCCGGCGCCCGGCGGTGGCAGCCGGGTGCGCCAGGGCGGCCGCTGGTGGCTGCGCGCCGCCGTCGGTCCGGTGACCGTGCGCGAGCCGGTCGAGGTGGTCGCCGTGGTCGAGCGGCCGGACCGGGCCGGCTTCGCCTACGGCACGCTGGCCGGCCACCCGGTGTCCGGGGAGGAGGCGTTCATCGTCTCCCGCACCCCGGACGACGACCTGCTCCTGACCCTCCGCTCGCTCACCGCGCCGGGGCACGGGCTGTGGCGCCCCGCCTTCCCGGCGCTGCTGGTGGCCCAGCGCGCCTACCGGCGCCGGTACGAGCGGGCACTGACCGGTCTGGGCTGACGCTGGTGCTCTGCTGCCCGGCAGGCAGCGGAGCACCAGCGTCCGGTCAGTTGATGCAGCTGGTGTCCTGCGCGGTGCGCGGGGTGGCCTGGTCGCCGCCGCCGGCGTCCGGAACCGGGGCCTGCGGGGTGACCGCCTTGCCGATGCCGTTGTAGTCGGCGCCGATCACCAGCTGCACGGTGCCCGCGGCGACCGAGTCGTCGACGGCCAGGGCCGCACCCGGCACCTGCCCGGCGACCGCGTTGGCCGCGGCCTCGTCGCCGGAGTGGTACCGGACCGTCGTCGTCGCCGTCCGGTCCGCGTTGCCGCCGCTCGCGGCCTCGAAGCCGGCCCCGGCCAGCGCGGACGCGGCCGACTTGGCCGCCCCGGCGATCGACGAGCCGTTGGCCACCTGGACCGACACGTCGGCGGGGTCGGCGGTCTTCGGCGCGGCCTGCGACGAGGGCGCCGCCGGCTGCTGCTCGGGCTTCTCGTCCGCGGTGAGCCCCGCGAAGAACGAGGTGAGCACGCTCTTCGACGGCGGCTGGAGGATCTCGGCGCCGTCGACCCGCTGCGGCGTCAGCCCGGGGATGGTCTGGAAGGTGATGTCGCCGGGTTGCACGTTCTGCATCTGCGCGGCGAGGTCGAACACGTCGAGGTCGCGGTCGAAGGTGACGCTGCTGCCGACCTGCTCGACGATCTGCTTCTGCTTGGACAGGTTGAGCAGCACGTGCGAGGACAGCACGTTGCGCAGCATCCCGGCGATGTAGACCTGCTGCCGGACGACGCGGTCGAGGTCACCGTTCTTGAGCTCGTGCCGCTGCCGGACGAAGGCCAGCGCGTCCTTGCCGGTGATGGTCTGCACGCCGGCCGGGAAGTCGGCGCCGGAGAGCGGGTCCTTCGTGGCCTGGCACAGGTTCACCTGGACGCCGCCGACGATCTGGCTCAGGTTGATGAAGCCCAGCAGGTTGACCTCGGCGAAGTGGTCGATCTGCAACCCGGACAGCTGGCTGACCGTGCGGATGAGCAGCTGCGCGCCGGCGGCGTCCCGCTGGGCGTCGCTGCCGTCGGTGCCGTTGTAGCCGATGGCGTAGGCGGAGTTGATGCGGCCCTTGCCGTGCCCGGGGATGGCGACGTACGTGTCGCGCGGGAAGGACACGAACGACGCCGCGGACCCGTCGGCCGGGATGTGCACCAGGATCATCGTGTCGGTGTTGAGCACGCCGTCCGGGTCACCGGTGCTGAACTCGGCCTGCTGCTCGGCGGTCAGCCCCTTGCGGGAGTCCATGCCGACGAGCAGGAGGTTCATCTCCTGACCGGCGTGGTCCTTGCCGTTGACGTCGGTGTTGCCGTCGGCCGGGATGGCGTCGGTGCGGCTGACGCTCGCCTGCGCGACCCGGGCCAGGTACCAGCCCCAACCGCTGCCGGCCAGCAGCAGCACGCTCAGCAGCCCGCCGACGAGCCGGGCGATCACGGCCGGGCTGCGGCGGTGCCGTGTCGTCCGCCGCTCGCCGCCGTCGCGCGGCGCCCCGGCGGAGCGCGGCGAGCCGCGGCCCACGCGCGGGTCGAGCCGGCCGGGCAGGGGCGGGCGGTCCCGGGGGTCGGTCACCGGCGCACCGCCGCCGGCCGCGGGGTGCCGGTGCGCTCGGTGTCGGGGCCTGCGGCCGGACGCGTCGGTTCCACGGGGACGACGATCCCATCCCACCCTGGCAGTCGGCGAGGAACCCGGCCGTCGAGCTGTCGAGCTGTCGCGATCTCCGACCTCTGCCAGAGTTGTCCGGTGAGGTACAACGAGGGCGCCGATCTCGACACGTCGGACGTGCAGGACCTGCGCGGCAGTGGCGGCGGGGGCTTCGGCGGCGGCCGGGGCATCGCCGTCGGCGGCGGCGGGCTCGGCCTGGTCGGCGTGATCGTGCTGGTCCTGTTCCAGGTGCTCGGCGGTGGGGGTGGCTCCGGCTCCGGGGCGGGTGCGGGGTCGAACGTGGCCGGCTTCCCCGGCATCGAGAGCGGCGGGCAGGCCGACAACAGCCAGCTCGAGCAGCAGTGCCGGACCGGCCGCGACGCCAACGACGACGTGCAGTGCGCCGTCGTCGCCGACATCAACTCGATCCAGGACTACTGGGCCGGGGTCCTGGGCTCGCGGTACCAGCGCGTCGACACGAACTTCTTCGCCGGCCAGGTGCAGACCGGGTGCGGTGCCGCCGACAGCGGGGTCGGGCCGTTCTACTGCCCGGCGGACCAGCGGGTCTACATCGACCTGAGCTTCTACGACGAGCTCACCAACCGGTTCGGTGCGGAAGGAGGCCTGTTCGTCGACGCCTACGTGCTCGCGCACGAGTACGGCCACCACGTGCAGAACCTGCTCGGCACCAACAGCCGCGTGCAGCCCGGCGACAGCGGCCCGACCAGCGGGAGCGTGCGGCTCGAGCTGCAGGCCGACTGCTACGCGGGCACCTGGGCCAACCACGCGGAGACCGTTCCCGACGAGTCCGGGCAGCCGCTGATCGCCGACATCAACGACGACGACATCAACCGGGCCCTGGACGCCGCCGGCCGGATCGGCGACGACTTCATCCAGGAGAACCTGGGCAGCGGCCGTGCCGACCCGGGGTCGTACACCCACGGCACGTCGGAGCAGCGGCAGAAGTGGTTCCGCACCGGCTACACGACCGGCGACCCCCGGCAGTGCGACACGTTCGCGACCAGCGACCTCGGCTGACGCGCTGGCGCAGGCTCCCGCGCACGGGGCCGTGGTCGATCAAGCGCAGCACATGCCGGCAGTGACGTGGCAAGCGTCACGGCACCGAGGGCGGCCTACGTCGCGCCCCCGCCTGTCCCTGAGCGGCCCACTATGAGACAGGTCAAGGCGCGGTGGCGATGGACACCGGCCCGGTGACCTATCGTCTCCGCGGGTGACCGACGTGAGCGGCCTGATCGCAACGCTGGAGCACTACCTCGGTGGGGTTCTACGCACCGCCGAAGACCGTCGACGGGCATACGACCTCGCTGTGGCGAACGTCCACGCTCCGGTGCAACGCGCCCTGGAAGACGTCGGGTCAGTCACCGTGTCGACTGATGAGGACATCGGCGACATTTCGTGCATCTACGAGGTCGATGGGCCTGGCCCCGAGGCTGCGATGGTCTTCATCTCGACGGTGTTGCCTTACGCGGCGGTGATCCTCACCCACACGCGCCGATACAGCCGGTTCGGGTCGATGAAGGAGGTGGGGTGGCCGGCGTCCGTCGTTTCATGCTTGACGGAGCGCGGCTTTCTGGTCCTCCCCGACGAGGCGTGTCGGGCGAAACGACCGAATCCTCGTTGGCCAGACGGGCCGATACCCTCTTACTTCGAGGACTTGTTCGAGGACGAGTTCGGCCCGCCGGAAGACTGGTTCTGGGTGGGTGACCCCGAGCTCGCGGACGAGTTGGGCGAGCGTCCCTAAAGCCGCCATCAGGGACAACGACAGCCCGCTGGCCGCGGTCTGCAGAGCGCGGGGGCTGCAAGGGCGCGGATGCCACACCTGTCGCCTGCCCCTGCGGGGGCGCTCAGTACCGCGGCGAGCCCAAGGCGCGAAGGCACGGCCGAGCCGGGGATGGGCTGGCACGTGCGTCAGTTGATGAGCGGGCCGATGAGGATCTCGGTGCCGTCGGGCCGGTAGGTGTGCCATCGGCCGTCCGGTTGTCGTTCGACCCGGAATCCGTGGTGCACCTTGGTGTGGTGCCGTTCGCACAGCAACGCTGAGTTCTTGAGTGATGTCTCGCCGCCGTTGATCCAGTGGACCAGGTGGTGGACGTCGGCCCACCAGTGCGGCGCCCCGCACCCGGCGAACACGCAGTTCTTGTCTCTCGCGACGACTGCTCTTCGCAGTCCCGCCGGGACGATGCGGTGTTTGCGCCCGTAGTCCAACGGGGTGCCGTCGGGCCCCATGACCACCCGGGAGACCACCGCATCGCAGGCCAGCCATCGGGCCCGCGCGGCGGAGATCTGTGCTCCGAACCCCATGGTTGCGGTCTGCGCGCCGGTTGCCGGGTCGATCAAGTCCTCCAGCTGCACCTGGACCACGACGTGCGGCTTCTCGCTGCGCAGGATCGGCAGCTGACCGGCGGCGAGCTGGTTGTCGGCGATCTGTACCAACGCATCCGCCTGCTGCTGCGCCCGGGTACGGGTGTCCCCCCTGGGCCGGTCGGCCTGCACCTGCGACTCCAGCGCGGCTTGCACCTTCTCGCTGGCCACCGCGTCGAGGTCCCACCGGCCAGTGGTCGACCCATCGGCGTGCTTGACGATCCGCAATGACCGCACCTCGGTCGGATCCGGCTCCGGCCCGTCCGGGTCCAGCGCCGCGGCGAACGCCTGCACCGCGAGCTTCATCGCGTCGTGCGAGGACTCGCGCGCCACCCGCGCCCAGGCCTCGTCGAACCCGGCCAGGTCGATGCCCTGCTCGGCGGCGGCAGCGATCTCCTCCGGGCCCACCGCGTCGGCGATCACGTCCACCTGCGCCGCGGTGATCGACCCGTCCGCGAACCCCGCTGCGACCAGCGGGAAGTGCGGCAACGTGCGACCAGCCCGCATCAGCTTCGACGCGTCGTTGGCCGACACCCGCTGGTGCCCGATCAGCCACGACCGCATCGACTTCAGCCCGTCCCGCTCCGGCGCCTGGATGCACTCGGCATGCCGGACCCGGCGGGCGATCTGCGCGTCCAACCGGTTCCGCGCCGTGATCAGTTCCGCCACCGAATCCAGCGTCTCGGCGTCCGCCATGCCCTCGACGTCCTCAGCCACGAGCTCGTCGAGAGCCGACTGCAATCCGCTCACGACACCTCCCGAAGCCTTCGAACGTGTGTACGAAGTCTAACGAAAGACGGGACACCTCACCAGGCGAATCCCCAGGTCAAAGGCCAATTGGTCGGCCGTGGTCGTTGGCGGAGGATTTCTGAGGCGGCCACGGGTGGAGTGGGCAGTTGCGGGCGGGAAGCAGTTACGGCCCGGCCGGGTTGGCCGTGACCATGACGACCATCGGACTCATCGGCGCGGGCAACATCGGCACCGCCATCGCCCGCACCGCGCTCACCGCCGGCTACGACGTGGTGATCAGCAACAGCCGCGGCCCGGAGACCCTGCAGGAGAAGGTCGCCGAGCTGGCCGGTCCGGACGGCGCACCCGGCTCGGTCCGTGCGGCCACCGCAGAGGAGGCGGCCGCGGCGGCCGACCTCGCCGTCGTCACCATCCCGCTGAAGGCGGTCGACCAGGTGCCGGTCGAGCCGCTCGCCGGCAAGGTCGTGATCGACACGAACAACTACTACCCGCAGCGCGACGGCCAGATCGCCGAGCTGGACGACGAGAGCACCACCACCGCCGAGCTCCTGCAGCGCCACCTGCCCACCTCCAAGGTGGTCAAGGCGTTCAACCACATCGGCGCCCAGGACATCGTCGACGAGGGCACCCCGGCCGGCACCCCGCAGCGGCGGGCGCTGGCGATCGCCGGGGACGACTCTGACGCCCGGGCGCAGGTGGCCGGCTTCATCGACCAGATCGGCTTCGACGTGGTCGACCTCGGCCCGCTCGCCGAGGGCTGGCGGATCCAGCGCGACACCCCGGGCTACGGCACCCCGGACGACGCCGAGCAGCTGCGCGCCCACACCGCCGCGGCGAAGCGCTACCGCGACATGTGACCGGTCGGCCCGGGCCGGCAGCTCGCCGGCCCGGGCACCGGCTCAGCCGACCGGCGCCGCCGCGTCGTCGGCCTCGATCTGCGCGTTCCACTCCCGCTTGCCGGCCTGCCACCCGTCCTCGGTGTCCCCACGCCGCCAGTAGCCGGAGATCGAGGTGAACTCCGGGGTCAGCCCGCGCACCGCGCGCAGGTGGCGCCGCAGGTCGCGCACGAACACCGCCTCACCGTGCACGAACAGGTGCCCCTGCCCACCGGGCAGCGTCGCGGCGGTGACGGCCTCGACCAGCGCCTCGCCCGGCGGCCGGCCGTTCCGGTGCACCCACACCAGCTCCGCGGACGCCGGCAGCTGCAGGTCGGACTGCTCCTCCGACCGGTCGGCCACCTCGACGACGACCAGCGCGGGCACGCCGTCCGGCAGCCGCGGGAGCGACGCCGCGATCGCCGGCAGTGCGCTCTCGTCGCCCACCAGCAGGTGCCACTCGGCGTCCGGGTGCGGCGCGTAGGCACCGCCGGGGCCCATCAGCTGGATCCGGTCGCCGGGCTGCGCGGCCGCTGCCCACGGCCCGGCCAGTCCCTCGTCGCCGTGGTACACGAAGTCGACGGTCAGCTCACCGGCGTCGGCGTCCCACTCCCGCACGGTGTAGGTCCGGGTGACCGGCCAGAGCTCGGGCCCGTGCTCCTCGCGCACCTGCTCGACGTCGTAGGGGACGGCGTACGGAGCTCCGGCCGGCGGGAACAGCAGCTTCACGTAGTGGTCGGTGAACTCCCCCGCGGCGAACCCGGTCAGCCCCTCACCACCGAGCACGACCCGGATCATGTGCGGCGTCACCCGCGAGGTGCGCACCACCTCGCCGACCCGGGGGGCCCGCTTGCGCCGCGGCCGCTCGCCCGTCGCGCTGGTCATGCGTCCTCCTCCACGAAGGCAAGGGTTGCCTTACTCGCGCGAAGGCTACGCCTGCGTCCCGGGGAAGATCCGGAACTCTCCGTTTACGCCGTAACTGACAGCGGGTAGTTGCTGCACCAGCGGACGGCGTTCCACCCAGACCCGGTGGAACTCCCCCGAGCGTGAGCGACCTGGGCACCACCGCGTGCCCCACTGCCGCCCCCCACACCGGTCTCCACCAACGGCCGACCTCGGCCGGCGATGGGTCGTACCCACCGTGCGGGCGGGGGTCGCCTGGGGCACGGATGCCCTGAACAGCTGCACCTGCACACCCCGACGCACGAAGGAGAGGAAACGATGACCCACTCCATCGACACCCCGACCCAGTCGCCACCGACCTCCGGCGCCACTGCTGGCACCACGGGCACCCCGTCGACCACCGACGTGGCGAAGGACGAGGCCCGCAACGTCGGCCAGACCGCCGCCCAGGCCGGGAGCCAGGTGGCCTCCACCGCCGCCGACCAGGCCAAGCAGGTCACCACCGAGACCAAGCGGCAGGCCCAGGACCTGGTGGCCCAGGGCCGCAGCCAGCTCCAGGAGCAGGCGCGCACCGGCCAGCAGAGGGCCGGCCAGGGCCTCAGCGAGATCGCCCAGCAGCTGCGCACCATGGTCGAGGGCGGCGGCCAGACGCCGTCCGGCCCGGCCGCCGACCTGGTCCGCCAGGCCGGTGACAAGGTCGAGCAGGTCGCCGGCTGGCTGCAGAACCGCGAGCCCGGTGACCTGGTGAACGAGGTGCGCGCCTACGCCCGCCGCCGCCCGGGCATGTTCCTGCTCGGCGCCGCCGTCGCCGGTGTCGTCGCCGGCCGGCTGACCGGTGGGGTGGTGTCCGCGCACAAGGACAGCAACTCCAGCGGTGGCACCACCCCGGCCGTCCCGCGGCACGCCGCCGAGACCGCCTACCCGGCCACCGGGTACGACGCCGGCACCAACTACGCCACCGAGGTCCCGACCGCGGGCTACGCCGGCGGCACGACGGGCTACGCCACGACCGGCTCCGCCGGCACGGTGCCCCCGCCGCCGTACGGCACCGTGCCGCCCGAGGGCACCCCGGTGCCCCCGGCCACGACGACCGGCTGGGACGACCCGGCGCGCACCACCGGGGAGGGCCGGCTGTGACGTCCCCGCAGAGCGGGGCGACCAGCGCGACCTCCGCCGGTGCCGGGTACACCACCCAGACCGGCGGCACCGGCTACGCCCCGCCACCGTCGCCGGAGGAGTACGCGTACGCGCACAACACGGCCGAGCCGCTGGGTGAGCACGCGATGACCGACGAGGGCCACCCGGACGTCGAGGGCACCTCGGTCGGGCAGCTGATCGGCCAGGTCACCACCGACCTGTCGACCCTCATGCGCCAGGAGCTCGAGCTGGCCAAGGCCGAGGTCCGGGCCGAGGCGAACAAGGCGACGACCGAGATCAAGGCGCAGACCGGCAAGGCCGGCAAGGGCGCCGGGATGCTCGGCGGGGCCGGGTTCGGCGGCTACATGGTGGCGCTGTTCCTCAGCCTGGCCCTGATGTGGGCGCTGGCCAGCGCCATCCCCACGGGCTGGGCAGCGCTGATCGTGGCCGCAGTCTGGGCCGTCGTCGCCGCGGTGCTGTTCGTGATGGGCCGCAAGCAGCTCAAGGCCGTGGACTTCTCGCGGCTGAAGCAGGTCAACCCCAAGCCGGAGCAGACCGTGGAGACCCTCCAGCAGGTCCCCGGCGCCCTGAAGCCCAACTGACCGGAACGGAGAACCGACATGACCAGCAGTGACCCGGACGTGATCCGGCAGCAGATCGAGGACACCCGCAGCAACCTCAGCTACGACGTCGACGCGCTCAACGAGAAGGTCAACCCCACGCGGGTCGTCGACCGTCGCGTCGGCGCGGCGAAGAGCCGGGTGTCCGGGCTCAAGGACCGGGTGTTCGGCTCTGCCCACGACCACGGGCAGCACGTCGGCGGCATGGCCTCCTCGGCCGGCGGCAGCATCCAGGGCGCGGCCTCCTCGGCGTCCGACAGCGTGCAGTCGGCGGCGTCCACCGCAGCGGGTGCCGTCCAGCAGACGCCGGACCTGATCCAGCGGCAGACCCAGGGCAACCCGCTCGCCGCAGGCCTCATCGCCTTCGGTGTGGGCTGGCTCGTCTCCTCCCTGCTGCCCACCAGCGAGAAGGAGAAGCAGCTCGCCTCGCAGGCCGAGTCGGCCTTCCAGGAGCACAAGCAGCCGCTGGTCGACCAGGCGAAGAACGTCGCCCAGGAGATCGGCGACAACCTGAAGCCGGTCGCCCAGGACGCCGTCCAGTCGGTCAAGGAGACCGCGCAGGAGGGTGTCCAGACGGTCAAGGCGGAGGGCCAGTCGGCCGCTCAGGACGTCCAGGGTCAGGCCCAGGACTCCCGCTCCACCGTCCAGGAGCACGCCTCCAGCTGATTCCCCCGCACGACCCCGACGGCCCCGGTGCACCTCGCACCGGGGCCGTCGGCGCGTCCGCGTCCCCTTCTCGGGTGAGCGCGGACGGCGCACCTCTCCAGCGCACCGGCGTCCGCGCCGTTGACCGACCCGACGGACTCCGTCCCGCTCCCGGGACGGCGCCGACGAGGAACGGGAGACCGCGCCGTGGACGCACCCACCCGCGTGCTGGTGGCCGACGACGAGGAGGACATCCGCGTCCTGGTCGGCCTGGCCGTGCGCAAGGCCGGGTGCACCGTTGTCGCGAGCGTGGCCGACGGCGCGCAGGCGCTGGCCGCGGCCCGCGCCGAGCTGCCCGACCTGGTCGTCCTCGACGTCTCGATGCCGGGGCTCAGCGGCCTCGAGGTGTGCGGCGCGCTGCGCGGCGACCCCACCACCGCCGGCTGCCGGGTGCTCCTGCTCTCGGCCGGGGCCTCCCCCGACGACGTCGCCCGCGGGCTCACCGCCGGCGCCGACGCCTACCTGCCCAAGCCGTTCACCGTCGCCGGACTGGTCGGCCAGGTGCGCGAGCTGGCCGGGGCACAGCGGTGACCGCCCCCCTCTCCTCCGCACCAGGACGGCGGACCGGCGGCCGGGCGGTGCCCGCGGCGCTCGCCGGGGTGGCCCTGGCCGGGGTCGCCGTGCTCGCCGCCCGGCCGGGGACGCCGGTGCTCGCGGTCGCGGCAGTCGTCGTGCTGGCCACGGTCGCCGAGCTGGCCCGCCGGCTGCACGCGCAGCTGACCACCGTCGGTGACCTGGTCACCCAGGGCCGGTCGACCGCCGAGGAGCTCGAGGTCGCCACCCGGATGATGCGCGCCCGCGCGCAGACGATGACCAGCGTCATCGACGCGGTCACCGAGCAGTCGATCATCGGCACCGACCGCGACGGGCTCGTCCGGGTGTGGAACCCCGGTGCCGAGCGGATGCTGGGCCTCCCCCGAGCCGACGTCGTCCGGCTGCGCAACATCGTCGAGTTCCACGACCCCGAGGAGCTCCCGCCCGCCGACGGCCCGGCCGCCGCCCGCTTCGCCACGCTGGTGCACGACGCCGAGGAGCACGGCAGCGACGTCCGCGACTGGACCTACCTGACCGCCGACGGCCGGCAGCTGACGGTCTCGGTGGCGATCACCCCGCGCACCGACGACGACGGCGAGCAGGCCGGCTGGAACTTCGTCGGCACCGACATGACCGAGGTGCGGGCCACCGAACGGCTCAAGGACCAGTTCGTCAGCCTCATCTCGCACGAGCTGCGCACCCCGCTCAGCTCGATCCTCGGCTACCTCGAGCTGGTGCTGGACGACGACGAGCAGCCGCTCACCGACGAGCAGCGGCAGTACCTCACCACCGTCGAGCGCAACGCCCAGCGGCTGCTCCGGCTGGTCGGCGACCTGCTGTTCACCGCGCAGGTGGACGCCGGGAAGTTCACCTTCCAGTCCGCCGACGTCGACCTGGCCGCCGTCGTGCGCGCCGCGGAGGAGACCGCCCGCGTCACCGCCGCGGCCCGGGGCGTGACGGTCGCCGTCGAGGTGCCCGACGGCGGGCTCGTGGTGCGCGGCGACGCGCTCCGGCTCGGCCAGGCCTGCGACAACCTGGTCTCCAACGCCGTGAAGTTCACCCCGGACGGCGGCTCGGTCGCCCTGCGGCTGCGCCCCGGCCGGCGCGACGAGTCCGGCGCCGTGCACGAGGACGACGGGCCGGGCACCCCGGTCGCGCTGCTCTCGGTCGCCGACACCGGCATCGGCATCCCGGCCGGCGAGCAGGGCCGGCTGTTCACCAGCTTCTTCCGGGCCTCGACCGCGCGGCGCAACGCCGTCCCCGGGGTGGGCCTGGGCCTGACCATCACCAAGGCGATCACCACCGCGCACGGCGGCACGCTGGACGTCACCAGCGCCGAGGGCCGCGGCACCACGTTCACCCTCGCGCTGCCCCGGTAGCTCCCCCGCGCACGCCCGCCCGCGTCTTGCGCCTTTCTTGCGGATCGCTGGCGGGTGGCCTGCGGATGCACCTCCACAGTCGTCGTTGTCGCCGGAACACCCCGGCGGACACCGACCAGGAGGAGATCCGCGATGACCGCCACGACCGGCTCGAAGACCCGCACGACCCGCAAGATCGTCGGCTCGCTGGGCATCCTCGGTGCCGCGGCCGCCGTCGCCGGCCTGGGCACCTTCGGCACCTTCACCGACAGCACCACGCCGGTGGACGCCACGGTCGCCACCGGCACGCTGAGCATCGACCTCAACGCCGCCAACAGCACCGCCTCGCTGCCGCTGTCGGCCGCCGGCTTCGTCCCCGGCGACACGGTCAGCCGCACCTACGACCTCGCCAACACCGGCAACCTCGCGTTCAGCGGCATCACGCTGGACACCGCGGCGACGAAGTCGAGCGTGCTGGACACCGACCGCACCAACGGCCTCCAGCTGAAGGTGCAGTCCTGCGCCAGCGCCTGGACCGAGACCAAGACCGCGACCGGCGCGACCTACGCCTGCTCCACCGCGCCCGCCTCCGTCTTCGCCGGCCCCGCCGTCGGCTTCTCCCAGCTCGGGCAGCTCGCGAGCCTCGCGCCCGGTGGCACGGACCACCTGCTGTTCAGCCTCTCGCTGCCGACCTCCGCGGACAACAACTTCCAGGACAAGAGCAGCACGCTGCGCCTGACCTTCAGCGGCACGCAGGCCGCCGGCACCGCGCGCTGACCCTGCTCCGCCCGCCCACCCGCAGCTGACCCGGAGGACCCGCCATGACCACCGCCCTGCTGGCCCCGCACGCCGTCGCGACCGCACGCCGCCTCCGGAGCTCCGCCTCCCCCGCGGTCTCCGGCCGGCGGGTGGCCGCCTGGGTGGGCCGCTGGTCGGTCCGGGCCCTGGTCGTCGGCGCGCTCGCGCTGTTCGCCCTGGTGGCGGTCGGTCCGCACGTCCTGCACTACCGCACGCTGACCATGCTCACCGGCAGCATGACCGGCACGATCGACGTCGGTGACGTCGCGGTCGTGACGCCCCTGCCGGTCGCCGACGTCCAGCCCGGCATGGTCATCAGCTACCACATCCCCGTCGACGACCACCGGCTCGTCACCCACCGCGTGGTCACCGTCGAGCACGGTGACGCCGGCACGGTGACGGTCGAGACCAAGGGCGACGCGAACGAGTCCGCCGACCCGTGGAAGGCCACCCTGCGCGGCGACACCGCATGGCAGGTGCGCGGCGTCGTCCCGCACGTCGGCACCGCGATCCAGTGGCTGCGCGCCCCGGTGGTCAGCCAGACCCTGGTCTACGGCGTCCCGGTCCTGCTCGCCGGCTGGCTGCTGCTGTCGATCTGGCGCCCCGCGGCCGACGAGACCGACGAGACCCCCGCCGACGCCGAGGTGACCCGGTGAGCGCCCTCCCCCGCCGAGTCCGCACAGACAAGGACCACCCGATGCTGACCGCCCTCGTCATCGACACCGAGGCCGCCGCCCGCCGGCAGGTGGCCGGGCTGCTGGAGCTGGGCGGCTGGCAGGTCCACGAGGCCGCCGACGCCGACGAGGCCCGCTGGCAGAACCAGCTCTACGACCTCGACCTGGTGGTCACCGACTCCGCCGTCCTCGGCGCCACCGGCCCGGAGCTGCTCCGCCTGTTCCGCGCCGCCGGCTGCACCGCCCGCTTCCTGGTGGTCGCCGCCGACCCGACCGACGCCCTGCGGGCCGAGGCCGCGGCCGCCGGCGCGCTGGCCACCCTGGCCGAGCCGGTCGACGTCCGGCTGCTGCTGGACCTGGTCGAGCGCCGCGCCGACGAGCCGGTCGAGCCGAACGTCGTCGCGCGGATCCCCGCCGAGATCGTGGACGTCGAGGACCTGCTGGACGACGACCTCGACGCCGAGCTGCTGGACCGGCTGCAGGAGATGTACGCCGACGCGCTGCCCGACCGGATGTCGGCGATCACCCGCAGCGTGCGGGACGGCGACCCGGTCGCGGTCGCGTGGGCCGCGCACACCCTGGCCGGCCCGAGCGGTCAGCTGGGCCACCCGGAGGTCGCGACGGTGTGCCAGGCGATCGCCGCCGACGCCCGCCGCGGCGTCCTGGCCCACGACCTGGTCGCGGAGCTGACCGACCTGACCCGCCGGCCGGGTGAACCGGCGCGCGGGAGGCCGGCGGCCGCCGCGGCGCGGCTGGACACCGGCGGCCTGGTCGCCGCCGTCGACGCGGTCGCCGGCCGGCTGACGTCCTCGTGAGCGGAGTGGATCCGTGCCGGTGACCGGCACGGGTCCACTCCGCCTCAGCCGACGAGGCGGTAGCCGACCCCGCGGACGGTGCGGATCTCGGGGTTCTGCAGGCCCGCGCCGACCAGCTTGCGGCGCAGGTTGGACATGTGGGCCTCGACCAGCCGGAGGTTGCCCTCCCAGTCGGTCTGCCAGACCTCGCGCAGCAGGGTCTCCCGCTGCAGCACCCGGCCGGGCCGGGAGACCAGCGCCGACAGCAGGTCGAACTCGGTGCGGGTGAGGTCGACCGGCTTCCCGTCGACGCGCACCTCACGGGTGTCCGGGTCGACCTCGAGCTCGGCCAGCCGGTGCACGGAGTCCTCGACCGGCTCCCGCGGCGCGGGGACGGCGACCGCCCGCGGCCGGCGCAGGAAGGTCTGCACCCGGGCCACCAGCTCGCGGGGGCTGAACGGCTTGGACATGTACCCGTCGGCGCCGACGGCCAGGCCGATCAGCAGGTCGACCTCCTCGGCGCGCGCGGTGAGCATGAGGACGTAGCAGTCGGTCTCGGCGCGCAGCTGCCGGCACACCTCGGTGCCGTCGGCGTCCGGGAGCCCCAGGTCCAGCACCACGACGTCGGGCACCTCGCGGCGCACCTCGGCCAGGCACTCGGCACCGGTGGCGACGGCGCGCACGTCCATCCCGGCCTTGCGCAGGACGGTGACGACGAGCTCACGGATCTCGTCGGTGTCCTCGACCACCAGCACGGACTGGCCCGGCACGACTCCTCCTCGGCGCTCGGTCTGACGACACCGCTGTGGTGTCCGATCGAGTGGTCGTCCAGGACGGCGGCCGGCTGGAGGCGAACACCGGCCGCCGTCCCCCAAGAGAGTGAGGTGCTGGAACGGCTCCCTCTCAGGGTCCCGCCGCGAGCTTGCGAGCGGTGGGGGGAGAGGGGGTCCTTCCTCAGACGAAGGCGCTCATGCCGGTGATCGAACGGCCGACGATCAGGGTGTTGATCTCCCGCGTGCCCTCGTAGGAGTAGAGCGCCTCGGCGTCGGCGAAGTACCGGACGACGTCGTTGTCCAGCACGATGCCGTTGCCGCCGAACAGCTCGCGGGCCCACGCGACGGTCTCCCGGCCGCGGCTGGTGACGTAGCTCTTGGCCAGCGCCGCCTGGTCGTCGCGCAGCGCACCCTCCTCGAGCAGCTGGGACAGCCGCACGGTCATGCCGAGGCTCGCGGTGACGTTGCCGACCATGCGGGCGAGCAGGTCCTGGATCAGCTGGAACCCGCCGATCGGGCGGCCGAACTGCTCGCGGTTCTTCGCGTAGGCGACCGCCGCCTCGTACGCGCCGACCTGGCAGCCGACGCCACTCCAGGCGACGCCGCCGCGGGTCTCCTTGAGTACCTTGTTGACGTCGCGGAAGCTGTTGCCGCCTTCGAGCTTGTCGTCCGCCGGGATGCGGCAGTCGGTGAACGTGATGTCGGCGTTCTGCACGGTGCGCAGCGCGAACTTGTCCTCGATCTTGGTGGCGGTGAAGCCGGGAGTGCCCTTCTCCACCACGAACGTCTTCACCTGGTCGTCGTCGACGTCGCGGGCGAACACCACGACGACGTCGGCGAACGTGCCGTTGCCGATCCAGCGCTTGGCGCCGTTCAGCACCCACTCGTCGCCGTCCCGCCGCACCGTCGTCCGCAGCCCGCGGGCGACGTCCGAGCCGCCCTCGGGCTCGGTGAGCGCGAACGCGCCGATCGTCTCCATCCGCATCATGGCCGGGATCCAGCGCTGCTTCTGCTCCTCGGAGCCGAGGATCATGATCGAGCCCATCGCCAGGCCGTTGTGCACGCCGAGGAACGTGGCGATCGACGGGTCGACCCGGGAGAGCTCCAGCGCCTGGAACCCGCTGTACAGCCGGGACGCGCGGGGGCGGCCGTCCCAGTCGTAGGAGCGGCCGACGATGTCGGCGCCGGCGAGCTTGGGGATGAGGTCCATCGGGAACTCGGCCGCGGCCCACGCCGCGTTGACCCGCGGACGGACCTCGCTGTCCAGGAACTCCCGCAGGGCCAGCAGCTCCTTCTGCTCCTGCTCGGGCAGCAGGGTCTGGTAGCCGAAGAAGTCACCGAGGAGCAGGTCGCTCATCGCAGGGGTCCGCCTTCCGTCCTGCGCCGACCTCGCCGTCGGCGTCCTCCCCCGATGGAACGCCGGTTCCCGTGCCCCGGCCACCGCTGGTGGCCCAGCTCACCCCCGGGAGGCGGCCCGGCGGACCAGCCGCTCGACGGGGCCGGACAGGAACAGCAGCAGGAGCGCGTAGAAGTTGACCTGCGGCACCGCCACCCCGACCGCCAGCGCGACCAGGAACAGCGCGGGCGCGACCACCG
Source organism: Modestobacter sp. NPDC049651 (assembly GCF_040659695.1). Taxonomy (NCBI): domain Bacteria; kingdom Bacillati; phylum Actinomycetota; class Actinomycetes; order Geodermatophilales; family Geodermatophilaceae; genus Modestobacter; species Modestobacter sp. NPDC049651. Next base: position 130,451 of record NZ_JBFAOG010000005.1, read on the forward strand.
CCGGGACAACGTCGACGTCGGGCTCGGCCACCTCCTCGCGGCGCAGACCCGAGCGCCGCCGGACCAGCACGGTCAGGGTCGCCGTCGCCGCCGAGCTCGCCGTGATCGTCCCGATGTAGAGGGCCACCGACAGCCGCTGGGTGCCGTACTCGGCCACCACCCCGCTGGCGAACGGCAGCAGCACGATGGAGAACGCCCACCACAGGTTCACCCACAGGAACGCCGTGTCGTACCCGCCGACCCACTCCCCGATCCGGTGGTGCCCCAGCCACAGCCGGGCGATGACGACGAAACTCAGCGCGAACGAGCCGAAGTCGGCCAGGTGGTCGCCCAGCAGGCCGGCCAGGTCGTCGTGCGGGCCCTCGGCCAGCAGGTCGACCAGCGGGAGCACCAGCAGGGTGATCGCGATGGCCACGATCGCGTCGAGGAAGGTCAGCAGCCGGTCCAGCCCTCGCTCGGTGCGCACCCGGGCAGGCTAGGTGGTCGACGTGGGCGGCTTGGTCCAGAGGAGCTCGTCGCGCCAGAGACCAGCCGGCTGACCCTGGCGCCGGGCAGCACCGAGGTGGCGGCGGCCCGCACCTGGCGGGTGGTCAGGTCGGGGTCCCGAACGGGCATCCGGCCGGTCGCCGGGTCACCTCAGTTGAGCGCGCGCGTCCCGGCGGGCAGCGTGCCGCCCGCCAGCATCTCGGCGGCCGCGTCCTGGAAGGCGGTCAGCGCGACCCGCTGGGTGAACGGCCCGGTCGACACCCGGGCGACGCCGAGCTCCTGCATCTCCCGCGCGGGCAGCGACGCGCCCGGGACGCTGATCAGGGTCAGCCGGTTGCGGCCCAGCCCCTCGACGACGGCGGCGATCTCCTCCCGGTCGACCAGCCGCGGCACGAACACCACCGGTGCACCGGCCTCGAGGTACGCCTTCCCCCGGCGGACCGCCTCGGCCACCAGCTCGCCGCGGTCGGCGCCCTCGGCGGCCCGGACGAACGTGTCGGTGCGGGCGTTGAGCACGAAGTCGACGCCGGCGTCGCGCCCGGCCCGGACGACGGCCTCGACCGCGGCGACCGCCTCGTCCAGCGGCTTCATCTGGTCCTCGAGGTTGCCGCCGACGACGCCGGCCTCGATGGCCCGGCGGGCGGTCTCCCCCGCGTCGCCGTAGCCGGCCTCCATGTCCATGCTGACCGGCAGGTCCACGGCGGCGGCGATCCGCCGGACCATGTCCAGGTGCAGGTCGAGCGGGATGTTCTCGCCGTCCTCGTAGCCGAAGGTGGCGGCGATCCCGTGGCTGGCGGTGGCCAGCGCGCGGGCGCCCTCGGTGGCGGCCGCGACCTGGGCGGACACCACGTCCCACACGTTGGTCAGCACCAGGATCTCCGGTGCGGTGTGCAGGTCCAGCAGGGTGCGGGCGCGGCTCGCCAGGTCGGTCATGGGGGTCAACGTAGCGACGTGTCGACATGTCCACAGGTCGACGTGGCGCCGCCTGTGGACGGCCGTCGCGTCCGTAGCCTGGCGGGGCCCATTCGACCGAGCGGAGGAGCTGGCGTGGACGACGACGTGCTGCGGCTGGTGCTGGCCGGCGCCCGCCTCGCGGCCCAGCCGGGTGTGACGACGCAGGAGCTGGACCGGGTCGTCGACCGGCTGCTGGTGCGCGACCCGGGCGTCGACTCCGCCGGTGTCGCGCACACCGTGCTGCTGGAACTGCTGCCCCCGCTGTGGGAGGCGGGCTGGCAGCCCGCGGACGTCGTGCACGTGGTCGGCCGCCGGGTCACCCAGCGTGCGGCCCGGCTCGCGGCCGGCCTGGTCGCCACCGGTGGGCGGGCCGCGGCCGCGGGCATGCCGACGTCGTGGGCCGCCCAGCTGGCCGAGCTCGGGGGCGCGCCGGGCAGCGTGCGCGACTGGTGGCAGGCCGAGGGGATCGCGCCGGCGGCCGGCTGGCGGGACGTGCTGCGGGTGACCGGCGTGCTGCGCACCCTGCCGCGGCTGGAGCAGTTGCTCCCCCCGCCCTCGGCCTGGTCGGCGAGCAGCCGGCCGGCGGCCGACGCCGCCGCGGTGGTCACCGACGAGCGGGCGCTGGGCCGCATCCGCGGTCTGCTGGCCAAGGCCGAGTCGACGGAGTTCGAGGCGGAGGCGGAGTCGCTGACCGCCAAGGCGCAGGAGCTGATGAGCCGCTACGCCATCGACGCGGCCATGCTCGCCGGCGGCGGCGCGGACTGGACGGCCGCGGAGGTGGAGGCCCGGCGGCTGCACCTCACCGATCCGCACTCGGAGGCGAAGGCGGCGCTGGTGCAGGCGGTGGCCGGGGTGAACGGCGTCCGCGTGGTGCTGGTGCCGGCGTTCGGCATCGTCACGATGGTCGGCATGCGCAGCGACGTCGACCTGGTGGAGCTGCTGGTCACGTCGCTGCTCGTGCAGGCGGGCCGGGGGCTCGGGGAGGCCACCCGGTCCGGTGGGGCGCGGGCGCGCTCGACCGCCTTCCGGCGCGGCTTCCTCTACGCCTACGCGCAGCGCATCGAGGAGCGGCTGTCCGAGGCGCGCGACCAGGCCCGCACCGAGGCGCGCGCCGAGTACGGCAGCGCGCTGGCCCCGGTGCTCGCCGACCGGCAGGCGGCCGTCGACCGGGCGGTCGAGGACCTGTTCCCGCAGCTGCGCCGCCGGGGCGGCCGCACCGTCGACGCGGCCGGCTGGACGGCCGGCCGGCAGGCGGCCGACGCCGCCGACCTGGGCGGCACCCGGGCGCGCCTGGGGCCGGCGTGACGCTCAGAGCAGGACGTCGAGCTCCGCGCTGAACGACTCGATCAGGTTCGCCTGGTGGACCAGGTCGGTGGCCGTGGTCAGCCACCCGGACACGAACAGCAACCGCCAGGGCTCGGTGTCGTCCATCGACGCCGTCCCGGCAACCAGTGCAGCCTGTCCGACTGCGGTGCACGCCAAGCTCAACATGTCCCGGCTCCTTCCGTCCCCCTCTGCGTCGGCAGGGACGGCGGGCGGCTGAAGGGTCACCGGCCCCGCGACCGCCGCGGCGGGCCGGACCTCACCCGTGCGGGTGAGGACGGCGGTCACCGCAGGCCGGCGACGATCAGCTGCAGCAGCGCCTCGTAGGTGGCCGCGGGGTCGGGGGTGAGCAGGCCGTTGGCGAGCTCGAGGCTCACCGCGCCGTGCACCGCGCTCCAGATCAGCTGCGCGGTCTCCGCCGGGTCCCCCTCGCGCAGCGCCCCGGCCGCCATCGCCGTCCGCACGTGCCCGACCAGCGCCCCGAACGCCGCGGCGCCGTGCTCGACCACCTCGGCGGTCGCGTCCGCGGCCCCGCCACCCCCGCCGAACATCGCCGTGTAGTGCTGCGGGTGGGCGAGGGCGAACCGGCGGTAGTTGCGCCCGCTGGCCACCAGCCGGGCGAGCGGGTCGGGGTCGTCGTCCTCGAGCACGGCCGCCCGGAGGCCGTCGAACCCGCGCACGAGCACCGCGGCGACCAGCCCGTCCTTGCTGCCGAAGCGGTTGTAGACACCCATCGGCGCGACGCCGGCCTCGGCCGCCACCGCGCGCACCGTCAGCCCGGCCAGCCCGTCGCGCGCGAGCACCCGCTCGGCGGCGTCCACGAGCGCCTGCTCGACGTCCCTGCTCGGCGTCCGCGCGCCCGTGGTCCCTGCTCCGGTGGTCGGCACCCCGACATCCTCCCGCGCTGCCCTGTTGACGCCCTGTAGAACGTCGTTCTACCGTTGTAGCACAACGTTCCATCAAGGAGGCCGTCATGTCCGATCCACTCCCCCGCCGGTGGTGGGTGCTCGCCGTGCTCTGCCTGTCGGTGCTGCTGGTGAGCGTCGACAACACGATCGTCAACGTCGCGCTGCCGACCCTGGGGCGCGAGCTGCAGGCGACGACCAGCGACCTCCAGTGGGTCGTCGACGGCTACACCCTGGCGTTCGCGGCGCTGCTGCTGCTCGGCGGCGCGCTCGGCGACCGGTTCGGCCGCCGCCGGGTGCTGCAGGCCGGCCTGGTCGTCTTCGCGGTCACCTCGGTCGCGGCGGCGTCCGCCGGCTCGACCGGCCAGCTGGTCGCCGGCCGGGTGGCGATGGGCATGGCCGCCGCGGCGATCTACCCCGCGACCCTGGCGCTGCTGGTGAGCACCTTCCCCGACCGGCGCGAGCGGGCGACCGCGATCGGCGTCTGGTCCGCGGTCTCCGGGCTCGCGGTGGCGGTCGGCCCGGTCAGCGGCGGGGTGCTGCTCGAGCACTTCTGGTGGGGGTCGGTCTTCCTGGTCAACGTGCCGCTGGCCGCGCTGGCACTGGTCGCCGGCCGGCTGCTGCTCACCGAGTCGCGCGGCGCGGAGCGGGGCCGGTTCGACCTGGTCGGCGCCGCCGCCTCGGTCGCCGCGATCGGCCTGCTGGTCTGGACGACGATCGAGGCGCCGCGGCGCGGCTGGGCGTCGCCCGCCACGATCGCCGGCTACGCGGGCGCGGCGGCGGCGCTGGCCGGGTTCCTGGCCCGCGAGCTGACCACCCGGACGCCGATGCTCGACGTCCGGCTGTTCCGCGACCGGCGGGTGTCGGTGGGCAGCGGCGCCATCGCGCTGGCCTTCTTCAGCCTGTTCGGGTTCATCTTCCTGATCACCCAGTACTTCCAGGGAGTCCGCGGCTACGACACCCTCACCGCGGGGCTGGCCACCCTGCCGTTCGCGGTCGTGATCGGCGCGGTGTCCCCGCTCGCGATCCTCGCGATGCGGGCGGTGGGCACGAAGCTGGTGGTCGCGGCCGGGCTGCTGACCATGGCCGCCGGGTTCGCGGTGGCGGCCGGGTCGACCCTGGAGTCGGCCTACTGGGGGCGGGTCGTGCTGGCCATGGTGCTGATGGCGGCGGGGCTGGGGCTGGTCACCGGGCCTGCGACCGAGGCGGTGATGGGCGCGCTGCGCGGCGACCAGGCCGGCGCCGGCTCCGCGGTCAACGACACCGTGCGCGAGGTCGGCGGCACGCTGGGCGTGGCCGTGGTCGGCTCGGTGATGAGCACCGTCTACGGCCCCGCGGTGCTCGACGCGCTCACCGGCGCGGGCGCTCCGGCGGCCGCCGCCCGGCCCGCCGCCGACTCGCTCACCGCGGGCCTGGCCGTCGCCGACGGACTGCCCGGCGACCTGGCCACCGCCGCCGTCCAGCAGTCGTTCCTGGACGGCGTGGCCGCGGGCTCGTGGGTCGCGGCCGCGGCCTGCGCCCTCGGGACGCTGGCGGTGCTGGCCCTCCTGCCCGCCCGCCCGCAGCCCGCACCGGTCGCGCCCGACGAGCTCACCCCGGTGGCGGTCTGAGCGCGGCGCCCGTCAGGCCCGACAGGAAGGCCCCCACCGGGCCGGTGGGGTCAGACCGCCGGGCCGGTGGGCGGCTCGGGGCGGTGGATGCCCCAGGTGTGGGCCTGCTTGCGCAGCCCCAGGTACACGAAGGTCTCGGTCGACTCGACGCCGCTGATCGCGCGCATCTGGCTGACCACCTCGAGCAGCTGGCCGTCGTCGGTGCACACGACCTCGGCCAGCAGGTCCAGCGAGCCGGCCGAGATGACCACGTAGGTGACCGCGTCGAGCGCGGCCAGCTGGTCGGCGACGGCGCGGGTGTCACCGTGGGCCTTGATGCCGATCATGGCCTGCCGGGCGTACCCGACCTGCTGCGGATCGGTGACCGCGACGATCTGCACGACGCCGGCGTCGAGGAGCCGCTGCACCCGCTGGCGGACGGCGGCCTCCGACAGCCCCACCGCGCTGGCGATGCGGGCGTAGGACCGGCGGCCGTCCTCCCGCAGCTGCTCGATGATCGCGCGCGACACGTCGTCCAGCGCATGCGTCCGACTGCGTTCGGTCACGGTGCGCACCACAGCCCCAGCTCCACGGGCCGCAGCGTATCCGGCCACTCCGGCGACGAAGTCGTTGGCCACGGCGCGTCCGGGCTACGCTTCGGCTCACCGCAGCAGGCCTGGACGACGGAAAGGCTCGCCATGACCGCCACCGAGCAACAGGTCACCGAGCCCGACTCCCCGTACGGACCGACTGCAGCGCGCAACCTCTGGCTGCACTTCGCGCGGATGGGCAGCTACGTCGACACCGCGCCGCCGGTGATCGTGCGCGGCGAGGGTGCCCGGATCGTCGACGACCGCGGCCGCTCCTACCTCGACGGTCTCTCCGGGCTGTTCGTCGTCCAGGCGGGGCACGGCCGGCAGGAGCTCGCGGCCGCCGCGGCGCGGCAGGCGGAGACTCTCGCCTACTTCCCGGTGTGGGGCTACGCGCACCCGGCGGCGATCGAGCTGGCCGGCCGGCTGGCCGCCGCGGCCCCCGGCGACCTGAACCGGGTCTTCTTCACCACCGGCGGCAGCGAGGCGGTCGAGACCGCGTGGAAGGTCGCCAAGCAGTACTTCAAGCTGGTCGGCAAGCCGACGAAGCACAAGGTCGTCAGCCGCGCGGTCGCCTACCACGGCACCACGCAGGGAGCCCTGTCGATCACCGGCGTCCCGGCGATGAAGGCGGCGTTCGAGCCGCTGGTGCCCGGGGCGCACCGGGCGGCGAACACCAACCTCTACCGCGCGCCGGTGTTCGGCGACGACCCGAAGGCGTTCGGCCGCTGGGCCGCCGACCAGGTCGAGCAGGCGATCCTCTTCGAGGGCGCGGACACCGTCGCCGCGGTCTTCGTCGAGCCGGTGCAGAACGCCGGCGGCGCGATCCCGCCGCCGCCGGGCTACTTCGAGCGGTTGCGCGAGATCTGCGACCGGCACGACGTGCTGCTGGTCAGCGACGAGGTGATCTGCGCGTTCGGCCGGCTGGGCACCACGTTCGGCTGCGAGCGGTACGGCTACGTGCCCGACCTGATCACCTGCGCCAAGGGCATGACGTCGGGTTACTCACCCATCGGCGCGATGATCGCCTCCGACCGGGTCATGGAGCCGTTCCTGCAGGGGACGACGTCCTTCCCGCACGGCTACACGTTCGGCGGGCACCCGGTGTCGGCCGCCGTCGCGCTGGCCAACCTCGACCTGTTCGACCGGGAGGACCTGGGCGGGCACGTCCGCCGGACCGAGGACGACCTCCGCCGCACCCTGGAGCAGCTGCTGGACCTGCCGATCGTCGGCGACGTCCGGGGCGAGGGCTTCTTCTACGCCGTCGAGCTGGTCAAGGACCGCGGCCGCAAGGAGACGTTCGACGCCGCCGAGCGGGAACGGCTGCTGCGGGGGTTCCTGTCCGGAGCGCTCTTCGAGGCAGGCCTCTACTGCCGGGTCGACGACCGCGGCGACCCGGTGGTCATGCTCGCCCCGCCGCTGATCTGCGGGCAGCCGGAGTTCGACGAGATCGAGCAGGTGCTCCGCGGCGTCCTCACCGACGCCTGGGACCGCGAGGTCTGGGCGGGCTGAGCTCAGCCGCGCGGGTCGTAGGGCTGGTGGCCGGGCGGGAGGTTCGACCGGTCCGGCGCGATGACCGTCGACTCGTGGCTGTCCGGCAGCGACACGGTCGGCGTGTCCGCCTCCAGCAGCAGGTCGCCGGTGCCGTGCAGCATGGTCTGCCCGCGGAAGAAGGCCGGCGCGATCCGCGCGTAGACCTCCATCAGCAGGACGCCGAGCAGCAGCGACCCGATGCCGATGACGAACACCCCGCCGACGCCGTGGAACACCGTCTCGCCGTACTCGGGGTCGGCGTACTCGACGCAGGCCAGCACGAAGACGGCGAGCATGAACAGCCCGCCGAGCAGCGGCAGCACGAACCGCATCAGCAGGTCGCGCGGGCCGTGCAGGTCGCGGCGGAACTGCCAGGCGCAGGCGAACCCGGTGAGCCCGTAGTAGAAGGCGATGAGCAGCCCGGTGGCGGTGATCGAGTCGACCAGCACGTTCTCGCTGACCAGCGTCAGACCGACGTAGAACGCCGCCGAGACGATGCCCATCCACACGGTGGAGACCGTCGGGGTCAGGTGGCGCGGGTGGATGCGGGCGAACGACGCGGGCAGCGCCCGGTAGGCGGCCATCGACAGCGAGCCGCGCGCGGTCGGCAGGATCGTCGTCTGGGTGCAGGCCGCCGACGAGGTGAGCACGGAGATGATCAGCAGCGCCTCGAACACCCGCCCGAAGACGCCGTCGCCGAAGACCGTGGCGCCCAGCGCGTTGAACACGTCCTCCGCGTTCGCCTCGTTGCCCAGCCCGACGCCGGTGTCGCCGACGCCGGCGAACGCGACGGTCGCCACCGAGACCACGGTGTAGATGCCCACCAGCAGCAGCGTCGAGACGATCGCGGCCCGGCCCGGCGCCCTGGTCGGGTTGGCGGTCTCCTCGTTGACCGCGACCGCGGAGTCCCAGCCCCAGTAGATGAAGATCGCCAGCAGCACGGCCTCGTTGAGCGAGGACCAGGACAGCCCCGACGGCCAGAGCCAGGACAGCGACGGGTGCAGCGCCCCGGCGGGCGCGCCGCCGGAGTAGACCTTCACCAGCGCGTACGCGGCGAAGGCGATCAGGACGACGACCTCCACGCCGAGCAGCACGTTCTGCACCCGCGCGGTCGGTTCGATCCCCCGGTAGCAGATCCAGGTCATCAGCGCGATCCACGCGACGCCGGCGACCGTCGTCCACAGGGCGCTGTCGGCCAGGGAGTCCAGCCCGACCAGCCGGTAGCCGTAGGCGCCGGCGACCTGCGCCAGGTTGGCCATGACGATGACGTCGGCGGCGATGATCCCCCAGCCGCCCATCCACCCGGTGCGCGGACCGAACGCCCGCGCTGCCCAGGTGAAGGTGGTGCCGCAGTCGGGCTCCCGCTTGTTGAGCTCCGAGTAGGCCACCGCGACCAGCCACATCGGCACGAACGCCAGCAGCATCACCGCCGGCGCCTTGACCCCGACCGCGATGACGACGAAGCCCAGCGTGGCGGCCAGCGCGTAGGCCGGCGCGGTCGACGAGACGCCGAGCACGATGGAGGAGAACAGGCCAAGCGCGCCCCGCTTGAGGCCCTTGTCGACGGCCGTGCCGTCGACCCGCGGGGCGGTCCGGGTGTTCGCCACTGCTGCTCCTCCGATCGGTGCGAACGACCGTCGCAGCCCGCGCGACCTTAAGGGTTGCGCGGCACTGACCGACCGCCGACGTCCGGGACCACGCCTGCGGCTGCGGTCACACGTGCGGTTGCCCGGTCGACGCCGACGTCCCGCCGTCGACCGGGAGCACGGCGCCGGTGACGTAGCGGGCGGCGTCGCTGGCCAGGAAGAGGACGGCGGGCGCGATGTCGTCGGGTTCGGCCGGGCGGCCGAGCGCGACCCGGTTGACGTACGGCGCCAGCGACTCGTCGTCCCGCCCGACGCCCTCGGTGAGCTCGGTCAGCGTGAACGACGGGGCCACGGCGTTGAGCCGCACGCCGGCCGGGCCCCAGTCCAGGGCCAGGGAGCGGACGAAGTTGGTGACCGCGGCCTTGGTCGCGTTGTAGGCGGCCTGCCCCCAGTCGCCGCGCAGCCCGGACACCGACGAGACCGCGACCAGCGAGCCGTGGGTCTCGGCGAGGTGCGGCAGCGCGGTCTTGGCCAGGTGGAAGAACGCGTCGACGTTGGTCGCCCACAGCACCGCCCACGCGCTGTCGGAGAGCCGGTCGACCGGGCCGCTCTCGTAGCCGGCGGCGTTGGAGACGACGACGTCCAGCCGCCCGAACCGCTCGCGCACCTGCTCGACGACCGCCGCCACCTGCCGGCCGTCGGACAGGTCGGCCTGGACCGCCGAGGTCCGCTCGTCGGGGTACCCGGCCAGCGCGTCGGTGAGCCGGTCCATCCGGCGGCCGACGACGGCCACCGTGGCACCGGCGGCGAGGAACGCCCGGGTGATCGCCCGGCCGATCCCGGAGCCCCCACCGGTGACCAGGACGACGGATCCGGAGAAGTCGTAGCTCGCGCGGTTCACCTGCCGGACATCCCCCGCCCGGGCCACGCCCACACACGTACCCGGTTGGCGGGAACAAGGAAGCCCGGACCGCTGTTCGGCCTCCCGGCGCGATGTGGCGCCTGTCCGCTCCGACCCCCTGCAGCCGGGAGCCCCTGCCCGTGTCCCACCTCGCCGCTCCGTCCGGCTCGGCCACCGCCGCCGCCGGCCAGGACCGCCAACACAACCGCCGCTGGGCCGTCCTCGGCTTCCTCGGCCTGGCCCAGCTGATGGTCGTGCTCGACGCGACCATCGTGAACATCGCGCTGCCCAGCGCCCAGCAGGCGCTGGACTTCTCCAACGCCGACCGGCAGTGGGTCGTCACCGCCTACTCCCTGGCCTTCGGTGGCCTGCTGCTGCTCGGCGGCCGGCTGGCCGACCTGTTCGGCCGCAAGCGCACGCTGATGATCGGGCTGATCGGCTTCGCCGCCGCCTCCGCGCTCGGCGGCGCCGCGCAGGGCATCGAGCTGCTGGTGATCGCCCGCGCCCTGCAGGGCGCCTTCGGTGCGCTGCTGGCCCCCTCGGCGCTGTCGCTGCTGACGATCACCTTCACCGACCCGGTCGAGCGCGGGAAGGCCTTCGGCATCTTCGGCTCCATCGCCGGCGCCGGGGCCGCGATCGGCCTCCTGCTGGGCGGCCTGCTCACCGAGTACCTCAGCTGGGCCTGGTGCCTCTACGTGAACCTGCCCATCGCGGTCATCGCCGCGGTCGGCGCGTTCGTCGTCCTGCCCAACGTCCCGCGGTCGACCGGCGTCCGGCTGGACATCCCCGGTGTCGTCACCGCCGTGCTGGGCCTCGCCGGCCTGGTCTACGCGTTCTCCCGCGCCGAGACCGACGGCTGGACCGACCCCTGGACGGTCGGCCTCATCGCGGTGTCGGTCGTCCTGCTGGTCGCCTTCGTGCTGATCCAGACCCGCACCGGCCACCCGTTGCTGCCGCTGCGCGTGGTGCTCGACCGGCGTCGGGGCGGCGCCTACCTGGCGATCGCGCTGGCCGCCATCGGCATGTTCGCCGTGTTCCTCTTCCTCACCTACTACATGCAGCAGGTGCTCGGCTTCACGCCGCTGAAGGCCGGCGTCGCGTTCCTGCCGTTCGTCGCCGGCATCATCATCAGCTCCACGGTCATCGCGACCCGGCTGCTGCCCCGCATCGGCCCGAAGCCGCTGATCCTCACCGGTCAGCTGCTCGGCGCGGCCGGCCTGCTCGTGATGTGGCGGCTGCACCTGGGCAGCAGCTACGCCGCCCACGTCCTGCCGGCGCTGTTCGTCATGGGCCTCGGGATGGGCATGATCTTCGCGTCCTGCTTCAACACGGCCACCTCCGGCGTGCAGGCCCAGGACGCCGGTGTCGCCTCGGCGCTGGTCAACACCGGCCAGCAGGTCGGCGGCGCGCTGGGCACGGCGCTGCTGAACACGATCGCCTCGACCGTGACGGCGTCCTACCTGACCGACCACGCCTCCGGCGGCCGGCCCTCGGCGACCACGATCGCCGCGGCGTCGGTGGCCGGTGACACCCGGGCGTTCCTGGTGTCGGCGGGGATCTTCCTCGTCGCCGCCGTGCTGACCCTGGTCGTCCTGCCCTGGGGCGCCAACCCGGCCGGCCGGCCGGGGGCCGCGGCGCCCGCCGGTCACTGAGCACCCCCGTCCGGCCGGCGCACCTCGCCGGCCGGACGGGCCCGCCGGCCGCGACCCGTACGGTGGTGGACGGCCCGGTGCTTGCCACCGGCCAACCGACGTGACATAACTCGTTGGCGCGTGTTCATCAACGAGCAGTGATCAAGCCGGCCCGCGCCCGGACGGAAGTGGTGGGTACGTGGCAGAGCCGACGCAGGTCGGCGGCCCCGGGGGGACGCAGGACGACGCGACCCGGGTTCGTGCTCAGCTGGCCATCGACGCCGCCGGCATCGGCACCTTCGACTGGGACCTGACCACCGGCGTGCTCAGCTGGGACGAGCGGCTGGTCGAGATGTTCGGCTACCACGCCGACTCGTTCGACCGCAGCATCGACAGCTTCAACGCCCGGCTGCACCCCGATGACCTGCCGCGGGTCACCGAGGCGCTGCAGCACGCGATCGACGAGGCCGGCGACTACGAGGCCGACTACCGCGTGCTGCTGCCCACGGGCGAGACCCGCTGGATCGCCGCCCGCGGCCGGGGTCTGCAGCCGCGCGACGGCCGGGCCACCCGGGTGATCGGCGTGGCCTACGACGTCACGGCGGAGCAGGACGCCGGGGCGCGGGTGACCCGCATCCTCGAGGCGATGCCCGCGGGCTTCTACACGCTGGACCGGGAGTGGCGGTTCACCCACGTCAACGCCGAGGCCGAGCGGCTGCTCGAGCAGCGCCGCGAGGACCTGCTCGGCCGGGTCGTCTGGGAGGCCTTCCCGTCGGCGCTGGACAGCGCCTTCGACGAGAACTTCCGGCGGGCGCTGGAGACCGGCGAGCCGATCGCCTTCGACGCGCACTACCCCGCTCCGCTGGACGGCTGGTACGAGCTGCGCGCGTGGCCGACGCCGGACGGGCTGTCGGTCTACTTCCTGGAGGTCACCCAGCGCCGCCAGGCCCAGGAGCGCGCCGAGCGGGCCGCCCGCCGCGTCGCCCTGCTCGCCCAGGTCAGCAGCGAGCTGGCGACCACCCTGGACGTCGCCGCCGCCACCGCGCGGCTGCCCCGGCTCGTCGTCCCGGCGCTGGCCGACTACTGCATCCTCACGGTCATCGAGCCCGACGGTCAGCCCCGGGACGTCGGCTCCTGGCACGTCGACCCGGCCAGCCGCTCGCTGCTCGAGCGGTACGCCGAGTTCCGGCTGGAGTCGATGCCCATCACCTCGCCGGTCTCCCGGGCGCTCAACCTGGGGACGGCGCTGCGCTTCAGCGGCACCGAGGTGCTCGACCTGCTGCTGCCCGGCCCGGCGCACGACCTGCTGAGCATGCTCGACCCCGAGTCGGAGGTGGCGCTGCCGCTGCGCGCCCGCGGCCGCACGCTGGGCCTGCTCACCCTCTTCTACTCCGCCGGCCACTCCCCCACCGACGAGGACATCTCCGTCGCCCAGGACGTCGCCGACCGCGCCGGGCTGGCCTGGGACAACGCGCGGCTGTTCGGTGAGCAGCAGCAGCTGGCCGAGGGGCTGCAGCGCAGCCTGCTCACCGACCCGCCCGAGCCCGACCACGCCGAGATCGTGGTGCGCTACCTGCCCGCCGCGGAGGCGGCCCGGGTGGGCGGCGACTGGTACGACGCGTTCCTGCAACCGGGAGGCGCGACCACGCTGGTCATCGGCGACGTGGTCGGGCACGACACCGCGGCCGCCGCCGCGATGGGGCAGCTGCGCGGCCTGCTGCGCGGCATCGCCACCTACAGCAACGCCGGCCCGGCCGAGGTGCTGCGCGGCCTGGACGCCTCGATGGAGGTGCTGCAGGTGGGCACGCTGGCCACCGCCACCGTCGCCCGGTTCGAGCAGACCGCCGGCGAGCGCGAGGCCGCCGTGACCCGGATGACCTGGTCGAACGCCGGCCACCTGCCGCCGCTGGCGCTGGACCCGGACGGCACGGTGACGGTGCTCGCCGACTGGAAGGCCGACCTGCTGCTCGGGGTCGACCCGCTGTTCGAGCGCACCGAGTCGGTGGTCACGCTCGACCGGGGGACGACGGTGCTGCTGTACACCGACGGGCTCATCGAGCGCCGCGACGCCGACCTGGACACCGGGCTGGAGCGGCTCACCCGGCACCTGGGCGAGCTCGCCGACGTGCCGCTGCAGCAGCTGTGCGACGAGCTCCTGCAGCGGCTGGTCGACGGCAAGCCGGACGACGACGTGGCCCTGGTGGCCGTGCGGCTGCACCCGCAGGACCGCCCGCGGCCGCGCGAGGCGGGCCCCAACCGGGTGCCGCTCTCGGTGCCGCCGGACCCGGCCGTCCCGTGAGCGGGGGACCACCGGACGCCGGGGGAGCACGATCTTGCCCGCCGTCGCCTACCGTGGAGCCCGGCCGAGCAGCGGCCGGAGGACGCAGGAGGAACGCAACGGTGCACGGATCGGGAGCGGGGCAGCTCGGCACGGGCGATCACCGCTACCGGCACGACATCACCTTCCCGGGCTCCCCCGACGAGCTGGCCGAGGTCGCCGTCCCCTTCCTGCAGGCCGGGCTGGACGCCGGTGACGCGGCCGTCGTCGCGGTCAGCGCCCCGGCGGCAGCGGTGCTCACCGACGCGCTCGGCGGCGACGACCGGGTCGTGGTGATCGAGCGGCACGGGGTCTACCGGTCCCGGACGCCGTCGGCGATCACCGCGTTCCGCAAGCTGGCCGACGAGCGCACCGCCGCAGGCTCCCGGCACGTGCGCGTCGTCGGCGAGACCGACTTCGGCAGCGGGCCCCGCGACTGGCTGGAGTGGCAGCGCTACGAGTCGGTGATCAACGAGGCGCTGGGCGCGTGGCCGCTGTGGGGGTTGTGCGTCTACGACCCGCACCGGCTGCCCGACCCGGTGCTGGAGTCCGGGCTGCGCACCCACCCGACGCTGGTCACGGCCGCGGGCCGCACCGTCAACCCCGACTTCGTCGCCCCGGCCGACTACGTGCGCGGGCTGCCCGTGCCGGCCGAGCCGCTGGAGGACACTCCCCCGCTGCTGGCCGTCGACGACGTCCAGGACTACGTCGCGCTGCGGCACCAGGTGGCCGGCGCGCTGGCCGGCCTCGGCGGCTCCCGCGACCTGCGCGAGGACTTCCTGCTGGCGATCGACGAGATGAGCTCCAACGCCGTGCGGCACGGCGGGCCGCCGGTGACGCTGCGGCTGTGGAGCACCGGTGACCGTGCCGTCTGCCGGATCTCCGACTCCGGGGACGGGCTGGACGACCCCTTCGCCGGGTACGGGCCGGCGCACGGCGAGGACCTCTCCCGCGGTGGCATGGGGCTGTGGCTGGCCCGGCAGCTGTGCGACCACGTCGACGTGGTCCCCGAGCACCCGGGCGTCAGCGTCCGGCTCACCGTCCGGCTGCGCTGAGCGGACCAGGCGGGTTCCCCGTAGCGTCCGCGCCGTGGACCTCCCTCCCCCGCTGCTGGACCTGCTGCGCCGGCCCAGCCCGTGCTTCCTCGCCACGCTGATGCCCGACGGCTCGCCGCAGCTGACCCAGACCTGGGTCGACACCGACGGCCGGCACGTCGTGGTCAACACCGTGGCCGGGTTCCAGAAGGTGCAGAACATGGAGCGCGACCCGCGGGTGTCGGTGAACGTCGCGGATCCCGACGACCCGTCCCGCTACTTCGAGGTGCGCGGCCGGGTCGTCGGCATCACGCCCGAGGGCGGCGCCGAGCACATCGACCAGCTGGCGCAGAAGTACCTGGGCCGCCCCTACCCCTGGTACGGCGGCCGGGACCAGGTGCGGCTCGTCGTCAGCATCGCCGCCGACCGGGTGCTCTCCCCGCAGGGCTGACCCGGGGTCAGGCCGGCTGCAGGACCGGCTGCTCCGCGACCGGGACGACGTAGCGGTAGGTCGTGTCCGCGTCCTGGACGGCGAAGGTGTGCGCGCCTGCGCCCGCGTGGTGGAGCACGAGGCAGTCCAGCCGCTGGGCGATGCGGTGCAGGGCGTCGGCGTCGTCGACGTCCACGACGGTGGCGCTGGTGGTCAGCGAGCTGACCGGCACCAGCCGGCCGGCGAAGCGGACCAGCACGTCACCGGCCGCGCCGCCGGTGGTGCCCCGGCCCAGCCGGGTGGCGACCAGCCAGCCGATGGAGGCGGCGGCCAGCAGCAGGGCGACGACCAGCCGGGCCACCCGCAGCGACACGGGGAAGCCGGGCAGCGGGAGCTGCCGCGGGCCGGTCTCCTCGACGGCCACGCTGCTGGTGGCGGTGGGGCTCAGCGCCGCCGGAGCACCGGCGGGGCGCAGCACGCCGCCGTCGAAGGAGAAGGCGAAGGGCGCGAGGGACGCCGGCGTCACCGGCCGGCCGGAGACGACGGCGGTGGCGCGCAGCACGGGGGTGACGGTGATCGTCGCCGCGCCGGGGCCGCCGGCGCCGACCTCCACGGCGTGCCGGGCCATCAGCTGCGCGGCGGCGGCCGGGTCGACCCCGACGGTGGCGGTCGCCGTCCGGCCCTCACCGGCAGCGGTGAACGGCACCGCCGGGCCAGCGCCGAGGTCGGCGCGCCAGCCGTCGGTGGTGCTCAGCGACAGCGCCAGGGACAGGTCGCCGGTCAGGTCGGTGAGGCCGCGGGCCCCGGACTGCTCCGTGAGCGTCACGGTCAGGCCGGACGCGAGGCGGGTGTAGACCGGGTCGCCGGTGGTGATGGTGCCGGTCGGGTAGGTGGCGCCGGGGACGGCGGTCGCTGCGTAGGCGTACTGGCCGGACTGGGTGAACGGGACCGTGCTGGTGTCGACCTGCGTGGCCGGGGCCAGCAGCAGACCCGCCTCGGCGAGCGCGGCGACGACGGTGACCAGGCCCAGCGCGGCCGCGGCCTGCCGGGCGCCGGCCTGCACGGGCAGGCTGACCGGGCGCGCGGGCCGGGTGCGGTGCCGGCCGCGTCGCGGGCGCTTGGTCCCGAGCATGAGGAGTCCTGCCGTTCCAGCGAGTTCGAGGGCGATCCAGGTCGGTGACCGGAGCGAGCCGAGCACCGCACCCCCGGAGGGGACGCGGAACCACAGCCGCCCGAGGACTTCATCGGCAGCGGGGTGGTCGGGATCCAGCCAGGAGTTCGCATCGCCTCGGGTGACGAAGCGGCCGCCGTCGGTCTGCACGATCCGGTGCATGACCACGGTGTGCAGCGAGGGGCTGTCGTAGGCGATCACGTCGCCGACCCGGTACTCGCCCGCCGGCCGGAGGACGGCGAGGTCCCCGGTGGAGAACCGGGGCTCCATGCTCACGCCGTGGGTGGCCAGGTAGGTCGTGCTGCCACCGACCGTGGTGGGGAGCAGGAACCAGGCCGAGGCCAGCAGCACCAGGGCGGCGGCGACGCGGCGGAGCGTCCGGGTGGCGTTCATGGGAGGTCACCGGCCCGGACGGCCGGCCGGGTGGCCGGCCGTCCGGGAACAGGTCAGTGGACGACCGTGAGACCGGTGTGGGTGAAGGACGCGAACTTCACGTTCTGGGCGGTCGTGTCGCAGGTGATCGACGAGCTGGAGACGATCACGCAGGTGAACGGCGAGCCGACGACGTCGTCCGCGTTGCTCTTCAGGGTCAGCGTGGCGTCGTTGACGGCGTCGTCGAGCGTGACGTTGCCGTCCAGCGTGAAGTCCACGCCGTCCAGGTAGGTGCCGTCGGTGGTGCGCGGCACGTAGGCGATGTCGGTGACCTTCACGCCGGTGACCTGGACCTGGCCGTAACCGGCGACCTGGTTGGTGACGGCGCTGGTGTCGTTGCCGGCGGTGAAGGCGGAGCCGGCGGCGGCAGCAGCGGTCACCACGGCCGCACCGGCGAGCAGAACACGGGACTTGCGCATCGGAGACTCCATGTCTCTCGGTGGCCCAGCGGCACTGGAACGGTGCAGGTTCACCCGGTCCGGTGACGAGGGGCCGTCTTCCATGACACTGCGTTGATCGACGCGGGAAATGGATTCCTTGACCATTCCGTCGAAACTTTTTTCCGGCCACCGCGGTCATTGCGCATAAAGGCGGGATAAGGACATCCCTGACATCGGCCACACGGGCGCGGGTCCACGCTGGGGCGACCCTGCGATTGGAGACGCTGATGCTGCTCGGGAGCACCCGGCTGGACCGGGACGACGACTTCCTCGGCTTCGCCGCCGACCTGCGGCCCGCGCTGCTCCGGGTGGCCGCGCTGCTGTGCGGCGGCGACCCGCTGCACGCCGAGACCGCCGTCCGCACAGCGCTCACCCGCGGCTACCTGGCGTGGCCGGTCACCGGCCGCACCGGCGCGCCCGGGCAGTCGGTCCGGGTGCTCGTGGAGGCGGTCCGCCGCAGCGGACGGCGGGGCGCGTTCCCGGCGCTCGCCGCCCCGGTGCTGCCGCCGCTCGAGCACGCCGTGCTCACCGCCCTCTCGACGCTGCCGCTGCACACCCGCGCCGCGGTCGTGCTGCGCCGGGTGGAGCGGCTGCCCGCCGCGCAGGTCGCCGACGTGCTCGGCTGCGCGGAGCTCACCGCCTCGCGCGAGGCCGCCCTCGGCGTCGCCCGGCTGCACGAGGAGCTGGCCGACCTGCTGGTGGCCCCGGCGCCCGCCCGGCCGGCGGCCGTCCTCGACGAGGTGCTGCGCGGTACCGCCGCCTGGCTGGAGGTCCCGGCGCCGGACCCGGCCACCCTGCAGGGCGACCTCGACCGCGGTCACCGGGCCCTGGTGCGCTCCCGGCGCCGCCGCCCCGACGCGGGTGCGCCGTCCCCGGCCGCGCCCGGCACCCGGACGGCGGTGCTCCCGTGACCGACGGCTGGTACGTGGCGCACTTCGCGACCGACCCGTCGGTGCTCGCGACGATGGCGGTGGTCGCCGGGCTGGGCGCCGCAGCCGCGCTGGTCGTGCCGCGACGCCGCGCGGCCACCGCGCTGACCGGGCTCACGCTGGCAGTGGTGCTCGGGGTGACGGTCGTGCCGTCCGGTGGGTGGGGCGACCTGTCGGTCGTGCCCGGCGCGCTGGACAGCATCGCCCGCCACCTGCGCCCCGACGACGCCGGCCTGGCCGCCTGGACCTCCGCGCCGGACGCCGCGCTGAACGTCGCGCTGTTCGTGCCGCTGGGCGCCGCGCTGACGCTGCTGCTGCACCGGCCGGTCATGGCCACGCTCGCGGCGACGGCGCTGTCGGTGGCCGTGGAGAGCTGGCAGGCGACGCTGACCACCCGGGTCAGCTCGTTCGCCGACGTCGTCTGCAACGGGCTGGGTGCCGCCGCCGGAGCGGCGGTCGCCGGGCTCGCCCTGCTGGTGGTGCGCTCGGCGCGGCGCGCCTGACCGCGGGCTACCCGCGGACGGCGAGCACCAGCCAGCGGTCCGCGGCGTCGTCGACAGCGGTCGCGGTCCACCCGGCGGCAGTCAGCGCCGCGCGGATCCGGGGCTCGCCGCGCAGGTCGTCGGGGTTGAGCTCCCGGCCGTGCCGGCGGGCCAGGGCGGCGCGACCCACCGGGTGGAACAACGCCAGCCGGGCGCCGGGCCGGCTGACCCGGGCCAGCTCGGCGAGCCCGGCGACCGGGTCGTCCAGGTGCGAGACCAGGCCGGCGGCGAAGACGGCGTCCAGCCGTCCGTCGGCGAGCGGCAGCCGCGGGACGTCGGCCCGGACCAGCTGGGCGAGCTCGCCGCGGCCCCGCTCCCGTGCGGTGGCGAGCATCTCGGGCGTGACGTCGACGCCGAGCACGGAGCCGCGCGGACCGACCGCCGCCCGGAGCACCGGCAGCGCGCGGCCGGTGCCGCACCCGGCGTCGAGGACCCGGTCGCCGATGCCCACGCCGAGCTCGGCGACCGCCTGCTCGTAGCGCGGGCCGTCGTCGGGGAACCGCTCCTCCCAGCCCGCGGCCCGGGACCCGAAGAAGGTCTGCGGCTCAGCCATCCGCACCGTCGTCGCAGGGCAGGCCGGTGAACCCGGCGACCGCCTGCTGCAGCGGGGCGGCGTCGTCGGCGCCGAGCACGACGGTCACGTGCGGGACGTCGGCGACCCGCAGCAGGTCCGGGACGCCGAGCGCCACCGCGAGCTGCTCGGCCTCCGCCCGCAGGTCCGCGGGGAACTCGATGCCGGAGGTCACCGGGCCGGCCGGGGCGCCGACGCCGCCCACGGTGAGGTCGCCACCCCGCAGGTGTGCGGCCACCTCCTCGCCGGCGGCCTGGTCGCCGGTGCCGTCGACGACGTCGACGGTGAGGGTCGGGCAGGCCGGCGCCGGGTCAGGCTCCGGGACCGGAGCCGGCTCGGGGCTGGGCTCCGGGACCGGAGCCGGCTCCGGGCTGGGCTCCGGCTCCGGGCTCGGCGACGGCTCCGGGCTCAGCGGTGGTTCCGGGCTGGGCTCCGGCTCCGGGCTCGGCGACGGCTCCGGGCTGGGCTCCGGTTCCGGGCTCGGCGACGGCTCCGGGCTCAGCGGTGGTTCCGGGCTGGGCGTGGTGGGCGGTGCCGGGGTCTCCGTCGCCGGCGGCTCCGACGCAGGCAGTGGCGTAGGCGTCTCCGAGCCCGACGGCGGGGTGGGCGCCTCCGTCGCGGGCAGCGGCGCCGGCGTCTCGGTCCCCGGCTCCGGCGGGGTCTCGGACGCCGGCGGGGTCTCGGTCCCCGGCGGGGTCTCGGTCACCGGCGGGGTCTCGGTCAACGGCGGGGTCTCGGTCACCGGCGGCGTCTCGGACACCAGCGGGGTCTCCGACGCCGCCAGCACGGGCGGGTCCGTGACCGCCGGGTCGGTGACCGGCAGGGCAGGCGCCTCGACGACGGGCGGCTCGGCGACGGGGGCGGGCTGGTCGGCGTCGGCCGGCTGCACCGCGGGCGCGGGTGGGTCGACGACGCTGATCGCCGGCGGCTCGGCGGGGTCGGCGGGCGGCAGCAGCGGCTCCTCGGCCGCGACGTCGTCCGGGACCTCCGGTGGGGGCGTCCCGCCGTAGGTGGCTGCCAGGCCGAGCACGCTGGCCACGTACTCGGCGGAGTGGTTGTAGGCGAACACGGCCCGGGCCTGCGCGGCCTCACCGCCGAGGTCCCCGCCGCCGGCGGCGCAGAGGTACGTCGCGGTGGCGAGCGCGGCGTCGTAGATGTTGAACGGGTCGCTCGTGCCGTCGCCGTTGCCGTCGCTGGCGTACCTGCTCCAGGTCGACGGGATGAACTGCATCGGCCCGACGGCGCGGTCGTGCGTGCGGTCGCCGTCCAGCCGCCCGCCGTCGGTGTCGAGGATCGTCGCCGTCCCGCTGCCGTTGAGCTGGAGACCGATGATCCGCGGGTACGACGTCCCGGCCGTCGAGAGCACCGCGCCGGCGAACCGGCCGTGGTTGGACTCGACCCGCCCGATGGCGGCGACGAGGCTCCAGCTGATGCCGCACCCGGCGCGGCGGTCGGCGGCGCGGGTGTAGGCGTCCAGCGCGGTCGCGGGGATGCCGTTGCCGGCCAGCCGGGAGCCGATGCCGCTGGTGTCGATCACCAGGTCGAGGGCCGGCACACCGACGTCGGGCGGGGGCACGTCGAGGTCGGCCGGTGGCTCCGGTGCGCCGGCCCGGGTCGGGGGCTCGGTCCCGGGAGGCGGGGTGTCGGGAACGGGCGGAACCGTCTCCCCCACCGCGGCCAGCGGCACGGTGCGGCCGAGCAGCGGGGCGACCGGCCGGGTGGAGGTGGCGGCGGCGTCCAGCACCGGCAGCGCGCTGGCCGCCGGCATGACCGCGATGGCTGCGGCCGCGAGGCCGGCCGTGGCGACGAGCTTCGGGCCGCGCGGCACACCCCGGGCACGCAACCGGCGGATCCGGCGGGGCGGGACGGGCGGTGAGACCGTGCGCCCGGCGCGGTGCGCCCCTCTCGTGGGGGCAGTGCGTCCGGTCGGTGGGTCCGCTGGAGAGTCCAAGGCGCCGTCCCCGTCGTCGCTGCCGTGGTCGCTCGGTGGCGGGGCGGTCCCCGGCCACCGACCCGACCGTAAGGCTGAGCACCGGACCGCGCCATGCCCATCGGCGCGGCCGGCCGCCGGCCCGACGGGCGCGCCCGCGTGTCGCCGCGACTCGCCGCCGACCGGCCGCAATCCCGTTCCGCAACGCAACGAGCACCGCCGGGAGCGAACGGCCCCTACGGTGTGCCGGTGCGCGACGGGGAGAGCAGGACGACCGGAGCAGTCCGGTCTCCCCGGGGCAACCCCGGGGGCCGCTCGCCAGCTCGGCATCGCGTCACCCGCCGTCCAGTGCGCTCCGCGCACCTCCCGGCGCCCCTGTCCGGGGCAGGCTGCGCTCCCCGTCGCGCACCTCGGCAGTGACGACGAAGGTCGAGCGCCGACTCGAGGTCACCGCGGCCGGCCTCGCGACCGCGCTGCTCGGTGGCCGGTGGCAGCGCCGCGAGATGGTCCGCCGCACGGCGGTGGCGCTGGGAGCGGAGCGGGCGCCCCGGTGGGTCGGCCGGCTCGTCGGCGAGGTGCTGGCCGCCTACGAGCACCCGCCGGCCGACCGGCCGCGGGAGCTCGCCGACTTCGTGCGGACGACGGAGGGCTGGCGGCGCAGCCGGGTGCTGGTGCCCCGACCGCGGGTGGTGCGCTGGCAGCCCGCGCCGACGGCGGTGGTCGCGCGCCGGCGCGGGGTGGCCGACCTGCCCGACCTCGCCGCCGTGGCCCGGCTGCTGGATCTCGACACCGCCGAGCTGGCCTGGTTCGCCGACGCGCACCGGCTGGAGCGCACGGCGGCCGAACCGCTGCGGCACTACCGGTGGACGGTGCGCGAGACGCGGTCCGGCGTCCGGTTGCTGGCCGCGCCGAAGCCACGGCTGAAGGAGGCCCAGCGCCGGCTGCTGCGGCACGTCGTGGGTCCGTTGCCGGTGCACGACGCGGCGCACGGCTGCGTGCCCGGTCGGTCGGTGCGCACCGCGGCGGCGCCGCACACCGGGGCGGCGGTGGTGCTGCAGCTGGACCTGGAGTCGTTCTTCGCGGGCGTCGCGGCGGGCCGGGTGCACGGCCTGCTCCGCACGGTGGGCGGGCTGACCGAACCGGTGGCGCACGCGGTCACCGGGCTGGTGACCACCGTGGTGCCGCGGGCGGTGTGGGCCGCCGTCCCGGCGCCACCGGACGACGAGCGGCACCGGCGGCTGGGCCGGCGGCTCGCGGTGCCGCACCTGCCGCAGGGCGCACCGACGTCCCCGGCGCTGGCCAACCTGGTGTGCTTCCGGCTGGACCGGCGACTGACCGGGCTCGCCGCGTCGTTCGGGGCCACGTACACCCGCTACGTCGACGACCTCACGTTCAGCGGGGACCGCGGTCTCGACCGCGGCCGGTTCGAGCGGCTGGTCGGTGAGGTGGTGACCGAGGAGGGGTTCGCGCTGAACGCGGCGAAGACGCGGTCGGCGCCGTCGTCCCGGCGGCAGTCGGTGCTCGGGGCGGTGGTCAACGTGCGCCCCGCGCTCCCGCGGCCGGAGCGGGACGCGCTGCGGGCGCTGCTGCACAACTGCGCCGTGCACGGGTGGACGACGCAGGTCCGCGACCGCGACCCGGCGACGTTCCGCGACCACGTGCTGGGCCGGGTGGCGTGGGCCGCGTCGGTGGACCCGGTGTCCGGTGCCCGGCTGCGCGCGCTGGCCGACCGCATCGACTGGGGCGTCACCGCGGGATGACGCCGTCCCTCGCCAGCGTCGGGACGTCGACCGGCACCGTGTCCGGGTAGAGCAGGCCGCTGCCGGTGTTGAGGACGACGACCTCGTCGCTGCTGCCCAGCCAGCCGGCCTCGCGCAGCTGCCCGACCGCGGCGAAGCAGGCCGCGCCCTCGGGGCAGGTCCAGGTGCCCTCGTCGCGGGCGAGCTGGTGCTGCGCGGCGAGCAGCTCGTCGTCGGTGACCGCGACCGCGGTGCCACCGGTGGCACGGACCGCGTCGAGCACCAGGAAGTCACCCAGCGGCTTGGGCACCGTGATGCCGAAGGCGACGGTGCGCGGATCGGCGGGCGCCGTGCTCTCGTCCCGCCCGGCCAGGAAGGCGTCGACGATCGGCGCGCAACCGGCGGCCTGGACGGCGACCAGCCGCGGCAGGTCACCGATGATCCAGCCGAGGGCCTTCAGCTCGAGCAGCGCCTTGTGGATCGCGATGATCCCGACGCCGCCACCCGTCGGGTAGAGGATCACGTCGGGGCAGCGCCAGCCGAGCTGCTCGGCGATCTCGTAGCCCATCGTCTTCTTGCCCTCGATGCGGTAGGGCTCGCGCAGCGTGGAGGTGTCCTGCCATCCGGGCCGGTCTGCGACCTCCCGCTGCACGATCGCCCCGGCGTCGCCGATCAGCCCGTCGACGAGGTACAGCTCGGCGCCGGTGACGACGCACTCGCGCCGGGTGATCTCCGGTGCGTCGACCGGCATGGCGATGAGCGCACCGAGGCCGGCGCGGGCCGCGTACGCAGCCCAGGCCGCGCCGGCGTTGCCGTTGGTGGGCATGGCGATGCCCTGCACGCCGAGCTCCCGGGCTCGGGAGACGCCGACGGCGGCGCCGCGCGCCTTGAACGCGCCGGTCGGCAGGAGGCCCTCGTCCTTCATGCGCAGGGCCGGGACGCCGAGCCGGGCGCCCGCGGTGGGCAGGTCGAGCAGCGGCGTCATACCCTCGCCGAGGCTGACCACGTGCCGCGGGTCGCGCACCGGCAGCAGTTCGGCGTACCGCCACAGCGTGGGCGCGCGGCCGGCGATCTCCTCGCGGGTCACGGTGCCGGCGACGCGGTCGAGGTCGTAGCGGGCCAGCAGCGGGGCGCCGAGCGACGACGTGCCCTGGACGACGTCGGCGTCGTGCCGCGAACCGTCGCGGGAGCACTCCAGGTGGGACAGCGCGGAGACGGAAGGCCGGGGCACTGACGGCGCAGCAGAGGTCACCGGCGCAGTCTGCCCGCGCCGGTGATCCACACCGGAAGCGCACTACTGGATGAGGGGTCCGATGATGATCTCGGTGCCGTCGGGGCGGTAGGTGCGCCATCGGCCGCCGGGATCTCGAACGACTGAGAACCCATGGTGGACCTTGGTGTGGTGCCGTTCGCACAACAACGCTGAGTTCTCGAGGCTGGTCTCACCGCCGTTGATCCAGTGCACGAGGTGGTGGACATCGGCCCACCAGTGCGGCGCCCCGCACCCGGCGAACACGCACGTCCTGTCCCGGGCGACGACTGCTCGGCGGAGGCCCGCCGGCACGATGCGGTGCCTTCGCCCGTAGTCCAACGGCGTCCCGTCCGGACCCATCACCACGCGGGAGACGACGGCGTCGCAGGCCAGCCACCGGGCCCGGGCGGCGGAGATCTGCGCCCCGAACCCCATGGTCGCCGTCTGGGCGCCGGTCGCGGGGTCGATCAGGTCCTCCAGCTGCACCTGGACGACCACGTGCGGCTTCTCGCTCCGCAGGATCGGCAGCTGACCGCTGGCGAGCTGGTTGTCCGCGATCTGCACGAACGCATCGCCCTGCTGCTGACGCCGGTTGCGGGTGTCGCCCTTGGGGCGGTGGGCCTGCACCTGGGACTCCAGGGCGGCCTGCACCTTCGCCCCGGCAACGGCGTCGAAGTGGAACCGGCCGCTGATCGACCCGTCGGCGTGCTTGACCATCGACAACGACCGTTCCTCGGTCGGGTCCGGCTCGGGCCCATCGGGGTCCAGCGCCTCCTTGAAGGCCCCCACAGCGATCTTCAACGCGTCGTGCGAGGACTCCCGCGCCACCCGCGCCCAGGCCTCGTCGAACGCGGTCAGGTCGATGTCCTGCGCCACCGCCTGGGCGAGCTGCTTGGGGCCCACCGCACCAGCGATGACCTTCACCTGCGCCGCGCTGATCGACCCGTCAGCGAACCCGGCCGCCACCTGCGGGAAGTGCGCCAGCAGCCGGCCGGCGCGCAGCAGCTGCGACGCGTCCTTCTTCGCCAGCCGCTGGTGCCCGACCAGCCACGACCGCATGCTCTTCAGCCCGTCGCGCTCGGGCGCCTGCGTGGTCTCCGCGTGCCGCGCGGTGCGGGTCAGCTCCGCGGCCACCAGGTTCCCCGCCGCCACCAGCAGCGCCGTCCGGTCCAGGGCCTCCCCGTCGGACAAGCCGTGCAGGTCCTGCCGCGAGAGGTCACCGAGCAACGCCAGCAACGGGTGCATGACACCTCCCGACGACTTCGAACGTGTGTACGAAGTCTACCGGGGAACGACCGCCCTCACCAGACGAATGCCCAGGTCAACCGGCCGATCAGTCCCGCGGTGGCTGGCGCGGAACCGGAACGTCAGCCGAGGAAGCCGACCAGCACCCAGGCCGTCGCCCCAGCGACCGCCAGCAGGGCGGAGACCAGGTAGACCGCCACCCACTGGAACCCGCGCACGCGCCGGCCCTCCGCGGGCACCAGCTCACGCAGCTCCAGCAGCGGAGCCGGGCCGCGCCGGTACCAGCCGCGCACGACGACGTCCTGGTCGACGAGGTCGGGCACCCGGAGGAGGCCGAACAGCGACCGGGCGAAGGGCCACGGCTGGCGGTAGAGGACCGGGACGAAGCCGGACCCGTCCTGGACCACGACGTCCGGGCTCAGCACGTACCCGGGGGTGCCGCGGCCGACGACGCGCCCGTGCACCTCGACCGGCAGGCCGGTGACCGGGTTGGCGTCGAGGCGGGTGAGCAGCGAGGCGACCCGCGGTTGCGGTCGGCTGGGCAGCAGCGGCCGCTGGAACGACGTCCGGACGAAGAGCGCCGCACCACCGACCGTCGCCGCCTGCGCGAGCAGCAGCCAGGAGTGGGAGCCCCACGCGACCACCCCGACCAGCAGCGCGACCAGCGGGAGGTAGTTGACCGGCAACTCGAGCCAGAACCGGCGTCGGGCCCGCGAGAGGTCCGGGCCCGCGCACGACTCGGCCACCTCGCGGGCGCTCCACTGCCGGGGAGCGCCCGGCAGACCGCTGCCCTCCAGCGCCGCGATCCGCCGGACGACCAGCGGGTGGGTGCTGAACAGCTGGGTGAAGCGGGCCCACGGGTTGCAGGTGTCCCAGCGCAGCGCGCCGACGACCTCGCGCGGCTCCAGCCCCCGCTCGCGGGCGGCGAGCACGGTGGCGCCCTGCGCCTGGTCGGCGATGCCGAGGACGCCGACCGCGCGCACCCGGTGCCGGCGGCGCTCCTCCTTGGCCGCGGCCCGCTTGGCCTCCTTGTCCTTGCCCTGCGCCGCAGCGGCGGCGCGCGAGACCCGGGCGGCGTCGACCTGGCCCATGCCGTACCCGATCGACACCAGCGCCGAGCACAACGCGTCGCCGTCCCGGGTGACCGTGCAGCTGTAGTGGTCGGCCCCGAGCTCCCGTGCCCGGCTGAGCGCGAGGACGACGAACTGCGACAGCAGGTAGCCGAGGTACCCGATGACCGCCGGGATGGCGGTGTTCGCGTTGTTGCTGCTCCGGAGCGAGAGGTAGACGTAGTAGAGGACGACGGGCACCGTGCTGGCGATCGCCATGACGACCACGTCGTTGTGCCGCACGTGGCCGACCTCGTGGCTGACGACGGCGTCCAGCTCGCGCTCGTCGAGCCGCTCCAGCAGCCCGCGGGTGACGTAGATCCGGGCGTCGCCCCGGTGGTGGCCGAAGGTGAAGGCGTTCGGCGTCCCGTCGTCGACGATGCCCAGCCGCACCGGCCGGACCCCGGCCTCGGCGCAGCGCCGCGCGACGATCGCGCCGAGCTCGTGCTCGGTGTCGTAGCGACCGTCGACCCACGCGATCGGGGTCGCCGGGACCAGCCACTGCACGATGACGGGCGCGAGCGCGTACTGCCCGGCGAGGAACAGCAGCGAGACCACCAGCGGCACCCAGACCGGGACGCCGAGGACGACCAGGACGGCACCACCAGCGGTCAGCAGCGCGGCGAGCAGGAACAGCGAGAGGGCGGAGCGGCGGAGCACGTAGCCGGCCATGGGGTGTCTTCCCGAGCATCGACGACAGGTGTCTGTGCTGGTCCCCCCACGGTTCCCGCATGATCACGAGCCGCGCCGCGGCCACTGTCGACCGCATCGATGACCGGCGCAACTCGAACCGGCCGCGCCCCCTGTCCGAGAACCTCAGTGCGCCGCGCCGCCCAGGTGCAGCAGCGCGACGCCCGCCACGACCAGGGTGACGCCGGCGACCTGCCACCCGGTCAGCGGCTGCCCGAGGAACACCGCCCCGATGACCACGACGGCCACCGTGCCGACCGCCGACCAGATCGCGTACGCCACCCCCACGGGCACGGTCCGCACCACCTGGGCGAGCAGCGCGAGGCACAGCAGGTACCCGGCCACCACGGCGGCGGTGGCGCCGGGCGCGGTGAACCCGTGCGTGCGCGGCAGCAGCGAGGTCGCGGTGACCTCCGCCGCGATCGCCCCGGCCAGCAGCAGGTAGGCCACCCGGGTCAGCCGGCGGTGGTCTCCGCCAGCAGCACCTCGTGCTCGCGCACCGCCACCGCCACCCGGGTGCCGGGCGCGAGGTCCGCGGCCCGGTGGGACGGGACGTCGGCGAGCAGCTCGGCGCCGTCGGCGACGGCCCGCACCCGCAGCCGGGTGGTCGGCCCGCGGAAGGTGGCCACCGCGACCTCGTGCCCGCCGGCGGGGTCGGCCGTGGCGGCGACCGCCTCCGGCCGCACCAGCACCAGCACCGCGGTCCCCGCCGGTGGCACGGCCGCGATCCGGTCGACCGGCAGCCGCTGCGTCCCGAGCCGGACCGTCGCGTCGAGCTCGACGACGCCCGGCAGCCGGTTCATCGTGCCCACGAACTCGGCGACGAACGGGGTGGCGGGCCGGTCGTAGAGCACCGCCGGCGCGGCGCACTGCTCCAGCCGGCCGGCGCGCATCACGCCGACCCGGTCGGCCATCGACAGCGCCTCCTCCTGGTCGTGGGTGACGAACAGCGTCGTGACGCCGAGCTCCAGCTGGATGCGGCGGATCTCGTCGCGCAGCTGCTCGCGGACCTTCGCGTCCAGCGCGGACAGCGGCTCGTCGAGCAGCAGCACCCGCGGCGCGACGGCCAGCGCCCGGGCGAGCGCGACCCGCTGCTGCTGCCCGCCGGACATCTGGTGCGGGAACTTGCCGACGTGCTCGGCGAGGCCGACCAGCTCCAGCAGCTCGCGGGCCCGCGCCCGGCGCCGCCCGCCGGCCTGACCGCGCAGCCGCAGCCCGAACGCCACGTTGTCCTCGGCGGTCATCGTCGGGAACAGGCTGTAGGACTGGAACACCATCCCCATGTCCCGCTTGCGGGCCGGCACGCCGGTCATCTCCCGGCCGTCGACCAGGATCGACCCGGACGTCGGCTCGTCGAAGCCGGCGAGCAGCCGCAGCGCCGTCGTCTTGCCGCAGCCCGAGGGGCCGAGCAGCGCGAGCAGCTCGCCGGGGCGCAGCGCCAGGTCCAGCCCGTCGAGCGCCGCGGTGGTGCCGAACCGGCGGTGCACGCCGCGGAACTCGACCGAGGCGCCGGGCGCCGCCGTGGGCGGGGCGACGGCGGCGGGGGTGAGGGTCTGGGTCATGACGTCCTCCCGTGTCGGGCGGCACGCCGCCAGTTGAGTGCACCGATCAGCAGCAGGAGCAGCTCCACGACCAGCAGGCTGAGCACGGAGGCGGCCACCTGGACCTGACCGGAGGTGGTGGGCAGTTGCACCAGCCAGACGGGGAACGGCTTGGTGTAGAGCAGGATCGAGGCGATCGTGTACTCGCCCATCACCAGGGCGAAGCACAGGAACGCGGCGTTGACCACGGCGGTCCGCAGGCTCGGCAGCACCACCCGCCAGACGACGGCGGGCCAGCCGGCGCCCAGGTTCTGCGCGGCCTCGGTCAGGGTGTGCGCGTCGATCGACCGGATGCCGGCGTCCAGCGCCCGGTAGGCGAACGGCAGCGCGAGCACCACGTAGAGCAGCGCGAGCACCACCGGGAAGCCGGGGTCGCGCAGCCCGGTGATCAACGACGCCAGCGGGCCGGTCAGGTGGTCGCCGGTCCAGGTGAAGGTGTCGGAGACGCCGACGACCAGCACGACCGGTGGGAACACCAGCGGCAGCAGGCTCAGCACCTCGACCACCGGCCGCACCCGCGGGTAGCGCAGGTGCAGCAGCAGCTGGGTGGGCACCATCAGCAGCAGCGTGATCACGATGGTCACCGCGGCCAGGCCGAGCGAGGTGAGCAGCGCCGTCCCGATGCCGAACTGCCCGTTGGGCGCGGTGGTGAACAGCTGCGAGTACGCGCTGCCGCTCACCCCTCCCCCGCGGGGCCGGCGGACGGTGAACCAGAACGCGAACGCGAGCGGCACGAGGAAGTAGACGCCGCAGACGGTCAGCACTACCCAGCGGAGCAGCGAGCCGCGGGCCGAGCGCGACCGGTTCACGGCCGGCGGGGCCGGCACCGGGACGTCGACGACGGCGGTCACGCCAGCCACCTCGTGGTCCGCCGCTGCAGCGCCAGGTACAGCAGGGTCAGCGGCACGACGACCACGACCATGTCCAGCGCCAGCGCCGCGCCCAGGTTCTCCTGGCCGGAGAGCACGTTGCCCGAGAGCACGTTCGCGATCTGCGTCGGTACCAGCGGGAACGACTGGCCGACGAGGGCGTTCGCGGTGGCGTAGGCGGAGAACGCCGAGCAGAACAGCAGCAGCAGCGAGCCCAGGAAGGTGGGCAGCAGCACGGGCCCGGCGACCAGCCGCCAGTACTGCCGGCGGGAGGCGCCCAGGTTGCCGGCCGCCTCCGCCCACTGCGGCTTCAGCCCCTCCAGCGCCGGGGTCACGACCAGCACCATCAGCGGGATGAGGAAGTACAGGTAGACGACGCAGATGCCGCCGACCGTGGTCAGCCGCAGGTGCAGGTCGTCCTGCACCGAGACGCCGAGGTGGTCCTGCAGCAGCGCGGTGAGCGTGCCGGCGTTGCCGATGGTCGCGATGAACAGGAACGCCAGCGGGATGCCGCCGAAGTTCGCCATCACCGCGGCCGCCGCGGTCACGACCTGCCGGAGGACGCCGCTGCGGCTGGTGAGCACCGCGTGCGCGAGCAGCACCCCGACCACACCGGCGACCACGGCGGTGAGCGCGGAGAGCTCCACGCTGTTGAGCAGCGACGTGCGGTAGATGCCGGTGAACGTCCGGGTGACGTTCTCACCGGTGAACGAGGTGCGGCCGACGAACTGCTGCGTCACCGGGTCGCGCACCCGGTCCGTCCGCCGGAAGGCGCTGAACAGGATGACCGCGACGGGCAGCAGCAGGAACAGGCCCACGAAGAGGAAGTACGGCGCGAGACCCAGCCAGCCCAGCCGCGGGCGGCGCAGCCGGGAGACCCCGGCTGCGCCGCCGCTGACCGGGCGGACGGCGGTCCGGCCCGGAGCGGTTGCCGTGACCACTACGCGACCGCGCCGGCCCACTTCTGGGTCACGACGTCCTTGGCCGCCGTGATCTGGTCCTGCGTGGGGTTGAACGGCTTGGCGTCCTGCACCTCCGGCACCGCGGCGAGCGCGGCCTTGTCGGCGGTGCCGGCCTGCTGCATCGCCGGCAGCCGGACCGGGCGGGCGGAGCCCTTCAGCCAGAGGTTCTGCCCCTCGTCGCTGTAGAGGTACTCCTCCCACAGCCGGGCCGCGGCCGGGTGCGCCGCGTTCGTGCTGACCGCCTGCGCGTAGAAGCTGGAGACCAGGCCGTCGGTCGGGACGTTGGTGCTCCAGTCGACGCCCTGCGCCTTCAGCGCGGCCGCGTTGCCGACGTTCAGGTAGTCCCAGTCGAGCACGATCGGGGTCTCACCGGAGGCCACGGTCGCGTCGGTCACCTGGGTCTTGTTGAAGACGCCGTCCTTGTTCAGCTTGCCGAAGAAGTCGATGCCCGGCTGGACGTCCTTCGCCGACCCGCCGTTGGCCAGCGCTGCGGCCCAGACGGCGTTGAACGCGGAGTTCGCGCTCGTCGGGTCGCCGTTCAGCGACACCATGCCCTTGTAGGCCGGGTCGTCGAGCGCCTTGAGCGTCGTCGGGCAGGTGCTGACCTTCGCCATGTTGCAGCCGATGGAGACGTAGCCGCCGTAGTCGCTGGACCAGAGGCCGCCGGCGTCCTTCTGCGCCTCGGGGACGTCCTTCCAGGTGCTCACCTTGTACGGCGCGAACAGGCCCTCCTGGGCGCCGGACAGCGCGTACGAGTTGCCGATGTCGACCACGTCGGGCGCCGAGGACTGGCCCTTCGTCGACTTGATCGCGTTGATCTCGTCGCCGCTGGAGCCGTCCGGGTTCTCGCTGTTGATCTCGATGTCGTACTTGGCCGCGAAGCCGTCGATGATCTCGCCGTAGTTCGCCCAGGTGCGGGGCACGGCGATCAGGTTGAGCGTGCCCTCCTTCTTCGCGGCCGCGATGAGCGCGTCCATGCCGCCGCCGGCCTCGGCCGACTGCGCGGTGGCCCAGTCGACGGCCTTGCCGCCGCCGCTGCCGGCCGCTTCGCTCGCGTCCGCGCCGCCGCCACAGGCGGCCAGGCCGGCGAGCACGGCTCCGGCCACCAGCGCCATGCCGGCCCGGGCCTTCGTGCGATCAGGCACCACTACCTCGTCTTTCGGTCGTTCCGGGCGGCACGCGCCGACCGGCCGGGGAGAGCCTGCGAGGCGGAGTGATCGTGCCGGTGTCGCGGCACCGACGCGTCGGTGAACGTCGCACCACATCGGTTTCCGAGGGCAACGCACTGGTCAGGCCCACGGGTCGGGCAGGTGCAGCAGCGTGTTCCGGTCGGCCGCGGCGCCCGCGCGGGGGTTGCTCTCGAGCGCGGTGCCGCGGGCCTGCCAGTCGTTGGCGGCGAGCTCGCGGGACAACCCGGCCAGGTGCACGGGGTCCTCCCCCGCGGCCGCGTCGGCCGGTCCGGCGTGGTCGAGCATCGTGGTGGCGATGGTGAGCACGCCGTCCCCGCGGAGCAGCTCCACGACCCGGGCCTGCTGCGGCCAGTCGATCAGCGAGGGCGCGGTCACCTCCCACCAGCTGCCGTGCGCGGTGACCGCGCTGCGGTGGGTGTGCCCGTTGAGCCACAGGACGACGCAGCGGTGCCGGGCGAGCAGCGCCGCCACCTCCTCGCGCAGCACCCGCCGGGGTGCGCCGTCGGCTCCCGTCGCGTTGACCAGCGTGTGCAGCGGGTGGTGGCTGGCCAGCACGACCAGCCGCTGGTTGGCGTCGGCCGCCGCGAGCTCCGCGGCGAGCCACTCGAACTGCGGTGCGTCCAGCGACCCCTGCCAGCCGCCGTGCTCGTCGACGGTGTCGAGCGTGAGCAGGGTGACGACGGCGCCGGACGGCGCGAGGTGGTCGAACCGGTGGTAGGGGCGGTCGGGCCGGGTGAACCCGTGGCCCGGCGGCCGGGCGCCCGCGGTGAGGTGGGCGGCCACGAACTCCGCGCGGCCGACGATCCGGCGTCCGCGGTCGGGGGTGACCGCGCGGTGCCGGGTGTCGCGGAGCGCGTCGATCGCGGCCGGGTCGCAGCGGGCCAGCCCGTCGAGGAGCTTCACCACCGTGTCGTCGTCCGGCTCGGCGAGCCAGCCGACCGGCTTCCGCCCGCCGGTCGCGGCCGCCGCCAGGAACCCGGCGGCCGGCACGGTGCCCTGCAGCATCCGGTCGTGGTTGCCGTGCACCGCGAGCCACGGCAGCCGCAGACCGGTGGCGACGAACGGCGCGCGGGCGGCGTCGAGCAGCCCGGGCACCGTCGGGAAGCCGTACCGCTCGCGCGGCAGGTCGGCCGCGGGGGCGTCGGGGTGCCAGTAGCGGGGGTCGCCGTCGGTGGCGTCGGCGACGCCCTCGTACCGGGTGAGGTCGCCGGAGTCCGGCCGCACCGGCCCGCCGTCGAGCAGCGCCAGGTACCAGGCGAGCTCGTTGGCCTGGCCGTTGTCGGTGTTGTCGCCGGTGGCGACCGCCAGGTCGAGCGGGCGGCCGCCGACCGGGCCGGCGTCCAGCGCGTTGACCGCCCGCACCATCGCCTCGACCACCTGCGCGGTGAGCAGTTCCTGCGCGCGGTAGGTGCCGACCTCCTCGATCCGGTCGCGGACCGGGGAGTCGGGGTCGACGAAGCGGTCGAGGAACTCCGCGCGGGCCGGCGACTGGGCGTCGCACACGTGCAGGTCGGACAGGTGGGCGATGCCCAGCAGCGGCTCCCCGGGGTGCCGGGGCGCGGGCGCGAGGTCGGTCCGGTCCAGCCGGGGCTCCCCCGGGCCCGGGCGCAGCCGGCGGTACCCGCCGCGGCCAGGGGCTCCGCCGCCGACGGTGGTCGTGGTGGTGGTCATCCGCGGAGTGAAGGCGGCGCAGGCGGACGGTCGGTGAACGGCGGCGGTCGGGCCGGCAGCGGCGCGGGAAGTTCCTCGCCCGCTCGTTCGTTGCGCGAACCACCCGACGTCGGACAGCGCTGCCCGCCCGGGGACCATCGAACCCGGCGGGGACCAGTCCCCCGCCGCACCGAGCGAGGAGCAGCGTGACCACGACGGCGACACCAGCAGCGGGGATCGGCTTCCGCTCCGAGCGGGGGCCGGTGCTGATCGGCGTCATGCTCTCCACGGCCCTGGTGGCGATCGACTCGACGATCATCGCCACCGCGGTGCCCTCGATCGTCGACAGCATCGGCGGCTTCGCCGAGTTCCCCTGGCTGTTCTCGATCTACCTGCTCGCACAGGCGGTGACCGTGCCCGTCTACGGCAAGCTCGCCGACGTCTTCGGCCGCAAGCCGGTGATGCTGTTCGGCATCGGGCTGTTCCTGCTCGGCTCGGTGCTCTGCGGGTTCGCCTGGAGCATGGGCGCGCTGATCGCCTTCCGCGCCGTGCAGGGCATCGGCGCGGGCGCGGTCCAGCCGATGTCGATGACGATCGTCGGCGACCTGTACTCCCTGGCCGAGCGGGCGCGCGTGCAGGGCTACCTCGCCAGCGTCTGGGCCATCTGCTCGGTGGTCGGCCCGACGCTGGGCGGCGTGTTCAGCGAGTACGTCAGCTGGCGGTGGATCTTCTTCGTCAACATCCCGTTCTGCCTGCTCGCCGCCGCGATGATCGGCCGCCGGTTCACCGAGCGCGTGGAGCGCAGCCGGCCGCGGATCGACTACCCCGGCGCGGTGGTGCTCACCGTCGGCCTGACCCTGCTGGTGCTCGGGCTGCTCGAGGGCGGCCAGGCGTGGGCGTGGGACTCCCCGCAGAGCATCGCCGTCCTGGCCGCCGGCGTCGTCCTGCTCGTCGCGTTCGTGCTCGTCGAGCGGCGGGCCGCGGACCCGGTCGTCCCGCTGTTCCTCTTCCGGCACCGGCTGATCGTCACGACCAGCCTGGTCTCCGCGGCGGTCGGCGCGGTGCTGCTCGGGCTCACCTCCTACGTGCCCACCTACGTGCAGGAGGCGCTGGGCACCGGCCCGCTGGTCGCCGGGTTCGCGCTCGCCGCGCTCACCATCGGCTGGCCGGTCTCCGCGTCGCAGGCGGGCCGGCTGTACCTGCGCATCGGCATCCGGGCGACCGCCCTCGTCGGAGCGGTCGTCGTGCTCGCCGGCGCCGCGCTGCTGCTGCTCCTGGACGCCTCCTCGAGCGTCGTCCAGGTGGGACTGACCTGCTTCGTCATCGGCCTGGGCATGGGGCTCACCGCCGCGCCCACGCTGATCGCGGCCCAGTCGGCGGTCGGCTGGCAGCAGCGCGGCGTGGTCACCGGCACCAACATGTTCTTCCGGTCGATGGGCAGCTCGGTCGGCGTCGCCGCCTTCGGCGCGGTCGTCAACGGCACGCTCGGTGCGGTGTCGCTGGAGAGCGCCGGGGTGGGGCCGGGCCTGCTGACCGACGCCGTCCACCACGTCTTCCTGGCGACGGCGGGCGTGTCGGTGCTGCTGCTGGTCGCGGTGCTGCTGATGCCCCGCGACCGGCAGGCCGAGCAGCAGCCCGCCGCCGCCTGATCAGGCCGGCGCGCCGACGCCGAGGGTGCGGATCAGGTCGAACCGCGACGCGTCCTCGGTGCCCGGCTCGGCCGTGTAGGTGACGATCCGCAGGTCGGTGCAGGAGGCGGTGAAGACGTCGCAGTCGAGCGTCACCGGGCCCACGGCCGGGTGGTCGAACGTCTTGCGCCGCGACGAGTGCTCCGCGACGACGCCCTCGGCCCACAGCCGGGCGAACCGCTCGTCCTCCTGCAGCTGCCCGAGCAGCGCCCGCACCGACGGGTCGTCGGGGTACCGGATGACGGCCGATCGCAGGTCGGAGACCAGCGCCCGCTCGTGCCGCTCCTGCTCCTGGGGTGTCCAGACGACCTGCGGGGCGCGGCCGGCGAACTGCGCCTGCACCAGGTTCATCCCCGGCGGGAAGCGGCCGAGCAGCGCCTCCCAGGCCGCGTTGACCGACAGCAGCGTCCAGTGCGCCGTCCAGACGCCGACCGCGACGTCGGGGAGCCGGGCGAGCAGCCGCTGCACGCTGGCCGGGACGTGCGTGGGCACCACGCCCGGACCGGGTGCGGGCAGCCCAGCGGCGAGGAACAGCTGGTCGCGCTCGCACTCGCCGACCTGCAGCACCCGGGCCAGCGACGCGACGACCTGCGCCGACGGCCGCTCCGCGCGGCCCTGCTCCAGCCGCACCAGGTAGTCGACCGACAGGCCGGCCAGCAGGGCGACCTCCTCGCGGCGTAGACCGGCGGTGCGGCGCTGCCCCGCAGGGAAGCCGACGGCCGCCGGTGGCAGCCGCTCCCGCCATGCGCGCAGCAGCGTCGCCAGTTCCCCGCGCTCGGTCACGCCCCCATGATCGCGCGCCCGCGGCGCGGCTGGGTGGTACTGCTGGTCATACGGTCGAAGGGGCCCATCGGACGTCGCCCGGCCGGGGGCACCGTGGTCGCCATGACGACGACGTTGATCACCGGTGGGAACAAGAGCCTGGGCCACGAGACGGCCCGGCGGCTGAAGGAGCAGGGGCACCGGGTGGTGATCGGCGCCCGCGACCCGGAGCGCGGGGCGCGCGCGGCCGAGGAGCTGGGCGTCGAGTGGGTGCAGCTCGACGTGACGTCCGACGAGTCGGTGGCGTCGGCGGCGGAGGAGGTGCGCGAGCGGTTCGGCACCCTGGACGTGCTGGTGAACAACGCCGGGATCTCCGGCCCGTTCGTCGGCGTGGCGGAGTTCGACGGGCCTGCGGCGCTGTCGGTGTTCGACACCAACACGATCGGGATCGTCCGGACGACGCACGCCTTCCTGCCGCTGCTGCAGGAGTCGGCGGCGCCGGTGGTCGTGAACGTCACCAGCGGGCTGGGCTCGTTCACCGTCCGCGCCGACGAGTCGCGGATCGAGTCGACGCTGCCCACGCTCGCGTACTCGGCCAGCAAGGCGGCGGTGAACATGCTGACGTCGGTGTACGCCCGGTTCCTGCCCGAGCTGCGGGTGAACACGGTCGACCCCGGCTACACGGCCACCGACTTCAACGGCCACTCCGGCCCGCAGACCCTCACCGAGGGCACCGACGCGATCGTGGCGATGGCGACCATCGGCGCCGACGGCCCGACCGGCACCTTCACCGACCGGCACGGCGCCGTCGGCTGGTGACCTCCCGGGCCACGGCGCTCAGCCACCGGGCGCCGTGGCCCGCCACTCGGTCGGGGTGACGCCGAACGCCTGCCGGAACCGCCGGCTGAAGTGGCTCGCGTCGGGGAACCCGCACCGGCGGGCGACGACGGCGACACCGCCCGGATCGACGGCGAGCTGCTCCCGCGCCCGCTGCAGGCGCCGGTCGGCGATCCACTGGGCCGGCGTCAGCTGGTGCCCCGCACGGGCCCACACGTCGTAGAGATGGCGCACCGAGACGGCGTGCGCCGCGGCGATGCGCTCGACGGTGAGGTCGCGGTCGCCGAGGTGGGCGTCGACGTACAGGGTGATCCGCACCTCGAGCGCAGCGTCCACCGCGTCGACGGCGGCCGCCGACCCCGCCGCGGTGGCGAGCAGCGCGCGCACCAGCGCCGCGGTGGCCTGCCCGGCCAGCGGCCGGTGCTCGGCCGGCAACGCGGCGACCGCCCGGTGCAGTCCGGCCAGGTGCCGGCGCACCAGGTCGTAGAAGGGGCTGCGGCGCAGCGCGGGCACCGCGGCGCGCACGACGTCGACCGGCACCCCCACCTGCCGGTTGCTCAGGATGAGCACGTCGTGGTCGTGGGCGGTGCGGTGGCTCAGCCGGTAGGGCGCGGTCATGTCGACGCAGGTGAGCTCCCCGACCGGGACGTCGCTGTCGCCGCGGGCGGTCGACACCAGCGCGTCGCCGCGGCGGTGCCAGCCGATGGCCACGTGCTCCGGTGCGTCCGCGCGCACCTGCCCGGGGGTGCGCACGATGTCGAGGGCGTTGCCGCTGGTCCGCAGCAGGTGGACCTCCGGCCCGAGGGCGAGGCGTTCGACGCGGTGGCGCACGGGCCGCGGACCGAGCACCACGGTGCGCCGCGGGCGCTGGCCCTCGTAGGCGGCGTGGACGGCATCGGCCCGGTCGGCCCCGGGCAGCAGGTCGGTGTCGAGCAGCACGCTCATCGGGCCCCCTGGTCGAGATCGCGGCCGAGCGTAGGGGGCCCGGGCCGGGACCGGGTGCGCCCGGCGACCGCGGGCGCCGTCCGTCACGCGAGTTCACCCCGCTGTGACGTCGGAGCGGTTCGACCGGCCCCGCGGCGGGCCCGCAGCCGGCGCGACCACGGTCACCCCGCCGCCGGGGCCTGCCGGACGCCGGTCCGGTGGTTCAGCTGGTCGCCCGCACCGCCTCGCGGATCAGGTCGGCGACGGCCTCGGGGTGGGCGAGCATCACCAGGTGGGAGGAGTCGACCTCGGTCACGGTCATGCCGGCGCGGGAGTAGCCGAACCGCTCGACGTCCGGGTTGATGGTGTGGTCGGCGGCGGCGACCAGCCCCCACGAGGGCTTGGTCCTCCACGCTGCGGCCGGCGCCTTCTCGGCGAACGCCGCACCGGCGAGCGGCCGCTGGGAGACCGCGAGCACCCGGGTCAGCTGCGGGTCGACACCGGCGGCGAACACGGCCGGGAACTTGTCGACGTCGACGTAGACGTCGGTGCCGTCCTCGGCGCCGGGCTGCGGGAAGGGCCGGTAGACCAGGGCGGCGGCCAGGTCGGAGTCGGGGAACCCGCCCTGCAGCTCGCCGAGGCTCTCCCCCTCCTCCAGCGCGTAGCCGGCGACGTAGACCAGGCCGACGACGTTGTCCTCCGTGCCGGCGACGGTGATCACCGCCCCGCCGTAGGAGTGGCCCACGAGCAGGACCGGCCCGTCGATCTGCCGGACGACGGACGCGATGTAGGCGGCGTCGCCGACCAGGCTGCGGTTGGGCACGGCGGGGACGACGACGGACAGCCCGTCGTCGAGCAGCTCGGGGACGACGGCGGCGAAGCTGGCGGAGTCGGCGAACGCGCCGTGCACGAGGACGACGGTGGGAGTGGTGGTCACGAGGCTCCTGCCCCTCTCGGGAGGTGTTCGGGCAGGTGGAGCCTCGGTGCCGGCGTGCACGTCGGGAAACCCCCGCCGGCCGGTCGTGCAGACCCGGCACACGGCCGTGCAGACGCGGACCAGCCGCCCTCTCGGACCGGCTGGCTCAGCCCCGGGCGGTGGCCACCGGGGTCGCGACGGCGTCGTCGCCGGCGCGCACCCGGCCGACGTGCGGCGCGACCGCCATGGCCGCCAGGCCGAGGAAGGCGGCCAGCGCGAAGAACCAGAACCCCCACGGGCGGGCGATCCCGGCGCTCACGAACGCCCCGGTGATCGTGGGGCCGACGATCGCGCCGATCCGCCCGACGCCGGAGGTGAAGCCCAGCGCCGAGCCGCGGATCCGCTGCGGGTGGGTGTGCGCGACGTAGGCGTAGACCAGCACCTGCGCGGAGAAGACGAACAGGCCGGTCAGGAAGATGACCACGTTGAGCAGGAGCGCCGACTCGAACCGGATGCTCAGCAGGGCGAGCAGCACCCCACCCGTGCCGAACCAGGCGAGCACGGTGCGGGTGACGCCGCGGGTGTCGGCCATGTACCCGGCCAGCAGCATCCCGGCGATGCCGCCGGCGTTGAGCACCAGCAGCAGGGTGACCGACGTCGAGACGCTGTAGCCGGCCTCGCGCATCAGGTTGGGCAGCCACGTGTTGAGGCCGTACACCAGCAGCAGGCCCATGAACGTGCTGGTCCAGACGGCGAGCGTCGTCCGCAGCATGCCCGGCTTGACCAGGTCGACGACGGTGACCTTCTCGGTCGCGGGGGCGGGCCGCCCGACGTCCGAGGTCTCCGGCAGCTTCGCCCACATGACGGCGGTGAGCACCAGGCCCGCGGCGCCGCCGACGTAGTAGAGGACGTGCCAGGCCTCGTCGACCGCCAGCGCCAGCAGCGACGCGGCGACCGCACCGGCGTGGTAGCCGGTCATCGTGGTGGTGCTCGCCCGCGCCCGCCGCTGCACCGGCACGCTCTCGGACATCGTCGCGAGCGCCACCGGCATGCACGCGCCCAGGCCGAGGCCGGCCAGCAGCCGCAGGGTGGCGAACACCCCGACGTTGGGTGACAGCGGCTGCACGATCGTCAGCACCGAGAAGACGACGACCGAGCCGAGCAGCACCTTGCGGCGGCCGACCAGGTCGGCCAGCGGCGCGACGAACGCGGCGCCGACGGCCACGCCGACCAGCGACAGCGTCGCGACCAGGGTGAGCCGCTCCGGGGTCATCTGCAGGGTGTCGGCGTTGCGCAGGGCCAGGCTGGTGGCGCCGAGCGTCACCAGGTCGAAGCCCTCCAGCAGCACGGTGAGCCAGCACAGGACGGCGGGCCACGAGCTCCGTTGCTCGAGCACGGGGTTCCTCTCGGTCAGGACGGGGAGGTGGTCTCGGTGTCGACCTGGACCAGCCGCGGGCCGTCGGCCGGCTCGGCGAGCACCGCGCGCAGGTGGTCCACGCCGGTCGCCTGGACGCCGGTGACCCCGTACCCCTCGGCGATCTTCGTGAAGTCCATGCCGGGGATCGTGGTGCCCGGCGCGTCCGGGGTGCCCAGCACGTCGGCGAACCACTGCAACGCCCCGTAGGTGCCGTTGCGCAGCAGCACGAAGGTGACCGGCAGCCCGTGCTGGGCCGCCGTCCAGAGACCGGTGATCCCGTAGTTGGCCGAGCCGTCGCCGATGACGCCGACGACGTTGCGGCCGGGCTCACCCAGGGCCGCGCCGACCGCGGCGGGCAGCCCGTAGCCGAGCCCGCCGGACGCCGGGAAGAGGTAGGAGCCGCCGTGGCGGAGGTCGATCTGCCGCCACCAGGAGCTGTTGGTCGACGTCGACTCGACGACGTACCGGGTGTCGGCGGGCTGGGTGTCGCGGAGTGCGGCGAACACCTGCTCCGGGTGCAGCAGCCCGGGCTCCGTCGCGGTCTTGGGGGCGGCCGGGGTGGTGAACTCCCAGGTCCGCTCGGGTGGCTCCGGCAGCGCCTTGAGCAGCGCGCGCACCACCGTGCCCGGGTCGGTGACCAGCGCCCGGCCGAAGGGGGCGCGGGCGGCGGCCTCGGCGTCGTCGGTGACCTGGACGACGCGGGTGCCCTCCGGGAGGAAGTCGCCGGGCACGTGCTGGTGGTACCGGAACACCGGGGCGCCGAGCACCAGCACCAGGTCGTGGCCGGAGAAGGCCTTGGCGATGGGCGCGATGCCGGCGGGCAGCACCCCCCGGAACAGCGGGTGCCGGTTGGGCATCGGGAGCCGGAAGACGCTCGGCGCGGCCCAGGCCGGGGCGCCGAGCCGCTCGGCCAGCGCGGTGGCCTCGTCGAACAGGCCGTCGGTGTCGAGGTCGCCGCCGAGCACCAGCAGGGGGTTGCGGGCGGCCTGCACCTCGGCGACCAGCCGGTCCAGCTGCGCGGGGTCGGGGAACGCGGCGCGCTGGACCTCGCGGTCGAGGCCGGCGGCGGCGTTGCCGTCGGCCTCGACCGTCCAGTCGTCGTACGGGATGGAGAGGTAGCTCGGCCGGCGGCGCAGCGTCGCCTCGAAGACGGCCTGGGCGAGCGCGCGGGGGACGTCGCCGGCGGTGGCCGGCTCCCCCGCCCAGCCGACGAGCGGCTTCATCAGCGCGGGGGCGTCGACGTTGGAGAGCATCGCCTCCAGGCCGATCGCGCTGCGCACCTGCTGGCCGGCGGTGAGCACCAGCGGGGTGCGCGCGTAGACGGCGTTGGTGACGGCGCCCATCGCGTTGCCCGAGCCGGAGGCGGCGTGCAGGTTGACCAGCACCGGCCGGCCGGTGACCTGCGCGTACCCGTCGGCCATGCCGACCACGGCGCCCTCGTGCAGGCCGAGGACGTAGCGGAAGTCCTCCGGCAGCTCGGCGAGGAACGGCAGCTCGTTGGAGCCGGGGTTCCCGAAGATCGTCGTCAGCCCCTGGCGGCGCAGGAACTCGTGGGCCACGTGGCGGATCAGCACTGGTCCCCCCTTGGTCGCGGATGGTGTCGCCGGTCACGCTAGGGAGCCGGCCGGCACCGGTCCAATCGATGGTCTTCGGCTCGCCGCATAGACACTGTCGATGTGGCCGA
The DNA here is from genome assembly GCF_040659695.1 of Modestobacter sp. NPDC049651. Lineage (NCBI taxonomy): Bacteria > Bacillati > Actinomycetota > Actinomycetes > Geodermatophilales > Geodermatophilaceae > Modestobacter > Modestobacter sp. NPDC049651. The sequence continues at coordinate 172,280 of NZ_JBFAOG010000005.1, forward strand.
CTTCGACCTGAACCTGGTGCGGGTGTTCGTGCTGCTCTACGAGACGCGCAGCGTCACTGCGACCGCCGAGGCCGTGCACGTCAGCCAGCCGACGGTGAGCTACGGCCTGGCCAAGCTGCGCCGGCGGTTCGACGACGAGCTGTTCCGGCGCGGGCGGGGCGGTCTGGAGCCGACGGTGGTCGCCGACCGGCTGTACGAGCCGCTGCGCGACGCGCTGGCCGGCATCTCGGCCGCGGTCGACCCGGGGTCGGCGTTCGACCCCGCCGTCGCCTCGGCCCGGTTCACCATCGCGCTGTCGGACCTGGGCGAGTCGTCGCTGCTCCCCCGGCTGGTCGGGCCGCTGCAGGCGGAGGCGCCGTCGGTGTCGCTGACCGTGCGCCCGCTGGACCTGGTGCTGTCACCGGAGCAGCTGGTGCGGGGGCAGCTCGACGCGTTCGTCGCGACGCCGACCATGTCCTCGCCCCAGCTGCGGCGGATCCCGCTGTTCGCCGAGGGCTACGTGGCGATGGTCGGCGCCGGGCACCCGCGGCTGCCCCGGGACGAGGTCTCGGTCGAGGAGCTGCGGGCCGAGCGGCACGTGCTGGTCGACAGCCGGACCGGGCACGTCGGCCCGAAGCTGGCGCTGGAGACGCTGGAGCTGCTCGACCGGGTGGCGCTGCAGGTGTCGAAGTTCTCGGTGCTGCCCTACCTGGTCACCGGGTCGGACCTGGTGGCGGTCGTGCCGTCGTTCGTCGGGCACGTGTTCACCACCAGCCACCCGGTGCGGCTGCTCGCCCTGCCCATCCCGCTGGAACCGCTGGAGATCGCGCTCTACGCCCGGCCCGAGGCCTCCCGCACCCCGGCCCAGCGGTGGCTGGTCGACTTCCTGCACCGCCACCTCACCCGCTGAGACCTGGCCCGGTCACCAGCCCTGCTCGGGGAGCTTGTGCGCCAGCACGTAGCGGTGGTGGTCGGCGCGTTCGAGCCGGCTGCCCGCGGCGTCGTCCAGGACGACGGTCACGTGCGGGTGCAGCTGCAGCACCGACGCCGGGCAGTCGGCGGCGACCGGCCCCTCGACCGCAGCGGCCACCGCGGCGGCCTTGTGCTCCCCGGTCGCGACGAGGACCAGGTGCTCGGCGCGCAGGATGGTGCCCAGCCCCTGGGTGAGGACGTGCCGCGGGACCGCGTCGACGTCGCCGCCGAAGAAGCGGGCGTTGTCGCGCCGGGTCTGCTCGGTGAGCGTCTTCACCCGGGTGCGGCTGGCCAGCGAGGAGCCGGGCTCGTTGAAGCCGACGTGCCCGTTGGCCCCGATGCCCAGCAGCTGCACCGCGATGGGCCCGGCGCCCACCAGCTGGTCCTCGTACCGCAGCGCCGCGGCCAGCGGGTCCGGTGCCGCGCCGTCCGGGCCGTGCACCAGCTCGCCGTCGATGCCGACCGCGTCGGTGAGCTCCCGCCGGATGACCTCGCGGTAGCTCTCCGGGTGCCCGGCGGGCAGGCCGACGTACTCGTCGAGCAGGAACGCCTGGACGCCGGCGAACGACAGCGCCTCCGCCCGGTGGCGCCGGATCAGCTCCCGGTAGGCGAGCAACGGGGACGACCCCGTGGCCAGCCCGAGGTTCACCCGGCCGGTGCGCCGCCGGCCGTCGGCCAGCGCGGCCTGCACGGCGTCGGCGACCACCCGCCCGCAGTCCTCGGGCGTGGGCAGCAGGACGACCTCCACGGTCAGCTCTCCTCTCGGTCGACCCAGGCGCCGCCGCGCAGCACGGCGACGGGCACCAGGTCGGGGTCGGTCACCAGCACGTCGGCGCGGGCGCCGGGGTCAGCTCGCCCACCTGCGGAGCCAGGCCGAGCAGGCGTGCGGGGGTGCGCGTGGCGGCGGTGACCGCGTCGGCCAGCGGCACGCCCGCCTGCCGCACGGTCCGCCGGACGACGTCGACGAGCCGGGCGGTCCCGCCGGCGATCGCGCCGGTGCCGCCGTCCGGGCCGGCCAGCCGCGCCGTGCCCCCGGCGACCCGCACCGGCAGCGCACCCAGCTGGTAGTCCCCGTCGGCCATGCCCGCGGCGGCCATCGCATCGGTGACCAGCGCGACCTGGTCCGCGCCGGCCAGGTCGAAGACCGCGGCGACGGTCTCCGGCGCGAGGTGCACGCCGTCGGCGATCAGCTCCACGACCAGCTCCCGGCGGGCCGCCGCCGCCAGGCACGCGGCCACCGGGCCCGGCGCGCGGGAGGCGAACGGCGCCATCGCGTTGAACAGGTGCGTGGCCGACAGCGGCCGGCCCGCCGCCGCCACGGCCGCCGTCACCGTCGCCGCGTCGGCGTCGGTGTGCCCGAAGCTGGGCAGCACCCCGTGCGCCCGCAACACCTCCACCAGCTCACCGGCCCGCGGCAGCTCCGGCGCCAGGGTCATCGACACCACGGTGCCGGGCGCTCCGGTGAGCAGCTCCCGCAGCAGGTCCGGATCGGCAGGCAGCAGGGCGCCCGGGTCGTGCGCGCCGCGCTGGTCCGGGGACAGGAACGGTCCCTCCAGGTGCACCCCGGCCAACTCGCGCGCCGCCACCAGCGGGGCCAGCAGCTCCAGCCGCGTGCGCAGCACGTCCACCGGCGCGGACACCAGGCTCGCCACCAGCGTCGTCGTCCCGTGGCGGCGGTGCGCGGCGATCGCCGTCGCCACCCCGGCCAGGTCGTCGTCCGGGAACGACGCCCCGCCGCCGCCGTGGCAGTGCACGTCGACCAGACCGGGCAGCAGCAACCGGTCCGGCGCGACGGGCGGCAGCTCGCCGTCCCACCCGGCCGCGGGGCCGGCGTAGCCGATCTGCTCGCCGGCGACGGCGACCAGGCCGTCGTCGACCACCCGGCCGCCGCTGACCAGGCGGCCGCGCAGCACCGGGCCGGTCATCGCTGCGGCGCGCGCCCCGCGGGCGCGCCGAGCACGTCGGCAGTGGTCCACCGCTCGACGAGTGCGCCCTGCCCGGCGCTGCGGAAGGCGAGCATCGCGGCACCGACGCGGCCGGCCACCGAGCCGAGCTCGGAGACGGCCAGCGGCGGCGGGACCCGCCACGCCAGCAGGCCGGCCAGCTCCCGGCGCAGCGGGGCGAGCAGCCGCTCCCCCGCCCGGCCGAGGCCGCCGCCGAACACGATGAAGGCCGGGTCGAGGGCCATGGTCAGGGTGCTGCAGGCGAGCGCGAGCGCCTGCACGGCCTCGTCCCAGGCCTGGCGGGCGGCCGGGTCGCTGTCGAGCGCCCCGACCACGTCCTCCGCCGTGCCGCCGGGCCGGCCGCCGAGCTGGGCGTACCGCCGGGCCACCGCGGCGCCGGAGGCGTACATCTCGAGGCAGCCGACCTGGCCGCAGGCGCAGCGCCGCCCGCCGGGGTACACCGGCATGTGCCCGATCTCCCCGGCGGAGGAGCCCGCACCCGGGACGACCGCGCCGGCCGCGAACAGCGCCGCGGCGATGCCGGTGCCCAGCGCGACGAAGGCGAGGTCCCGGGCGCCCCGGGCGGCGCCGAGCAGCGCCTCGGCGGCGCCTGCGGCGCGGACGTCGTGCCCGACCGCGACCGGGACGTCGAGCCGCTGCTGGAGGTGCCCGCGCAGGTCGAAGTCGCGCCAGCCCAGGTTGGCCGCGAACCCCACCCTGCCGGTGAGGTCGTCGACGGTGCCCGGGGTGACCACGCCCGCGCCGAGCACCTGCAGGCCCGCGTGCCCGGCGGTGTCGGCCAGACCGGTGAGCACCCGGGCGGCGACCTCGGCGACGGGGGCGCCGTCGGCCGGGAAGGTGGCGGCGGTCAGCTCGTGCACCGGCCGGCCGGTGCCGTCGACCACGGCGCCCTTGACCGTCGTGCCGCCGACGTCGAGGGCCAGCGCCGCGACGCCGCTCACGCGGCGGCGTCCTGGGCGCGCACCGCGTCGAGGACCGCGGCCACCTCGTCGGGCGACGTCCGGGGGCGACCGCCGGCCGGGCCGGGGGCCCGCAGGTGCACCTCCGGCACGCCGGTGCGGCGCAGCAGGTCGGCGACGTTGGCCGAACGCACCGACCCGCCGGCGAGCACGGCGACCCGGCCGTCGGCGGCCAGGGCCCGCAGCTCGTCCGCGCCCTCGGCCGCGGTGGCGGCGCCGCCGGAGGTGAGCACCCGGTGCACGCCGAGGTCGGCGAGATCGGCGAGCGCCGCCCGCCGGTCGGGCACCTGGTCGAAGGCCTTGCTGAAGGTCGTGGGCGCGCCCCGGCACTCGTCGACCAGCGCCGCGAGCACCTCGCGGTCGACCCGGTCCTCGACGGTGAGGGCGCTGAGCACGAAGCCGACCGGCACCACGGCGCCCTCGGCGAGGGCGCGGACGGCGCGGATGTCGGCGCGCATGACCGCGACCTCGTCCGCGTCGTAGACGAAGTCCCCGCCGCGCGGCCGGACCAGCACCTGCACGCCCACCCGGCGCACCTCCGCGAGGGTGCGCTCGACCATCCCGGCGCTGGGCGTGATGCCGCCCTCGAGCAGGTCGGCGCACAGCTCGACCCGGTCGGCGCCGGCGCGCTCGGCGGTGCGGGCGCCGGCGACGTCGTCGACGCAGATCTCGACCAGCGTCACGCGGCGCCGTCCGCGATCGCCGCCTCGAGGTCGGCCCCCAGCCGCAGCCGGCCCACGGGGCGGCCACCGCCCAGCACCGGCACCTCGGTGAGCGCTGCGGCCGGCGCGGTGTCGACGCCCAGGAAGGCGAGCGCCGCGAGCGCGAGCACCGTCGTCGCGCGGGGTGAGCCGTCGACGACCTTCATCGCGACCGCCTGACCGGTGGCCGCCGCGGCGACCAGCACGCCCTCGGCGCCGCCCTTGGCCAGCACACCCGGCAGCAGCCGCATGACCTCGGTGTTCACGTGGCCGGCCCCACCCACGAACTCCGGGGCGGCGCGCATCGCGTCGGCCACGGCCCGGGCGTCGCTGCCCTCGGGCGCGGTCACCATGCTGCGGCCGGCGCGGGCCAGGCCGGCCACCGTGGTGCCGAACAGGGGGGCGCCGCAGCCGTCCACGGCGACCGCCGTGACCGGGCCGCCGGCGGCCTCGGCCACCGTGCCGGCGACCAGCTGCTGCAGGGGGTGCTGCGGGTCGAGGTAGCCCTCGACGTCCCAGCCGTTGTGCACGCTGGCGGCGAGCATCGCGGCGTGCTTGCCGGAGCAGTTCATCCGCACCCGGCTGCGCTGCTCCCCCGCCCGGATGAGCCGCTCGCGGGTCGGCTCGTCCTCCGGCCAGTCGACCGGGCAGCCCAGCGCCGACTCGTCGAGCCCGGCGCCGGCGAGCACCTCGCGGACGACGGCGACGTGCCGGTCCTCGCCGGTGTGGCTGCCGGCCGACAGCGCGGTGGCCTCCACCGGCAGCCGCAGCCCGGACCGGCGCACGGCGAGCGCCTGCCACGGCTTGGTCGACGACCGCGGCAGCACCGCGGTGTCCGGGTCACCGAGGCGCAGGGCGACCCGGCCGTCGGCGGCCAGGCCGACCAGGGTGCCCAGGTGGCGGCTCTCGGGGAAGCCGTTGCGCTCGAGCACGGCGAGCTCGGCGAACGGGGACTCAGGCATGGATCTCCTCGGCGGCGGTGAGCTTCACGTCGGTGGGGGCCGGCGCGGTGCGGCGCCGGCTGGCGTCCTGCAGGCGGCTGGCCAGCGCGGACAGCAGGCCGTTGCAGACCAGGTAGATGAGGGTCACGACCAGGAAGGTCTGCACCAGCAGGTGGTTGAAGGCAGCCAGCACCTGCGCCCGGAAGAGCAGCTCGGTGAAGGCGACGACGTAGCCCAGCGAGGTGTCCTTGAGCAGGCTGACCAGCTGGGTCACCACCGAGGGCGTGACCCGGCGGACGGCCTGCGGCAGCACGACCAGGCGCATCGACTGCATCCCGGTCATGCCCAGGCTGCGGGCGGCCTCGTCCTGCCCGCGGGGCAGGCTGAGGATGCCGGCCCGGAAGATCTCGGCGAACGCGGCGGAGTTGGCCACGCTCAGCGGGACGACGAGCTTCCACAGCAGCGGCAGGTCGATGCCGTAGCGCGGCAGGCCGAACAGCGTGACGTAGATGAGGAGCAGGACGGGGAGCGCCCGGGCCACCTCGATGTAGGCGGTGGCCGGCCAGCGGATCAGCCGGACGCGGCTGAGCCTGCCCAGCGCCAGCAGCACGCCGGCGACGGCGGAGATGACGGCGACGAGCGCGGCCGCCTCCAGCGTGCCGCGGAGGCCGACGAGCAGGTACCGCCAGATCGGCCAGCCGGTGAACGGCCGCCAGCGGTCGGCGTCCAGCTGGCCGTGCGAGGCGAACTCGCGCAGCGCGAGCACGACCAGGAGGACGACGACCAGCACGGTGACGGCCGATGCGATCGCGATCCGGCGACGGGTGCGCGGGCCAGGGGCGTCGTAGAGGACGCTCGCGGTCGGGGTGCGGCGGCTCATCGGACGATCGCCACCCGGCGCTCGACGACGCCGCTGAGCAGGCCGATGACCAGGGCGAGCAGCATGTACAGGACTCCGGCTCCGGCGAAGATCGGGATGGGCTGGGCCTCGACGAGGTTCACCTTGTTGGCCGCCGAGGTGAGCTCGACGACGCCGACGGCTGCGGCGAGCGCGGTGTTCATCACCAGCGCGATCAGCACGTTGCCCAGCGGCTGCACCACGGCGCGCAGCGCCTGCGGGAGCACGACCAGGCGCAGGGTCTGGAGGAACGTGAGGCCGAGCGCGCGGGCGGCCTCGGCCTGGCCCAGCGGCACGGTGTTGACCCCGCTGCGCACCGCCTCGGCGACGTAGGCGGCCTCGTACACGATCAGCACGACCACGACCGTGGTGGCCAGCGGCATGATCAGGCCGACGTCGGGCAGCGCGAAGACGAACAGCACCAGCAGCGCCAGCAGCGGCACGTTCAGGAACAGCTGCACGTAGCCGAAGGCGACGCCGCGCAGCACCGGCACCGGGCTGACCCGGGCTGCGGCGACGAGCACGCCGAGCACGAGGGCACCGACGCCGGAGACGGCGGCGATCCACAGCGTGGTCAGCAGGCCGTCCAGCAGCGGGCCGAGGTTGTCGAGCAGGGCTTCCACGGGCGATTCCTCAGCACAGGGCGGTGCCCCGGCCCGGTCGGTCGACCGGGCCGGGGCCGGGACGGGTCAGGAGCCGGGGACCGAGCCGATCTCCGGCGGGGTCGGCGCGTCGCCCTGGACGACGGTGCCCAGCGAGTTCTTCCAGATCTTGGCCCAGGTGCCGTCGGCCTGGATCTTCTTCAGCCAGTCGTTGACGAACTGCTTCATCTGGCTGTCGCCGTGCTTCAGGCCGATGCCGTAGGGCTCGGAGGTGAAGGGGTTGCCGACGACGGTGATGTCCTTGTTGCTCTGCGCGTCGCTGGCCAGCAGCGTGATGTCCTGGACGTAGGCGTCGCCGCGGCCCTGGGTCAGCGCCTGCACGGCCTGCGGGTCGGTGCCGAAGGTGATGACCTCGGCGTTCGGCGCCTTCTCCGGCACGGCGGTGACGGCCGGGGTGTTGGCGCCGACGATCACCTTCTTGCCGTCGAGGTCCTCGACGCCCTTGATGTCCTTGGTGCCCGTCTTCACCGCGATGGCCAGGCCGGAGGAGAAGTACGGACCGGCGAAGTCGACCTGCTCGGCCCGCTCGGGGGTGATCGTGTAGGTGTTGAAGACGACGTCGACGGTGCCGTTGGCCAGCAGCGCCTCCCGCGTCTCGGTCGCCGGGGGCACGATCTTCACGCTGGGCTTGCCGAGGATGTACGTGGCGAGCGCCTTCGCGAGCTCCGCGTCGAAGCCGGTGACCTGGTCGGGGTTGCTGGGGTCCTGCTGCGACAGCAGCGGGGCGTCCAGGGCCTCGGCCACGACCAGCTGGCCGCGCTCCTTGATCCGCTCCATGGTCGAGCCGGGGAGGATCGCCGCGGCCTCCGCGACCGGGGCGTCGGCGAGCACGTCGGTGCTCGCGCCCGAGCCGGAGCTGGAGGCGCCGCCCGGCACGGCGGACGACGACGAGTCGTCGTCGCCGCCGCCGCACCCGGCGAGCACCAGGGCCAGCGCGGTGGCGCCGGCGGTGAGACCCACGAGTGCGCGGGGGCGCAACCGGGAGCGGGTTGTCGACATGGGTGTCCCTTCTTCCCCGCCGGAGCGGGCTCGTCGGTGGTGCAGGGGTGGTGCGGAGGAGGTCGCGAGGTGCTCGCGCCCGGGGTTCAGTGCGCGAGGACCTTGGACAGGAAGGAGCGCGCCCGTTCGGTGCGGGCGCCGTCGAAGAACTCGGCGGGCGTCGACTGCTCGACGATCTCGCCGGCGTCCATGAAGACCACCCGGTCGGCGACCCGCCGGGCGAAACCCATCTCGTGGGTGACGACGACCATCGTCATCCCGTCCGCGGCCAGGCCCGCCATCACGTCGAGCACCCCGCTGACCAGCTCGGGGTCCAGCGCGGAGGTCGGCTCGTCGAAGAGCATCACCTTCGGCTCCATGGCCAGCGAGCGGGCGATCGCCGCGCGCTGCTGCTGCCCACCGGACAGCTGCGCCGGCAGCGCGTCGGCCTTGCCGGCCAGGCCGACCCGGTCGAGCAGCTCCATGGCGCGGGACCGGGCTGCCTGCTTGGGCACCTTGCGGACGGCGACCGGCGCGAGCATCACGTTGTCGAGGACCGTGCGGTGGCCGAAGAGGTTGAACGACTGGAAGACCATGCCGACCTCGGACCGCAGCCGGGCGAGCTCGCTGCCCTCCTCCGGCAGTGGCTGACCGTCGATCTCGATCCGGCCGGAGTCGATCGTCTCGAGCCGGTTGAGGCAGCGGCAGAGCGTGGACTTGCCGGAGCCCGACGGGCCGACGACCACGACGACCTCACGGGGCGCGATCTCCAGGTCGATGTCCCGCAGCACGTGCAGGTCGCCGTAGTGCTTGTTCACCTGCGACACCCGGACCATCGCCGTCACTGCAGCTCCCTTGCTGACCGACCTCGTCGTCGACTGACTCCGACGAGTGGAGAGGTAAGTCCAGGGATCGAAGTATGTCAACGGATCTTCGACGAAAGTTCACCAAGCTGGTACAAACGGCGCTGTGACGACCGTGACCGCCGGGGGGCTCACCGGCCTGGTCTCCCCCGACTCACCGGGCGCTGTGCTGCAGCTGGTGCGGTCCGCGCAGTCGTCGTCCCGGTCGGAGATCGCACGGCTGACCGGCATCTCGGCCTCCACGGCCGCGCTGCGGGTGCAGGCGCTGCTGGACTCCGGGTACCTGGAGGAGGCCGGCGACGGTGAGTCGCAGGGTGGCCGGCGCCCGCGCCGGATCCGGCTGCGCACCGGTGGCGGCGTGGTCGCCGCGGCCGACCTGGGTGCCTCGCACGCGGCCCTCGCGCTGTTCGACCTCGGCGGTCACCTGCTCGCGGAGCGGTCCGCGTCGATCCGGGTGCAGGACGGGCCCGAGTCGGTGCTGGGCTGGGTGCACGCGCAGCTGGCGGAGATGCTCGCCGGCCTCGGGTCCCCGGCGCCGCTGCGCGGGCTGACGGTGGGGGTGCCCGGCCCGGTCGACGCGCAGGCCGGCCGGGTGGTCACGCCGGCCCGGATGCCCGGGTGGAACGGCGTCGACGTCCGGGCGCTGCTGGGCCGGCTGACCGACGTCCCGGTGCTGGTGGAGAACGACGCGAACCTGATGGCGGTCGGCGAGCACGCCTCGATGACCGACCCGGGCGGCCACCTGGTGTTCCTCAAGGCGGGCTCCGGGATCGGCTGCGGGGTGGTGATCGACGGCCACCTGCACCGCGGGGCGCGGGGCGCAGCCGGGGACATCAGCCACGTGGCGGTGCACGGGGCCTCGGACGTGCCGTGCTCGTGCGGGCGCATCGGTTGCCTGGACGCCGTGGCCAGCGGCTCGGCCCTGGCCCGCGACCTGGCCGCGGCGGGGCTGCCGGTGCACGACACCGCCGACGTCCTGGCGCTGGCGTCGGACGCCGAGCCGGTGTCCGCGCGGATGCTGCGCGACGCCGGCCGGGCCACCGGTGAGGTGCTGGCCAGCGTCGTGAACTTCTTCAACCCGGACACGCTGGTGCTGGGCGGGCGGCTGAGCCAGGCCGAGCCCTACGTCTCGAGCCTGCGCGCGGTGCTGTACGAGCGCTGCCTGCCGCTGGCGACCGACGACCTGCGCGTCGCCGTGACGAGCACCGGCCCGCTGGCCGGCGTGACCGGTGGCGCGCACCTCATGCTGGAGCACCTGTTCGACCCGAGCCGGGTGAACTCCGCGCTCGGTGTCGGGCCGCAGCCCCTGGCCGCCGCCCGCTGACCGCCTGCGGGAAGTCGCTGGCCGGCAGAGCGTCGACCAGGCACCCTGGCCCGACGACCGGGCAGCTCCGTGCCCGCCTGGCTGGGGAGTCCCGGACATGAGCACCACCGACCTGCCCACCGCGGACTACGTGGAGGCGCACCCGCACTCCTCGCGGCAGGCGCGGGCCATCGCCGAGGCCGGCACGGTCCTGCGCGTGCAGGTCGGGTCCGGCGTGCACGGCACCGCGGTGAACGGCACCGACGACCGGGACGAGATGGGCGTCTGCCTGGAGCCGCCGGCGTGCGTCACGGGCATCGCGCGGGTACCCAACCCAGCCGGGGCGAGCGGCGCGACCGTGCCGTTCGAGCAGTGGGAGTACCACACCGCGTGGCAGCGGGACGGCGGCCTGGCCAACCGCAGCGGTGCCGGCGACCTGGATGTGATCGTCTACTCGGCCCGGAAGTTCGCGCAGCTGGCAGCGTCCGGCAACCCGACGGTGCTGCTCCCGCTGTTCGTCCCGGAGTCGGAGGTCGTGACGGTCACCGACGCCGGCCGGGAGCTGCGCGACGGCGCGGCCGCGTTCGCCTCGATGCACGCCGCCCAGCGGTTCCGCGGCTACATGGCCAAGCAGCGGTCGGGCATCTCCGGGGAGCGCGGGCGCACCAACCGCCCCGAGCTGGTGGCGGAGTTCGGCTACGACTGCAAGTACGCGATGCACGCGCTGCGGCTGGGCCTGCAGGGCATCGAGTACCTGACCACCGGGCGGATCACCCTGCCGGTGCCCGAGCCGCACCTGACCGCGCTGCGGGAGGTGCGGCAGGGGCTGTGGTCGCTGGCGGACGTCCTGGCCTGGTACGACGACCTGGACGTGCAGCTCACGGCGCTGGCCGCCACCGAGCCGCTGCCGCCGGAGCCGGACCGGGCTTGGATCGACGGCTGGCTGCACCGGTCGTACACCCGGTTCTGGGCGGCATCGGAGTGACCGGCGCCCCGGTGCGGCAGCGCGTGCCCGGGCTGGTCGACCTGAGCGCGACGGCCCGCGCCCTGCTCGACGCCGTCCGGGCGGCCGGTGGCCGGCCGTACCTGGTCGGCGGGAGCGTCCGTGACGCACTCCTGCACCCGGGACGGCGGCCGAAGGACGTCGACGTCGAGGTCTTCGGCCTCGCCCTCGACCCGCTCGTCGAGTCGCTGTCGGCGGTCGGTCAGGTCGACGAGGTCGGCCGGGCGTTCGCCGTGCTCAAGCTGCGTCGCGGCGGGGAGGACTTCGACGTCTCCCTGCCGCGGACCGAGGTGAAGAGCGGGCCGGGGCACACCGGCTTCACCGTCGTCGCCGACCCGGCCACGCCGCCGCGGGTGGCGGCCGGGCGGCGCGACTTCACGCTCAACGCGCTGATGTACGACCCGGTGGCGGAGGAGGTCCTCGACTTCTCCGGCGGGCTGGCCGACCTGCGCGCCGGCGTGCTGCGGCACACCACCGCGGCGTTCGCCGAGGACCCGCTGCGGGTGCTGCGCGGCGCGCAGTTCGCGGCCCGCTTCGGCTTCCGGTTCGCCCCGGAGACCGCCGCGCTGTGCCGGTCGCTGGCGCCGGCGTATCGCGAGCTCCCGACCGAACGGGTGTGGGGCGAGTGGCGGAAGATCGGCGAGAAGGGGGTGCACGTCGGCGCTGCGCTCGCCGCGCTGGACGACGCCGGGTGGCTGGGCCACTTCCCCCAGCTGGCGCGGCTGGCCGGCGTTCCCCAGGACCCGCGCTGGCACCCCGAGGGTGACGTCCTGACCCACAGCGGGCTGGCGGCCGACGCCGCCGCCCGGCTCGCCGACGCAGCAGGGATGACCGGCGACGACCGCACCGTCGTCGTCCTCGGGGCACTGGTGCACGACGTCGGCAAGGCCTCCCACACGCAGGTGCGAGCGGACGGGCGGATCACCTCGTACGGGCACGCCGGGGCCGGGGTGTCGCCGGCGGAGGAGTTCCTGTCCGGGATCGGTGCGCCACCGGGCCTGATCGCCCGCATCACGCCGATCGTGCGGGAGCACATGGTGGCCACCGGGGTCGAGGGGCGGCCGCGGGCCGCGGTCGTGCGCCGGCTCGCCCGGCGGCTGGCGCCAGCGACGATCGGCGAGTGGTCGCTGGTGTGCGGCGGCGACCACGCCGGCCGGGGCGCGGGGTCCGGGCCGAACCCGACGATCGGCTGGGCCGAGGTGGCCGAGGAGGTCGGGGTCGCGGAGCGCCCCGGGAAGCTGCTGCTGCGCGGGACGGACCTCATGGCGCTCGGCCACTCCCCCGGACCGCAGTACGCGCCGGTGATGACCGCGGCTCTGGACGCCCAGGACGACGGTGCCTTCACCGACCACGCCGGCGCGGTGGAGTGGCTGGCCATGGCTGCCGCCGACGGGCGGCTGGACGCATGGCTCGCGCAAGGGCCCACCGACCGGGCACTGCCCGGCGGCGCACCTACTGGATGAGCGGTCCGATGAGGATCTCGGTGTCGTCGGGGCGGTAGGTGTGCCATCGGCCGCCGGGATCTCGCTCGACCCGGAAGCCGTGGTGGACCTTGGTGTGGTGCCGTTCGCACAACAGTGCGCTGTTGGCCAGTGACGTCTCGCCGCCGTTGATCCAGTGCACGAGGTGGTGGACATCGGCCCACCAGTGCGGTGCCCCGCAGCCGGCGAACACGCAGTTCTTGTCCCGGGCGACGACGGCTCTCCGCAAGCCCGCCGGGACGATCCGGTGCTTGCGCCCGTAGTCCAACGGGGTGCCGTCCGGGCCCATCACCACCCGGGAGACCACCGCATCGCAGGCCAGCCAGCGGGCCCGGGCTGCCGAGACCTGCGCCCCGAAACCCATGGTCGCCGTCTGGGCGCCGGTCGACGAATCGATCAGGTCCTCCAACTGCACCTGGACGACGACGTGCGGCTTCTCCCCACGCAGCACCGGCAACTGACCCGACGCGAGCTGGTTGTCGGCGATCTGCACCAGCGCATCGGCCTGCTGCTGCACGCGGGTGCGGGTGTCACCCTTCGGGCGGTCGGCCTGCACCTGCGACTCGATCGCAGCCTGCACCTTCTCGCTGGCCACCGCGTCCAGGTCCCACCGGCCGGTCGTGCTGCCATCGGCGTGCTTGACGATCCGCAACGACCGCGCCTCGGTCGGATCAGGCTCCGGCCCGTCCGGGTCCAACGCAGCCTCGAACGCCTGCACCGCGACCTTCAGCGCGTCATGGGAGGACTCCCGAGCCACCCGCGCCCAGTCTTCGTCGAAGGCGGCCAGGTCGATGCCCTGCGCCGCGGCAGCGGCGATCTCCTTCGGGCCGACCGCCTCGGCGATCACGTCCACCTGCGCCGCCGTGATCTCACCCGCCGCAAAGCCCGCTGCGACCAGCGGGAAGGACGGCAGCGTGCGCCCGGCCCGCACCACCTTCGACGCGTCGTTCGCCCACACCCGCTGGTGCCCGACCAGCCACGACCGCATCGACGTCAGCCCATCCCGCTCCGGCGCCTGGATGCACTCGGCGTGGCGCACCCGGCGGGCGATCTGCGCGTCCAACCGGTTCCGCGCCGCGATCAACTCCCCCACCGAGTCCAGGGACTGCGCGTCGGTCAATGCCTCGACGTCCTCGGCCGCGAGCTCGTCGAGCGCCGACTGCAATCCGCTCACGACACCTCCCGACCGCTTCGAACGTGTGTGCGAAGTCTACCGGACGACGACCACCCCGACCAGGTGAATCCCCAGGTCAACAGGCCGATCAGTGGGTGGTGGCGGAAACCGTGCAGACAGCGTCGAGTGGGCAGTTGCCGTCGGCGACACGGGCAGACGCGCCGCCACGGGCGACCACAACTGCCCACTCGACGAACCGCCGCCACGGCTCAGCACGCCGTCTCCAGCGGTAGCCCTGCGTAGTTCTCCGCCAGCATGCGGGCCGCGGCGGGCGAGCTGACGACCATCTCCAGCTCGGCCGCCTGCCGGCGGAGGTCGAAGTCCGGGACGTCGGAGAACCGGTGCAGCATCGAGGTCATCCACCAGGAGAAGTGCTGGGCCCGCCACACCCGCCCGAGCGCGGTGGCCGTGTACGACTCGACCAGGCGGGGGTCGCGGTCGATGAGGAAGGCGCCCAGCGCCCGGTCGAGGACGTAGACGTCGGCCATGGCGAGGTTGAGGCCCTTCGCGCCGGTGGGCGGCACGGTGTGCGCGGCGTCCCCGGCCAGGAACAGCCGCCCGTGCTGCATCGGCTCGCAGACGAAGCTGCGGAACTGCAGGACGTCCTTCTGGAAGATCCGCCCGGTGGGCACCTCGATGCCCGCCTCGGTGACCCGGGCCTGCAGCTCCTCCCAGATCCGGTCGTCGGGCCAGTCGTCGACCGACGTCGTGGGGTCGCACTGGAAGTAGAGCCGCTGCACGCTCGGCGACCGGGTGGAGATGAGCGCGAACCCGCGCTCGGACCGCGCGTAGACCAGCCCCTCGGCCGCCGCGGGCGCCTCCGCCAGGATGCCGAACCAGGCGAACGGGTACTGCCGGAAGTAGTCGGCCCGCACGCTGCCCTCGGGGATGCACCAGCGGGTGGTCGTCCGCGAGCCGTCGCAGCCGACGACGACGTCGCACTCCAGCCGCACCCGGCGCCCGGCCTCGGTGAACCCGACCACGGGCCGGTCGCTCTCGACGTCCTCGACCGTGGTGCCGGTGATGCCGAGGCGCAGGTCCCCGCCGTCGGCGAGCCGTCGGGCGATGAGGTCCTTGAGCACCTCGTGCTGCGCGTAGACGGTCACCGTGCGGCCACCAGTGAGCTCGGCCATGTCGATCTGGCGCAGCGCGCCGCCGAACGCGAAGTTGATCCGGTCGTGCGGCGCCCCCTCCCGGGCCAGCCGTTCCCCCAGGCCGGTCTGCCGGAGCAGGTCGACCGTCGGCTGCTCGAGCACGCCGGCCTTGATCGTCGCCTCGATCTCCTGGCGGGTGCGCAGGTCGAGCACGACGGAGTCGATGCCGCGCAGGTGGAGCAGGTGGGACAGCATGAGGCCGGCGGGGCCGGCGCCGATGATCGCGACCTGGGTACGCATGACTGATCTCCTCGGGAGGACGTGCCGACGGCACCGCGGGCGCAGGCGCGCCGGCGATGGGGAGGGAACGGCGGACCTGGGTCCGCACGGGAGGGAGGAGCACTGCTCCTCGGGAGCCGCGAGAGGGCTCCGCTCCGGGTCCGTCAGCGGACCCGGGGACTCAGCGGCGGGACGCCACCGGGCGTACGGCAGCGCCGTACGCCCCGGGTACCGGTACCGCGGCCGGCCGGCACGCCATGACGGGGCCCGCGATGTGGCGGGCTCCTGCGTCGTGGCGGGCGGGCATGCCGTTGATCATCGAGGCCGGGACGGGGAGCCGCGAGCGGCATTCCGGACGGCGGAACGCCCGGCCCGGGCCGGCGATGTCGAGAACCGCGAGCCGGTTCCGTCCCTGGGGTGTCCGCGGCCACGATGGGCCGCACCCCACCGAGGAGACGACACGATGGCCAAGTACCTGATGCTCAAGCACTACCGCAGCACGGAGAAGTCGCTGGACTGCGCGCCGATGGACCAGTGGACGCCGGAGGAGGTGTCGGCGCACATCCGGTACATGCAGGACTTCGCCGCGAAGCTGACCGGGACCGGCGAGTTCGTGGGCGCCGAGGGGCTCTCCCCCGACGGCCTGTGGGTCCGGTTCGACGGGGAGGGCCGGCCGCCGGTCACCGACGGTCCGTTCGCCGAGACCAAGGACCTCATCGCCGGCTGGATGCTGGTCGACGTCGACAGCCAGGAGCGCGCGATCGAGCTGGCCGGCGAGCTGTCCGCGGCGCCCGGACCCGACGGTCGGCCGATCCGCGAGTGGCTGGAGCTGCGGCAGGTCATGGGCGCCCCGCCCACCGTCACGGAGTGAGCTCTCCCGTGGACGACGTCCTGGTGCGCAGCCTCGTGCCCGGGGTGCTCGGCGTCCTCGTCCGCCGCGGAGCCGACTTCGCGGCGGCCGAGGACGCCGTCCAGGACGCCCTGGTCGAGGCGCTGCGCAGCTGGCCGGCCGATCCGCCGAGGGACCCGAAGGGCTGGCTGGTGACCGTGGCGTGGCGCCGGTTCCTGGACGCGACCCGGTCCGACGCCGCCCGCCGCCGGCGCGAGGAGGTGGTCGACGAGGAGCCGCCGCCCGGGCCGGCGCCGTCGGCCGACGACACACTGCACCTGTACTTCCTGTGCGCGCACCCGTCGTTGACGCCGGCGTCGGCGGTGGCGCTCACGCTGCGGGCGGTCGGCGGGCTGACCACCCGGCAGATCGCGGCCGCCCACCTGGTGCCCGAGGCGACGATGGCGCAGCGGATCAGCCGGGCCAAGCGCACCCTCGCCGGCGTCCGGTTCGACTCCCCCGGCGACGTCGCGACCGTGCTGCGGGTGCTGTACCTGGTCTTCAACGAGGGGTACTCCGGCGACGTCGACCTGGCGGCCGAGGCGGTACGGCTGACCCGGCAGCTCGCGGCGGCCGTCGACCACCCGGAGGTGGCCGGGCTGCTGGCGCTGATGCTGCTGCACTCCGCCCGCCGCGCGGCACGGACGGCGGACGACGGCAGCCTGGTGCCGCTCGCCGAGCAGGACCGCGCCCGGTGGGACACCGCTCTGATCAGCGAGGGCGTCGACGTCCTGCAGCGCGCGCTGTCACGCGACCGGCTGGGCGAGTTCCAGGCGCAGGCGGCGATCGCGGCGCTGCACGCCGACGCCCGGACCGCCGCGGAGACCGACTGGGTGCAGATCGTCGAGTGGTACGACGAGCTGCTGCGGCTGACCGGCAGCCCCGTGGTGCGGCTCAACCGCGCGGTCGCCGTCGGCGAGGCCGACGGTGCGCGGGCCGGCCTGGCGGCGCTGGCGGAGGTGGACGCGTCGGTCCCCCGCCGCACGGCGGTCGAGGCGCACCTGCGGGAGAAGGACGGCGACCTGGCCGCGGCCGCGCGGCTCTACGTCGCGGCGGCCGCCCAGGCACCCAACACCGCCGAGCGCGACCACCTCACCCGGCAGGCCGCCCGGCTCAACTGCCGCTGAGGCACCGGGCCAGGCCCGGGGCCCGCACGATCAGGGGTTGCCGCCCATGCGGTCGGTGAGGAGGTCCACGTCGATGCCGACCCTCTGGAAGGCCAGGGCGGCCTCCTCGAACGGCACCGGGAACGGCAGCGCGAGCAGCTGCCGCTCCTGCGCCGGCGTGAGGCGCAACAGCGGCAGCAGCTCCTCGACGTGCCGGCGGGTGACCTGCTGCTCGGACAGGTAGCTCATGACGGCTCCGATCTCGGGGGCCAGCGCGGACCGGACCAGACTGCACGCGCAGCGGTGCTCGCGTCAGCGGTCCGGCGGCCGATGCCGGTGCCGGTGCCGGTGCTGGTGCCGGTGTCGACGGCGTCCCGGCAGCCGCCCGGCCGGGCCGGACCGACCGGCGGTCCCCCCTGCGTCGTGCCAGGGTGGCGGCGTGGCTCGCGTGCTGACGGTGTCCGGACCGCTCGACTTCGCCGCGATCCGGGCGGAGGCGGGCGTTCCGGAGGAGTTCCCGCCGGAGGTGCTCGCCGAGGCCGACCGGGTCGCCGCCGACCCGCCGCTCCCCGAGCTGGACCGGACCGACCTGCCCCTGGTGACGATCGACCCACCCGGCGCCCGCGACCTGGACCAGGCCGTCCACCTGGCGCGCACCGCAGGCGGCTACCAGGTGTCCTACGCGATCGCCGACGTCGGCGCCTACGTGCCGCTGGGCAGCGCGATCGACGCCGAGGCCCGCCGCCGCGGCCAGACCGTCTACTGCCCGGACGGGCGGACGCCGCTGCACCCGCCGCAGCTGTCCGAGGGAGCGGCCAGCCTGCTGCCCGGCCAGCTCCGGCCGGCGGCGCTGTGGACCATCGACCTGGACGCCGACGGCGAGGTGACCGCCGTCGACCTGCGCCGGGCCCGGGTCCGGAGCCGCGCCCAGCTGGACTACGGGTCGGTGGGGGCGCAGGTGCCGCGGGAGCTGGCGCTGCTGCCCGAGATCGGCCGGCTGCTGCAGGCCCGCGCCCGTGACCGCGGCGCGATCGAGCTGGGCACGCCGTCGCAGGAGGTGGAGCCCGGGCCCGACGGCGGGTGGGCGGTGGTCTTCCGCGGCCAGTCCGACGTCGAGGGGTGGAACGCGCAGATCTCGTTGCTCACCGGGCGGTGCGCGGCCGGGCTGATGCTCGACGGTGGGGTCGGGATCTTGCGCACGCTGCCGCCGGCCGACCCGGCCGCGGTCGCCGCACTCCGCCGGCTGGCCCCCGGCCTCGGGGTGGACTGGCCGGACGGTGCGGGCCCCGGCGACGTGATCGCCACGTTGGACCCGGCACAGCCCCGGCACGCCGCCTTCCTGGACGCAGCCGCGTCGCTGCTGCGCGGCGCGGCGTACACCGCCTTCGACGGCCGGCCACCCGCCGAGACCGGGCACGGCGGGGTCGGGGCGCCGTACGCGCACGTGACCGCGCCGCTGCGCCGGCTGGTCGACCGGTTCGGCACCGAGGTCTGCCTCGCCCTCGCCGCCGGCGCGGAGCCGGCGCCGGAGCTGCGGGCCGCGCTGCCGGACCTCCCCGGCCTGATGGCGGCGTCGGACCGGCGCACGCGGGACGTCGAGCGCGCCGTCGTCGACCTGGTCGAGGCCACCGTGCTGGCCGGCCGGGTCGGTGAGGTGTTCGACGCCGTCGTGCTCGACGCGGAGGAGCACCGGTGCACCGTGGTGCTCAGCGACCTGGCCGTGCAGGCGCGCTGCGACGTCGCGCTGCCCCCGGGCGAGCGGGTCCGGGTGCGGTTGACCGTCGCCGACCCGGCCACCCGCACGGTGCGGTTCACGGCGGCCGCGGTCTGAACCGCCCCTTCGGAACGAGTCAGGCCGCCCTCCGGGTGGAGGACGGCCTGGTCGATCGGGGTGGAGCTGAGGGGACTCGAACCCCTGACCCCCACACTGCCAGTGTGGTGCGCTACCAGCTGCGCCACAGCCCCTTGGTGCCGACCCGGTCTGGTGTGTCCGAGCCGTTGAGAACAATACATCCCCCGGGACGGCACCCGGTGAGGGGGTCCCCCACCGGGTGCCGTGTCGTCACCGGCCCGCGCCGAACCGCTGGTCGAGGGCCAGGTTGAGCGTCACGACGTCCACCCACGGCGCCCCGATGAAGCCCAGGTCGCGGCCGTGCGTCGCGTCGGCCACCAGCCGCTCGACGTCCGCCTCGGGCAGGCCCCACTCGGCCGCCACCCGGTGCACCTGGAGCGCCGCGTACGCCGGCGAGATCCCCGGGTCCAGCCCCGACCCCGACGCCGTCACCGCGTCGGCCGGCACGTCCGCGAGCGGCACGCCGTTGAGGTCGGCCACCTGCTGCCGCCGCTGCCGCACCGCGTCGAGCAGCTCCGGCGAGTTCGGCCCCAGGTTCGAGCCACCGGACGCCGCCCCGTCGTACGACGACGTCGAGGGTCGCGACTGGAACCACTGCGGCAGCGGGTCGCCGTCCGGGGTGGTGAACGACTGGCCGATCAGCGACGACCCGACCACCTGCCCGTCCCGGCTGATCAGCGACCCGTCCGCCCGATCAGGGGCGACGACCTGCGCCAGACCGGTGATCGCCAACGGGTAGCCGACACCCAGCACGACGGTCGCGACGAGCAGGGCACGGACGGCGGCCACCAGCTGGCGGCCGGAACGGAGAGCGGACATCACGCGATCCCGGGGAGGAGGGAGACCAGCAGGTCGATGAGCTTGATCCCGACGAACGGCAGCACCACGCCGCCGACGCCGTAGACCAGCAGGTTGCGGCGCAACATCGCCGACGCCGAGGACGGCCGGTACGTGACGCCGCGCAGCGCCAGCGGCACCAGCGCCACGATGATCAGCGCGTTGAACACGACGGCCGAGAGGATCGCCGACTCCGGCGAGTGCAGCCGCATCACGTTCAGCGCGTCCAGACCCGGGAAGACCCCGGCGAACATCGCGGGCAGGATCGCGAAGTACTTCGCCAGGTCGTTCGCGATGGAGAACGTCGTCAGCGACCCGCGGGTGATGAGCAGCTGCTTGCCGATCTCCACGATCTCGATCAGCTTCGTCGGGTCGGAGTCGAGGTCGACCATGTTGCCGGCCTCCTTCGCCGCCGACGTCCCGGTGTTCATCGCGACGCCGACGTCGGCCTGGGCGAGCGCCGGGGCGTCGTTGGTGCCGTCCCCGGTCATCGCGACCAGCCGGCCGCCCTCCTGCTCCCGCTGGATCAGCGCCAGCTTGTCCTCCGGCGTCGCCTCGGCCAGCACGTCGTCGATGCCGGCCTCGGCGGCGATCGCCCGGGCGGTCCGCTCGTTGTCGCCGGTGATCATCACCGTGCGGATCCCCATCCGCCGCAGCTCCTCGAACCGCTCGCGCATGCCCGACTTGACGACGTCCTTGAGGTGGATGACACCCAGCACCCGGGCCCGCTCCCCCACCGACTCGGCGAGCAGCAGGGGCGTTCCCCCGGACGCGGAGATGCCGTCGACGACGTCGCCGACCTCTGGGGGCACCGGCCCGTCCAGCGACCGCACCCACGCCAGCACCGCACCCGCGGCGCCCTTGCGCAGCTGGCGCCCGCCGGGCAGGTCGACGCCGCTCATCCGGGTCTGCGCCGTGAACGGCACGAACACCGCCGACTCGAGCTCCCGGCCGCGCAGCCCGTACCGCTCCTTGGCCAGGACGACGACGCTGCGCCCCTCCGGCGTCTCGTCGGCCAGCGAGGCCAGCTGCGCGGCGTCGGCGACCTCGGCGTCCGGCAGCCCGCCGACGGCGATGAACTCCGCGGCCTGCCGGTTGCCGAGCGTGACCGTGCCGGTCTTGTCCAGCAGCAGCGTGTTGACGTCGCCGGCGGCCTCGACCGCGCGGCCGCTCATCGCCAGCACGTTGCGCTGCACCAGCCGGTCCATGCCGGCGATGCCGATGGCCGACAGCAGCGCCCCGATCGTGGTCGGGATCAGGCAGACGACCAGCGCGATCAGCACGGTCACCGACTGCTCGGCACCCGAGTACACCGCCAGCGGCTGCAGCGTCACGACCGCCAGCAGGAACACGATCGTCAGCGAGCTGAGCAGGATGTTCAGCGCGATCTCGTTCGGCGTCCGCTGCCGTGCGGCGCCCTCGACCAGCGCGATCATCCGGTCGACGAACGTCTCTCCCGGCTTGCTGGTGATCTGCACGACGATCCGGTCGCTGAGCACCGTCGTGCCGCCGGTGACCGCCGAGCGGTCGCCGCCGGACTCCCGGATCACCGGCGCCGACTCCCCGGTGATCGCCGACTCGTCGACGCTGGCGATGCCCTCGACGACGTCGCCGTCCCCCGGGACCACCTGGCCGGCGACGACCACGACCCGGTCGCCGGGGCGCAGGTCGGCCGCGGCCTTCTCGGAACCGTCGAGCAGCACCGCGACGGTGGTCTGCCGCGCCCGGCGGAGCGTGTCGGCCTGCGCCTTGCCCCGCCCCTCGGCCACGGCCTCGGCGACGTTGGCGAACAGCACGGTCAGCCACAGCCAGGCGGTGATCAGCCAGCTGAACACCGACGGGTGGACGACGGCGAGCACGGTGGAGAACACCGAGCCGACCCAGACGACGAAGACCACCGGCTGGCGGACCAGGCCGCGTGGGTCGAGCTTGCGGACGGCGCCGGCCAGCGCCGGCCCCCACTCGATCGTCGGCCGCTGCTGCGGCCGGCGCTCCGGAGGGGTGGAGACGGGGCGGTCGAGCGCCCTGTCGTCCAGTGCGGGGTTCATGACAGTCCTTCTGCGAGGGGGCCGAGAGACAGGACGGGGAAGTACGTGAGACCCACGACGACCAGCACCACCGCACTCAGCAGGCCGACGAACAGCGGCTGGTGGGTGGGCAGGGTGCCGGCGGTGGCCGGCGTCCGGCCCTGCGCGGCGAGCCGGCCGGCCAGGGCGAGGACGACGACGATCGGCAGGAACCGGCCGAACGCCATCGCCAGGCCCAGGGCCACGTCGTAGAAGTCGGTGTTCGCGCTCAGCCCCGCGAACGCGGAACCGTTGTTGTTGGCCGCCGAGGTGAACGCGTACAGCACCTCGGACAACCCGTGCGGCCCGTCGTTGAGCATCGAGCTGCGCCCGGCGTCGACCGACATCGCGACCGCGGTGCCGATCAGCACCACCGCGGGGGTGGCCAGCACGTACAGCGAGGCCAGCGTCATCTCCCGCCGTCCGAGCTTCTTGCCCAGGTACTCCGGCGTGCGGCCGACCATGAGCCCGGCGACGAACACCGCGATGACGGCGAGCACCAGCATGCCGTAGAGGCCGGAGCCGACGCCGCCGGGCGCGACCTCGCCCAGCATCATGTCCACCAGCGTCAGCAGGCCGCCGGCGGGCGTGAAGCTGTCGTGCATCGAGTTGACCGCGCCGGTCGAGGTGAGCGTCGTCGCCGAGCCGAACAGCGCCGACAGCGGCCCGCCGAAGCGCACCTCCTGGCCCTCGGCCGCCGCACCCGCCAGCTGCAGCGCGGCACCCCCGGCCCGGGCCTGCGCCCAGCTGGTCAGCGCCACCGACGCCGCGGCCAGCCCGCCCATCACGCCGAGGACCGCGTACCCCTGCCTGCGGTCGCCGACCATCCGGCCGAAGGTGCGCGGCAGCGAGAACGGGATCACCAGGATCAGGAAGACCTGGAACAGCGAGATCCACGCCGACGGCCCCTCGAACGGGTGCGCCGAGTTGGCGTTGTAGAACCCGCCGCCGTTGGTGCCCAGCTCCTTGATGGCCTCCTGCGAGGCGACCGGGCCACCGGGCAGGAACTGCGTCGCGCCGGCCAGGGTGTGCGCGTCGGTGCCGGCGGAGAGGTTCTGCACCACGCCGCCGAGCACCAGCACGACCGCGCCCACGACGGCCAGCGGCAGCAGGATGCGGGTGACCGCGCGGGTCATGTCGACCCAGAAGTTGCCCAGCCGGTCGGTGCGGGTGCGGGCGAACCCGCGCACCAGCGCGACCGCCACCGCGAGGCCGACCGCCGCGGAGACGAAGTTCTGCACCGCCAGCCCGGCCATCTGCACGAGGTGGCCCATCGTCGACTCACCGCTGTAGCCCTGCCAGTTCGTGTTGGTCACGAAGCTGACCGCGGTGTTCCACGCCGAGCCGGACCCGACGGCCGGCATGCCGTTGTCCAGCGGGAGCCACTGCTGCACCCGCTGGAGCAGGTAGAGGAACAGCACCGAGACCACCGAGAACGCCAGCACGCTGCGCAGGTAGACCGGCCACCGCTGCTCGGCGTCGGCGTCCACCCCGACCGCGCGGTGGACCAGCTGCTCCACCCGGCCGTGCCGGGTGGAGGTGAACACCCGGGCCATCCAGTCACCCAGCGGCTTGTGGACGACGGCCAGCGCCGCGACCAGCAGCGCCACCTGCAGCCAGCCGGCTGCCGTCGCGCTCATCAGAACCGCTCCGGGAACAGCAGCGCCGCCAGCAAGTAGAGCACCAGCGCCGCGGCCACCCCCAGACCGGTCCACTGCTCGACACCGCTCACAGCCGCTCCACGCCCTTCACGGCCAGGACCAGCAGCCCGAAGAGCGCCAGCGTCAGCAGCACGTAGACCACGTCGGTCACGTCGTACACACCCTCTTGTCGGTCGGGTGGACGACCCGTCGTCGTCCCTCCACGGGCGGCGACGCTAGGAGCGGTGGAGCGCGGCGAGCGGCGTCTTGACGGGCTCTTGACGGCCGCAGCGGCGTCCTTGACGCGCTGTTGACGTCAGAGGGGTGTCAGCGGCGTCCGCGATGATCAGCAGGTGAGGGGGGAGCCGTGCTGAGGACGCTGCTGGACGCCGTCGCCGGCTGGCCCGCCGCCGCGGTGCTGGCCGCCGCCGGTGCGCTGCTGCTCGCCGAGAGCGGCACGCTGCTCGGGCTGCTGCTGCCCGGCGCCACCACGCTGGTCGCGCTGGGGCTCTGGGCGTCGGCGTCCGGCACGTCGCTCGCGCTGGTCTGCGCCGTCGCCGCCGCGGCCACCGTGGGCGGCGCGCTGCACGGGCTGTGGCGGGGCCGCCACCCGGCGCCGGTGCGCTGGCTGCCGCGGCCGGTGCGCGAGCGGGTCGAGCGGAGCACCATGCGGGCGCGCGGGTGGCTGGCCGAGCACAACGGCCCCGGCGCGTGGCTGCTCCTGCCGGCCGGGCACTGGATCGCCGAGGTGCGCACCCTGCTCCCCCGGCTGGCCGGCGCCGCCGGGGTGCCCCCTCGCGTCGCCGTCCCGGCCATCGTCGTCTCCGGCGCCGGCTGGGCCACCACAGTCGTGACGCTCAGCCGGGCGCTGGGGCCCCGGGTGGTCGACCACGCGCAGTGGGCGGCGGCCGCCGTCCTGGCCGCGCTGCTGCTGGTGCTGGCGGCCCGGCGGCTCCCGCACCACCGCCGCGGGTGACCGACGGGTGTCCCTGACGCGACCTTGACGGATTCTTGACGACTTCGGCCCGCGGGTCGCCGCGACCACTCGTACCGTCGGGTCCCGGGACACCGGAGGGTCCGGGCGGCCCCGACGGGAGAGAACGTGGCCACCTCGACGCCGGTCCGGCGCCACCCGGTGCGCAGCTGGCTGCTGGACGACGAGTCGGCCCAGCAGGGTGCGAGCCACCAGGGCCCGCACGGCGAGCCGGCGCACGAGGAGCAGCGCCGTCCGTGGTGGAAGGTCATGTGCCTCACCGGCGTCGACTACTTCTCCACCCTCGGCTACCAGCCCGGCATCGCCGCGCTCGCCGCCGGCGTCATCTCCCCCATCGCCACCCTGGTGCTCGTCGCGCTCACCCTCCTCGGCGCGCTGCCCGTCTACCGGCGGGTGGCCCGCGAGAGCCCGCGCGGCGAGGGGTCGATCGCGATGCTCGAGCGGCTGCTCACCTTCTGGAAGGGCAAGCTGTTCGTCCTCGCGCTGCTCGGCTTCGCCGCCACCGACTTCATCATCACGATGACCCTCTCGGCGGCCGACGCCACCGCGCACATCGCGGAGAACCCGCACGTCCCGGAGTCCTTCGGCGACCACCGGGTGCTCATCACGCTGTTCCTGCTGGCGCTGCTCGGCGCGGTCTTCCTGCGCGGGTTCGGCGAGGCGATCGGCGTCGCGGTCTACCTGGTCGCCGCCTACCTGGCGCTCAACCTCGTCGTCATCGCCGTCGCGCTGTGGCACGTCGTCACCGCCGCGGACCTGGTGGGCGACTGGACGTCGGCGGTCCGGGCCGAGCACTCCAGCCCGCTCGCCGTCATCGCGGTGGCGCTGATCGTCTTCCCGAAGCTGGCGCTGGGGTTGTCGGGCTTCGAGACCGGCGTGGCCGTCATGCCCCACGTCGACGGCGACCCGGCCGACACCGAGGCGAACCCGGCGGGCCGCGTCCGGGGCACCAAGAAGCTGCTGCTGACCGCCGCGGTGATCATGAGCTGCTTCCTGGTGACCAGCAGCTTCGCCACCACGCTGCTCATCCCGCAGGACGAGTTCGAACCCGGCGGCCAGGCCAACGGCCGGGCGCTGGCCTACCTGGCGCACGAGTACCTGGGCAGCGCGTTCGGCTCGGTCTACGACGTCTCGACGATCTGCATCCTGTGGTTCGCGGGTGCCTCCGCGATGGCCGGGATGCTCAACCTGATCCCCCGGTACCTGCCGCGCTACGGCATGGCCCCGCGGTGGGCCCGGGCCACCCGGCCGCTGGTGCTGGTGCTCACCGGCGCGGCGTTCCTGATCACCTGGGTCTTCGACGCCGACGTCGACGCCCAGGGCGGGGCCTACGCGACCGGCGTGCTGGTGCTCATCACCTCGGCCTCGGTGGCGGTGACGCTGGCCGCCCGGCGGGCCGGCGAGCGGCGCAAGGTCTTCGGCTTCGGCGTGGTCGCGGCGATCTTCGCGTACACGACCGTGGCCAACATCGTCGAGCGGCCCGACGGCCTGAAGATCGGCCTGATCTTCATCGCGACCATCGTGCTCGTCTCGTTCGTCTCCCGGCTGTCCCGGTCGTTCGAGCTGCGCACCACCGACGTCGAGTTCGACGAGCTGGCGCAGATGTTCCTCCGGGACTGCTCGCGCCGACGCGTCCGGCTGGTCGCCAACGAGCCGCAGGCGCGCGACGCCGAGCAGTACCGGGCCAAGCTCGCGCAGATCACCAAGGAGCACGACCTGCCCGACGAGGACGTCGTCTTCATCGAGGTCACCGTCCGCGACCCCTCGGAGTTCGAGAGCGCGATCCGGGTGCACGGCGAGATCTGCCACGGCCAGTACCGGGTGCTCACCCTGGAGAGCTCCTCGGTGCCCAACGCGCTGGCCGCCGTGCTGCTGGCCGCCCGCGACACGACCGGCGTCACGCCGCACATCTACTTCGAGTGGACCGAGGGCAACCCGGCCGCCAACTTCCTGCGGTTCCTGCTCTTCGGCGTCGGCGAGATCGCGCCGGTCACCCGTGAGGTGCTGCGCGAGGCCGAGCCCGACCGCCGCCGCCGTCCGCACGTCCACGTCGGCTGACGAAGGACCCCGCTGCCGCCCGCCGTCCCACTTTCGGCGCCGAAAGTGCTGTCACCTTCGGCGCCGAAAGCCGGTCAGGGCTGCTTCATCTGGGAGACGCGGACGTGGTTGCCGAACGGGTCGCGGAAGCCGAAGTCGATGCCGTAGCCGCGGTCGACCGGCTCCTCGGTGATCTCCACCCCCCGCTGCCTGAACTCGGCGTGGGTCTTGTGCGCGTCGTCGGTGGCGAAGAACAGGTGGCCGCCGGCGGCGCCCTTGCTGATCAGGTCCCGCACCTGGGCGGCGACCTCCTCGCTGTACCCGGGCGGGCCGGGCTTCTCCAGCAGCACCTCGTGGCCGGGGTCGTCGGGCAGCGCGACGGTCAGGAAGCGCATCGGGCCGAAGGCCTGGTCGGTGCGCACCTCGAAGCCGAGCTTGCCGACGTAGAAGTCCAGCGCGGCGTCCTGGTCGGGCACGAAGATCTGGGTGATGGCGATCCGGGTCAACATGGCCCAGACGCTAGGGACGCGGCGCCCCCGCCGGCTTCTCCGAAACTGCTGCATCGCCGGCCGGCCGCAGCCAGGCCATCGCGAAGCAGCTGGGCGCCGGCGGCAGCGGCCCGCGGCGCCGGTGCACGGACGGCGGCTCCCCCACCACCTCGCGGAACACCCGGCTGAACGTGCCCAGGCTGCTGAACCCGACGTCCATGCAGATGTCGGTGACCGTGCGGTCGGTGCACCGCAGCAGCCACATCGCCCGCTCCACCCGGCGCCGCTGGAGGTAGCGGTGCGGGGTCTCGCCGAACGCGGCGCGGAAGGTGCGGATGAAGTGCGCCTCCGACACGTGCGCGATCCGGGCCAGGGTCGGGACGTCGAGCGGCTCGGCGTAGCGGCGGTCCATCGCGTCGCGGGCACGGAGCATCCGCCGGTTGGAGTCCTCGCTCGCCGCGCTCACGGCGCCGATCATGGCAGCGCCCGGCACCCGTCCGGGTGTCTTGACGGGGTCTTGACGCGTCGGCGCCCTCACCTGCACGGACGGAGGCGGATCATGGTCGGCATGGCCCGCGGCACGCTGCGCATCTACCTGGGCGCCGCGCCCGGCGTCGGGAAGACGTTCGCCGCCCTCGGCGAGGCCCGCCGGCGCGCCGAGCGCGGTCAGGACGTCGTCGTCGCGGTGGTCGAGACCCACGGCCGGCCGCGCACCGCCGAGCAGCTCGAGGGCCTCGAGGTGCTGCCCCGGGCGGAGGTCACCCACCGCGGCGTGACGCTGCGCGAGCTGGACGTCGCCGGGGTGCTCGCCCGGGCCCCCGAGGTGGTCGTCGTCGACGAGCTCGCGCACACCAACACGCCGGGCTCGCGCAACGCCAAGCGCTGGCAGGACGTCGAGGAGCTGCTCGCCGCCGGGACCAGCGTGATCACCACGGTGAACGTGCAGCACCTGGAGAGCCTCACCGACGTCGTCGAGCAGATCACCGGCATCACCCAGCAGGAGACCCTGCCCGACGAGGTCGTGCGGCGGGCCGACCAGGTCGAGCTGGTCGACATGTCGCCGGAGTCGCTGCGCCGCCGCATGGCGCACGGCAACGTCTACCCCGCCGAGCGGGTCGACGCGGCGATGGGCAACTTCTTCCGGGTCGGCAACCTGACCGCGCTGCGCGAGCTGGCGCTGCTCTGGCTGGCCGACCGGGTCGACGAGGGCCTGCGCCGCTACAAGTCCGAGCACGACATCGACCACGTGTGGGAGGCCCGCGAGCGGGTCGTCGTGGCCATCACCGGCGGCCCCGAGGGCGAGACGCTCATCCGCCGCGCCGCCCGGGTCGCCCGCCGCAACGGCGACGGGGTGCTGCTCGCCGTCCACGTGCTGCGCGCCGACGGGCTGGCCGGGGCCTCGCCGGACACCCTCGAGCGGCAGCGGGCGCTGGTGGAGAGCCTCGGCGGCACCCACCACCAGGTGGTCGGTGACGACGTGGCCTCGGCGCTGCTCGAGTTCGCCCGCAGCGTCGACGCGACCCAGCTGGTGGTGGGCACCAGCCGCCGCTCCCGCTGGGCCCGCGCGGTCCGGCGCGGCATCGGCGGCGAGGTCATCGCCCGCTCCGGCGAGATCGACGTCCACATGGTCACCCACGCCGCCGCCGGGTCCCGCGGCTGGCGGCTGCCCCGGCCGACCACCGCGGTCACCTGGCGCCGCCGCTGGCTGGCGCTGGCCCTGGCGCTGGTCGGTGTGCCGCTGGTGACCGCGCTGTGCCTCTCCGCCGGTTCGGTGCTGTCGCTGGCCAGCGTGCTGCTGGTGTTCCTGCTGCTGGTCGTCGCCGTGGCGCTGGTCGGCGGCCTCGGCCCGGCGATCGTCGCCGCGGTCATCGGCGGTCTGGCCGAGAACTGGTTCTTCACCCCGCCCACGCACCGGTTCACCGTCAACCGGGTGGACGACGTGGTCGCGCTGGCCGGCTACCTGGTGGTCGCGGTCGCGGTCGCCACCGTCGTCGACCGGTCGGCGCGGCGGGCCACCGAGGCCGCGCGCTCCTCGGCGGAGACGGCGATGCTCGCCTCGCTGTCGCGCTCGGTGCTGGCCGGCGACCGCGGCATCACCAGCATGCTCGAGCAGATCCGCGAGGCCTTCGGGCTGAACGCGGTGAGCATGGTCGAGCGCAACGGCGAGGACGGCGAGCGGATCGTGGGCGAGTGCGGCGGCACCCCCGGCGCGCACCCCGACGAGGTGCCGGTCACCGACACCCTGCTGCTGCGGCTGTGCGGCCGGACGCTGGACGCCGGCGAGCGCCGGGTGCTGGTCGCCTTCGCCGAGCAGGCCGCCGTGGCCCTGCGCCAGGGCCGGCTGTCCGCCCAGGCCGCGGAGGCCGACCGGCTGGCGGCCGGCAACAGCATGCGCACCGCGCTGCTGGCCGCCGTCAGCCACGACCTGCGCACGCCGCTGGCCGGGATCAAGGCCGCGTCGTCCGCGCTGCGGTCGGCCGACCTCGCCCTCACCGACGACGACCGCGCCGAGCTGGTCGACACCGTCGACGAGTCCGCCGACCGGCTCACCGGCCTGGTCGACAACCTGCTGGACATGAGCCGCCTGCAGTCCGGCGTCATCAGCCCCACCGTGTCGCCGGTCGACCTGCCCGCGGTGGTGCACGCGGCGCTGTCATGGCTGGACGACGCCCAGCAGGCCCGGGTCGCGCTCGACGCCCCGGACGACCTGCCGGCCGCCCGCGCCGACGCCGGGCTGCTGGAACGGGTGGTCGCCAACCTGGTCGGCAACGCGACGCAGCACGCGCCCACCGGCCCGGTCGACGTCCGCGCCGGGGTCGCCGCCGGGCGGGTCGAGCTGCGCGTCGTCGACCGCGGGCCGGGCGTGCCGCGGGCCGACCGGGAGCGGGTGTTCGCGCCCTTCCAGCGGCTGGGCGACGCGCCCGCCGGGCAGGGGGTCGGGCTCGGGCTGGCGGTCGCCCGCGGCCTGACCGAGGCGATGGGCGGCACGCTGACCGCCGAGGACACCCCCGGGGGCGGGCTGACCATGGTGCTGTCGCTGGCGCTCGCGGACGCCCCGGCCCCCGCGGCGATGGCATGAGCCGGGTGCTCGTCGTCGACGACGACCCGCACCTGCTGCGGGCGCTGCGGATCAGCCTGCGCGCGGCCGGCCACGAGGTGGTCACCGCACCCGACGGCACGTCCGCGCTGCGCGACGCGGCCGAGGTGCACCCGGACGTCGTCGTCCTGGACCTCGGGCTGCCCGACCTCGACGGCACCGAGGTGCTCGCCGGGCTGCGGCCGTGGTTCACCGGCCCGGTGCTGGTGCTCTCGGCGCGGGCGGACAGCACCGACAAGGTGGAGGCGCTCGACGCCGGCGCCGACGACTACGTGACCAAGCCGTTCGACATGGCCGAGCTGCTGGCCCGGCTGCGCGCGGTGCTGCGGCGCGGCCCCGGGGAGACCGGCGAGGCCAGCGTGGTCACCGACCACTTCACCGTCGACCTCGCCGCGAAGCAGGTGACCGTCGACGGTGCGCCGGTGCGGCTCACCCCCACCGAGTGGGCGTTGCTGTCGGAGCTGGTGCGGGCACCCGGCCGGCTGGTCGGCCAGCGGGAGCTGCTGCAGGCGGTGTGGGGGCCGGCCTACGAGCGGGAGACCAACTACCTGCGGGTCTACCTGGCGCAGCTGCGCCGCAAGCTCGAGCCGAACCCGGCCCACCCGCGGTACCTGCACACCGAACCCGGCATGGGCTACCGCTTCACACCCTGACCCGCCTTCTCGCGAGAGAGCAGGACTACACGTCCACGCCGCGGGCGGCGAGCCACGCGACGGGGTCGATGCGCTTGCCGTTGATGCCGCCCTGGTGCACCTCGAAGTGCAGGTGCGGGCCGGTCGACTGGCCGCGGCTGCCCAGCAGCGCGATCTGCTGGCCGGCCTCGACCACCTGACCGGCCTTGACCAGGATCTTCTCCATGTGGCCGTAGACGGTCACGTCGCCGTTCTCGTGCAGCACGTAGACGGCCAGGCCGAAGCCGCTGGCGGCACCGGCACGCAGCACGACGCCGTCGCCGGCCGCGTACTCCGGGGTGAGCATCGGGGCGGCCAGGTCGACGCCCCAGTGCATGACGCCCCAGCGCATGCAGAAGCAGGTGGTCATCCGGTAGCCGTGCACCGGCAGCACGAAGTCCGGCTTGGCGGCCTCGGCGGCGGCCGCGGCCTCGGCGGCGCGCTTGGCGCGGTTGGCGGCGACCTCCTGCAGCCGGGCCTGCGCCTCGACCTCGGTGATCGCCATCTGCGGCGTCAGCTCGGTCTCGTCGGCCTGGGTCTGGGCGTCCGCGGCGAGCAGCGAGGAGACCGGGGTCTGGTCACCGTCGGCGGACCGCGGCAGCGCCTGGCTGCCCAGCAGCGCGGCGGCCAGGCCACCGGTGACCAGCGCGGCCAGCAGCGCTGCGGGACGGCGACGGCGGAACCGGTGACCGTCGTCCCGGGTCGTCTCGGTCGCCCCGGTGTGCCGCGCTGCCATCCACTGCCTTCCGCCCGCACCCACCGTTCCCCCACGGCGGATCGCCGCGTCACTTAAACACAGCGTTGTCATTCCGTGACCGGTTACTCGGCGTGTCGACTCGAACTCACCGGGCGTGTCCCGGGAGACGCCCATCACCCCGCCGTTGACCTGCGGATTGTTTGAGCGACGACACGCCAGGGCAAGATGAGCCACCGGCGTCCAACCACGGGCGCCACCCGGCCGTCGCGACCCCGCAACCGCGGATCACG
This sequence comes from Modestobacter sp. NPDC049651, assembly GCF_040659695.1. Classification (NCBI taxonomy): domain Bacteria; kingdom Bacillati; phylum Actinomycetota; class Actinomycetes; order Geodermatophilales; family Geodermatophilaceae; genus Modestobacter; species Modestobacter sp. NPDC049651. The sequence goes on from NZ_JBFAOG010000005.1 coordinate 204,195, forward strand.
GCGCGCCCGGGGACGCACGACCCACGGGAGGGGAACCCGGGGGGCGAGCTGGTCGTCCTCCAGCAGAGCGTTCGCGGTAGAACCCGCGTGCACGCGCGCCTGGACCTGTCGGCCGCGTCCTCGGCGTGTCTCGCCTCGAGCCGGGAGATGGCCTCGAGGCGAGGTGAGCGAATGACAGCAGGGATCGCGCGTCCCGACGAGCAGGCCACCCCGGCCGCCGTCGCACCGGTCCACCCGCTGAACGCGGGGACGCTCCTCCGGCACGCCGAACGGCTGCACGTGCCGGGCTACGACCGGTCCGCCCTGACCCCTGCTGTGGTGCACCTCAGCGTCGGCGGCTTCTCCCGAGCCCACCAGCTCGTCTACTTCGACGAGCTCGCCGAGTCCGGTGACACCGGCTGGGGCGTCGTCGGCGTCGGGCTGCACAGCCCGACCATGCGCGACGCGCTGGCCCCCCAGGACACCCTCTACACGCTCGTCGAGCGCGACGCCGGGGTCGAGCGGGCCCGGGTGGTCGGCGCGATGGTCGACTACGTCTACGCCCCCGACGACCCCGAGCGGGTGCTGTCGGTGCTCGCCGACCCGCGCACCCGGCTGGTCACCATGACCATCACCGACGCCGCGTACCTGGTCGACCGGCGCACCGGCGAGTACCGGCCGGACGCCGAGGCGCTGCGCGACCTGGCCACCCCGCACCAGCCCCGCTCGGTGTTCGGCCACCTGGTCGAGGCGCTGGCCCGGCGGCGGACGGCGGGGCTGCCGCCGTTCACCGTGCTCTCCTGCGACAACGTGCCCGCCAACGGCGCGGTCACCCGGGCCGCGGTCGTCGGCCACGCCCAGCGGGTCGACGAGGTGCTGGCCCGCTGGATCGCCGACACCGTCGCCTTCCCCAGCAGCATGGTCGACCGGATCACGCCCGCCACCAGCCCCGAGGAGCGGGCCGCGATCGCCGAGCGGTTCGGCGTCGACGACCGCTGGCCGGTGGTCACCGAGCCGTTCACGCAGTGGTTCATCGAGGACTCGTTCAGCGCCGGGCGCCCGCCGCTGGACGGCGTCGGCGTCCGGTTCGTGCCCGACGTCGCCCCGTACGCGCTGATGAAGACCCGGCTGCTCAACGCCGGCCACTCGGCGCTCGGCCACCTGGGCGTGCTGGCCGGCCACCAGCGGATCGACCAGCTGATGGCCGACGAGCTGTTCCGCGGGTTCATCCGCCGGCTGATGGCCGAGGAGGTCGGGCCGCTGCTGCCGCCACCGCCGGGGATCGACCTCGACGAGTACCAGCAGGTGCTGCTCGGCCGGTTCGCCAACCCGGCGATCGCCGACGGGCTCGACCGGCTGTGCCGGCGGAGCTCGACGAAGATCCCCGGCAACCTCCTGCCGTCGCTGCGCGCGGCGCGGCGGGCGGGCCGGCCCAGCGAGCTGCTCACCCTCGCGGTGGCCGGCTGGGTGCGCTACCTGCGCGGCACCGACCTGGCCGGACGCCCGCTGCAGCTGCCGGACGCCCGGGCCGCCGAGCTCGGTGCGCTGGCTCGCGCCGGCGGCACCGACCCGCGCCCGCTGCTGGCCGCGCCGGGGCTGTTCGGCGACCTGGCCGACGACGCCGGGTTCGTGGCCGCGCTGACCGAGGACCTCGAGCAGCTCGACCGGGACGGCGTCGCCGCGACGCTGGCCGCGCACCTCACCGCGGAGCTCGCGCCGAACGTCACCGCACGCCTGTCCCCCACCCTGGCTGGACAACCGACCGGTGCCGTCCGGGATCATCCGCACACGGCCGCCCGTCCGGGCGACCGCGCCCCCGCCCTGCGCCCGCGGCCGGCCCGACCCGTCCTGACCCCCGACAGGAGGACGCAGCGATGACTGCGCTCCCCGCGCTCCCCGCGGGCCTGCACGCCCTCCTCTGCGACGCCGACGGGAACCTGTTCCCGTCGGAGGAGCCCGCCTTCGAGGCCTCGGCGGAGGTGACCAACCGCTTCCTGGCCGCGCACGGTGTGGGCCGGCGGTACACCGCCGAGGAGCTGCGCCGGACGTCCACGGGCAAGAACTTCCGGACGACGGCCACCGACCTGGCCGCGGACGCCGGTGTCGCGGTGACCGACCTCGAGGAGTGGGTGGCCGAGGAGAAGCGCGCGGTCAGCGAGCACCTCGGCCGGGTGCTCACCCCCGACGCGGAGGTCGTCGGCACCCTCACCGAGCTGGGGCGCGAGCTGACCCTGGCCGCGGTCAGCTCCAGCGCGCTCACCCGGCTGGACGCCTGCTTCCGGGCCGCCGGTCTCGCCGGGCTGCTGCCCGCCGAGCGGCGGTTCAGCGCCGAGGACTCGCTGCCCACCCCCACCAGCAAGCCCGACCCGGCTGTCTACCTGCACGCCTGCGCGGAGCTGGGCATCGCCCCCGAGCAGGGCCTGGCGGTCGAGGACTCGCTGCCCGGTGCGCTGTCCGCGGTCCGCGCCGGCTGCCCCACGGTGGGCAACCTGCGGTTCGTGCAGCCCGCCGAGCGGGCCGAGCGGGAGGCGCAGCTGCGCGACGCGGGCGTCGTCGCCGTCGTCTCGTCGTGGACCGAGCTGGCCGAGCTGGTCCGCCCGGTGCTGGCCGGGGTGGTCGCCCGATGAGGGTCGTCTACCACTCGCTGCGCGGCCAGTTCTCCGACAGCCCCCGGGCCGTCTACGAGCGGCTGCGCGGGCGCCCGGACGTCGAGCACGTCTGGCTCACCGCGCCGCGCTGGGAGGGCGTCTTCCCCGCTGACGTGGAGAAGGCCGGCTACGGCACGCCGGAGGGCCGGGCGGCGCTGGAGTCCGCGGACGTGGTCGTCTCCAACGACCACCTCGACGTGGTCTGGGAGAAGCCGGCCGGCACGCTGTACCTGCAGACCTGGCACGGCACCCCGCTCAAGCGCATCCACCGCGACGTGATGTGGGCGCCGGAGGGGCGGCTGGACCGGCTGGAGCTGGACATCGCCCGCTGGGACCACCTGCTCTCCCCCAACGCCGTCAGCACGCCGCGGCTGCGCCGGGCGTTCGGCTACACCGACCGCCCCGTGCACGAGACCGGCTACCCGCGCAACGACGTCCTCAACGCGCCGGACCGGGACGCCCGCCGGGCCGCCGTCAGAGAGCAGCTGGGCGTGGCCGACGGGGTCACCGCCGTGCTCTACACGCCGACCTGGCGCGACGACACGGTCTTCGGCGAGGGCCTGCCCGACCACTCGCTGGCGCTGGACGTCGCGGAGTTCGCCCGCCGGCTGGGCGAGGACCACGTGCTGCTGCTGCGGCTGCACTCGATGGTGCTCGACCGGCTGGAGCTGCCCGAGGGCGCGCCGGTGGTCGACGTCTCCGGGCACCCGGAGGTGAGCGACCTGTACCTGGCGGCCGACCTGATGGTCACCGACTACTCGTCGACGATGTTCGACTTCGCGGTGACCGGCAAGCCGCTGCTGTTCTTCACCTACGATCTCGACCACTACCGCAACACGCTGCGCGGCTTCTACTTCGACCTGGAGGACGTCGCCCCCGGGCCGATGCTCGCCACCAGCGACGAGGTGCTGACCGCGATCCGGGACGTCGAGGACGTCGCGGCCGCGCACGCCGACGCGTACGCCGCGTTCCGGCAGACGTTCACGTCGCTCGAGGACGGCCACGCCACCGACCGGGTGGTCGACGTCATCTCCTCCGGCAGCACCCCCGCTGCCCTGGAGGGCACCACCACCGAGGGAGGACACGAGCATGCGCTCCGCTGACCAGCTCAGCTCCGGCCGGGCCCACGAGGTCGGCCCCATGACCGATCTGCCCTCGCTGCGGTCCGTCGAGTCGTCGGTCCAGGTGGTCATCCTGGCCGCAGGCATGGGCACCCGGCTGGGCCGCCCGCACCCCAAGCCGCTGACCCCCCTGGTCGACGGCCGGACGATCATGCAGCAGCAGCTGGACGGCATCCGCGCCGTCTTCGGCCCGGACACCTCGGTGACCGCGATCGTCGGGTTCAAGAAGAAGAAGATCATGGCGGCGGTCCCCGACCTGCTCTTCGCCTTCAACCCCGACTACCGGTCGACCAACACCTCCAAGAGCCTGCTGCGCGCCCTGCGCACCACCCGCCCCGGCGGCGTGCTCTGGGTGAACGGCGACGTGGTGTTCGAGCCGGCGGTGCTCGACGAGACCACCGAGCTGGTGCGCGCCGACCAGAGCTTCGTCTGCGTCGACACCTCGGCGGTCGCCGACGAGGAGGTCAAGTACACCCTGGACGACGACGGCTTCATCGCCGAGCTGTCCAAGACGGTCGTCGGCGGGCTGGGCGAGGCGGTGGGCATCAACTACGTGTCCGCCGCCGACAAGCCGGTGCTCATCCGGCACCTGGCCGCCTGCGCCGACCAGGACTACTTCGAGCGCGGCATCGAGACGGCGATCGCCGAGGAGGGCCTGCGCTTCCGGCCGGTCGACATCTCCCGGTTCTCCGCCGTGGAGGTCGACTTCGAGGCCGACCTGTCCCGCGCGAACTCCTCGCTGAGCGGCTGGAGCGTCCTCCCCCGGATCTCCTCCGACCTGCTCTGAACCCGCCCTCGGCGCCGGGAGCGGGTCCGCTTCCGGCGCCGAAGGCGGAGCAGGACCGGGTCAGCCCTTGGCGACCAGCTCGAGGTCGTGGGCCATGTCCTTGGGCGTGTCGGCGGCGTTGAAGGCCACGTGCGCCTTGCCGTCGGCACCGTAGAGCAGCACCAGCGCTGAGTGCGTCTGCCCGCCGTCCTCGGCCAGCGGGACGCCGGCGGCGAGCTGGGCCTGGTCGAGCTGCTGCTGGTCACCGGTGAGCCCGACGAACTTCGTCGGCAGGTCGCCGTCGAACCGGCCCAGCCACGTGCCCAGCGCCTGGGGGGTGTCCCGGGCCGGGTCGGTGGTCACGAACACGACGTTGGTCTTCTGCGCGACCGCCGGGTCGACCTGGCGCAGCGCGACCGCGATGTCGGCCATCGTGGTCGGGCAGACGTCGGGGCAGTTGGTGTACCCGAAGAAGAGCAGCGTCGGGTTGCTGCCGGTGCGCTGGGCGAAGTCGTAGCCGGCACCGGACACGTCGGTGAGGGTGAACTCCGGCTTCTGGTAGGGCGTGCCGAGGTTGGTGCCCTCGTACGGCCCGGAGCCGCCGCCCTCGGCCTCGGCCGGGGCGCCGTGCTGGTGCCCGGACGACGAGGCCGCGGCCGCGTCCCCGGAGTCGTCCCCGGAGCAGGCGGCGAGCAGCAGGCCCGAGGACAGCAGCAGCGCGGCCAGCGCCCGGCGGGGGGTCTGCGAGGTCACGGCTTCACGGTACGTCGGCGCGCGGTGAGGCCCAGGAACAGCCCGGCCAGCCCGGCGAGCAGGCCGGCGATGCCGACGACCAGCGCGGCGACCGCCGTCCCGTTGCCCCCGTCGTCGTCCGTGGCGGGGGCGGCGGCGGTCGTCGTCCCCTGCCCACCGGCGGTGTCACCGGTCAGCCGCAGCGTCGGTGCCGGGTGCTCCGGCTCGCCCTGGCCCTCGACCGTCGGCTCGATCCACGCGGACTCGGTGCCGTCGCTGTAGGTCTGGACGGCGTTGAAGGTGAGCGAGTCCACATCGGGGACCGGCCCGCCGGACAGCGAGAACTCCTGGAACTGGCCGGGCGCGATGCCGCCGCCGGCGTCGGCGCGGTACTCGACCACGGTGACGGCGGTGGTGATCTCGTCGCCGTCGTCGGTCTTCACGGGCTCGGGCAGGTTGCCGGTGGTCAGGGTGACCGTCCAGCCGGGCACCGGCTCGGCCCGCATCGAGGTGATCGGGTGGTCGGTGGGCAGCTGGATGCGCAGCCCGACGGTGCTGGCCGAGTCGCTCTCGTTGGGCACCCGGAAGGTGAACTTGCCGTACCCGCCGGGCGCGGCGTCGGGCGAGGACACCGTGACGTGCGCGGAGGCGGTGCCCGCCCCGGCGACGACCAGGGCGGCGAGCGCGGCGACCACGACGCCCGATCGGCGGACGGGACGGGGCAGGTGCAGGGACAACGAAGCTCCTTCTGGACAGCGGGCAGGGCGGGTCGGGTGGGTGGTGAGGACGGTGGTCAGCGGACCAGGAAGTCGGTGCTGGCGGTGACGGCGGTGAACTCGTCGAGCCGGACGGTCACGGTGAGCGTCCAGCTGCCGGAGGTGGGCAGGTCTGGGTCGAACGTGTAGTGGCCGGGGCCGGCGGGGGCGAGCGTCGCGGGCAGCGGGCCGATCTGCTGCGCGCGCTCGGTGAGGGTGACGCCGATCTCCCGCGGCTGGGTCAGCTCGCCGTCGGCGTCGAACAGGTAGACGTGCCCGGTGTTCGGGCCGGGGCGGGCGGGCTCCAGCTCGACCTGCACGGTGCCGTTGCCGGCGGTGCCGCCCGCCGAGCGCAGCGGGAGGGTGACCTCGACGGGCTGGGCGACGGCCGCCTGCGCCGGCGGCAGCCCGACCAGCACCGCCGACAGCGCGAGGACGACGACCGCGCCGATCCCCTCGACGAGCACCCAGCGGCGCAGCGCGCCCAGCGTCGCGGGCTGCTCGGCCGGCTCCGCGGCGTCGTCGGGGTCGGGCAGCGCGGCGGGGTCCGGGGCGGCCGGGCCGGCCGCGAACGCCTGGGCGACCACCGGGCGGCGGGGCCGGCGCCGCCCCGACCGCGGGCCGGCGCCGAGCTGCTGCTGCACCCAGTCGCGGCTGAGCGCGGCCAGCGCGAGCACGACCAGGACGACGGCGACCTTGCTGATCAGCACCCAGCCGTACGCGGTGTGCACCAGCGCGGTGGGCGACCCGACCTGCCGCACCGACTGCACGACCCCGCTGAGCACCAGCGCGACCACCACCACCGACGCCACCTGCGACCAGCGCGGCAGCACCGACACCAGGTCGGTGGCCGAGGTGCCCCGGCGCAGCACCACGGCGAACAGCACGACCAGCCCACCGAGCCAGACGGTCATCGCGGCCACGTGCACCGCGGTGACCAGCACCTCCAGCGCCGCGAGCCGGCCGGCCACCGGGTGGCCGACACCGGCGACGGTGAGCACCACGGCGACCGCCGCGACGGTCACGGCGACGGCGCCGCCCGTACCGGGGCCGCGGCGGGCGCGCCACCAGGGCAGCAGCACCAGCGCGGCGACGAGGGTGAGCACCAGCCGCACCAGCAGCGTGCGGCCGTAGGTGGAGCCGGCGGTGGTCGACAGCAGCTGCGGGTCCAGCAGCGACCCGATCCCCTCCCCGGCGGCGTAGGGGCCCTGCAGCAGCAACGCCCCGACCGTGCCGGCGGCGACCGCGGCGAGCCCGGCGCCGGACAGCCGGCGCAGCAGCGGCGACCCCCAGCCGCCGGGCCACAGCAGGAGCAGGAACGCCGGCACCCCCAGCCCGAGGACCAGGCCGGCGTAGGTGACCCAGCGGGTGACCGGCAGCGCGGCGCCCACGACCGGGTCGACGTCGTCGCCCCCGCCGGCGGCCGCGCTGGCCGGCAGCAGCTCGCCGTCGCCGACCACGAAGGAGAAGGCACCCGAGACCGGGTGCGAGTCGGCCGAGACCACCCGGTAGGTGACGACGTAGCTCGCGTCGGGCAGCCCGCTGCGCAGGCCCACCGACACGGTGGTGTCGCTGACCTCCGGCGAGCCGGTGTCGACGCGGCCGCCGCCGGGCGCGAGCACCCGCAGGTAGCCGGCACCGATCGAGACGTCCTCGGTGAACCGCAGCCGCACCTCGTCCGGCGCGGTGTCCAGCCGGGCGCCCTGCGCCGGGGTGGCGCCGACGAGGCCGGCGTGCGCGGCCGCCGGGGAGGCGGTCAGGACGCCCTGCAGCAGCAGCGTCCCGAGCAGTGCGGCCAGCAGCAGGACAGCGGTGGGCGGTCTCCTCACGCGGGGGCCTGCCCGGGCCGGTCGTTCTCTCGCACGGTGGGGTAGTCGTCGCGCGGCGCCGCCGGGTTCCCAGTGTCGCGGGACACCGACGGCAGGTGAACGGAGGGTGACCGAACGGGGCACCTATGCTCGTCCGGGTCGCTCGTCCCAGCCAGGGAGGACGCCCACCCCGTCGTCCTGTCCTCCGAGGGAGCCCCGCGTGCCCTTCCGACTCACGCCCAAGGACTCGAGCTTCTACGACATGTTCACCGCCTCGGCGGAGAACCTCGTGACGGCCACCGACGTCCTCAGCGAGTTCGTCCACGAGCATGCCCGCCGCGACGAGCTCGCCGTCCGGCTGCGCGACCTGGAGCACATCGGCGACCAGCAGACGCACGCGATCTTCCGGCAGGTCAACTCCAGCTTCGTGACGCCGTTCGACCGCGAGGACATCTACAACCTCGCCAGCGACCTGGACGACGTCATGGACTACGTCGAGGCCGCCGCCGACCTGGTCATCCTCACCGGGCTGGGCACCCTGCCGGCCGAGATGGGCCAGCAGGTCGCGCTGCTGCAGCGCTGCGCCCAGACGACGGCCGAGTCGATGCCCCGGCTGCGGTCGATGAAGGACCTCGCCGAGTACTGGATCGAGGTCAACCGGCTGGAGAACGAGGCCGACAAGCTGTACCGGCGGCTGCTGTCCCGGCTCTACTCGGGTGAGTTCGACGCGCTGGAGATCCTCAAGCTCAAGGAGGTGGCCGACCAGCTCGAGGAGGCGGCCGACGCCTTCGAGCACGTGGCCAACGTCGTCGAGACGATCGCCGTCAAGGAGTCCTGACCCAGGGATGGACGGGGCCTTCCTCGCGCTGCTGGTCATCGTCGTCGTCGCGCTGGCGTTCGACTACACCAACGGCTTCCACGACGCCGCCAACGCGATCGCCGTCGCGGTCTCCACCAAGGCGCTGACGCCGCGCATCGCGCTGGCGCTCGCCGCGGTCATGAACCTGGTCGGCGCGCTCATCTCCACCGAGGTGGCCGCCACCGTCGGCAGCGGGATCATCGACCCACCCTCGGGCGACGACGGGCTGCAGGTGGTCTTCGCCGCGCTGATCGGCGCCATCGCCTGGAACCTGATCACCTGGTACTTCGGGCTGCCCTCGTCGTCCTCGCACGCCCTCATCGGCGGCCTGGTGGGCGCTGCGCTCGCGTCGGCCGAGTCGGTGAAGTGGTCCGGCATCATCGACAAGGTCATCATCCCGATGGTCCTGTCGCCGGTCATCGGCTTCGGCCTCGGCTACCTGTTCATGCTCGCCATCCTGTGGACGTTCCGGCGGCGCAACGCGCACAAGACCGAGCGCGGGTTCCGCTACGCCCAGATCGCCAGCTCCGCGGCCATGGCGTTCGGCCACGGCACCCAGGACGCGCAGAAGACCATGGGCATCATCACCCTCGCCCTGGTCACCTCCGGCGAGATCGACACCTTCGACGTCCCGCTGTGGGTGATCTTCGCGTCCGCCCTGGCGATCAGCGCGGGCACCTACTCCGGTGGCTTCCGGATCATCCGCACCCTGGGCCGCCGGGTCATCCAGCTGACCCCCGCCGGCGGCTTCGCCGCCCAGACGGTCGCCTCGGGCGTCATGATCGCCACCGCCACGGTGTTCGCCGTCCCGGTGTCGACCACGCACATCACCACCGCCTCGATCATGGGCGTGGGCGCGACCCGGCGGCTGTCGGCCGTCCGCTGGGGCGTGGCCGGCAACATCGCCGTCGCCTGGGTGCTCACGCTGCCGGCCGCGGGTCTGGTCGCCGCGCTCGCCTACGTCGTCACCCACGCGGTGGTGGGCTAGGAAGGACGGCGTGACCGCGGACCCGCCCGCCGCGGCGGGCCTGCCGCCGGACCCCGCCGCTCCCCCACCGGGCACCGCCCCGCCCACGGGGGCGGCGCGGGTCCGGCTGGGCACGGCGCAGGGCTGGTGGGTGGTGCTGGCCACCGTGCTCGCCTCGGCGATGGCCTTCCTCGACTCGAGCGCGGTCAACGTGGCGCTGCCGGCGATCGGCCGTGACCTCGACGCGTCGCTGGCCGGGCTGCAGTGGGTGGTCAACGGCTACACGCTGGCGCTGGCGTCGCTGATCCTGCTCGGTGGGGCGCTGGGCGACCGGTACGGCCGGCGGCGGGTGTTCGTCGTCGGCGTCGCCTGGTTCGCCGCCGCCTCGCTGCTGTGCGGGCTGGCCCAGAGCAGCGGCCAGCTGATCGGCGCGCGGGTGCTGCAGGGCGTCGGCGGGGCGCTGCTGACCCCCGGCAGCCTGGCGCTGATCCAGGCGTCGTTCGTGCCCGGCGACCGGGCGCGGGCGATCGGGCTGTGGTCGGCGCTGGGCGGGGTGGCCGGGCTCGTCGGGCCGTTCCTCGGCGGCTTCCTCGTCGACACGGCCGGCTGGCGCTGGGTGTTCGGCATCAACGTGCCGATCGCCGCGGTCGCGCTGCTCGCCGCCCGGCACCTGCCGGAGTCCCGCGACCCGGGGGCCACCGGCCGCTTCGACGTGCTGGGCGCGCTGCTCGGCGTCGTCGCCCTCGCCGGGACGACGGACGCGCTGATCGCCGCCGGCGACGACCCGGGCGGCGTCCAGGTGTGGACGGCGGCCGCGGTGGGCGTCGCGGCGGCCGCCGGCTTCGTCGTCCGGGAGCGCCGCACCGCCCACCCGGTGCTCCCGCCGTCGCTGTTCCGCGACCGCCGGTTCACCGGCGCCAACCTCACCACCCTGGCGGTGTACGGCGCGCTGGGCGGCTGGTCGTTCTTCCTTGTGCTCGAGCTGCAGAACGTGCTCGGGTACGACGCCCTGCAGGCCGGCGCGGCCATGCTGCCGCCGACGGTGCTGCTGATCCTGCTCTCCGCCCGCGCGGGGGCGCTGGCCCAGCGGATCGGGCCGCGCCGGCCGATGGCGGTCGGGCCGCTGGTCGCCGGCGCCGGGATGCTGCTGATGGTCCGGGTCGACGCCGGGGCGTCCTACTGGGCCGACGTGCTGCCCGGCTCGGCGCTGGTCGGGCTGGGTATGGCCACGCTGGTGGCGCCGCTGACGGCCACCGTGCTGGCCGCCGCGCCCGACGCGCTGGCCGGGGTCGCCAGCGGGGTGAACAACGCCGTCGCCCGGGCGGCCGGGCTCCTGGCGGTCGCGGCGCTGCCGGTGGCGGTGGGGCTGCCGTCCGGTGAGCTGCCCTCCGCGGCCGTGTTCACCGCCGGCTTCGAGACGGCGACGGCGGTGTGCGCAGCGCTGATGGCCGCCGGCGGGGTGGTCGCCTGGCTGACCGTCCGCGACGACGTGCTGCGCGCCTGACCTCGCGCGTCCCACTGGCTGGGCGCCCCCTCTCGCCAAATCCCATCAACGTGGTAGGAATGTCGCCGTGACGGGGACGACGGCACTCCCGGGCGAGCTCCTCGTGAGCCGCCTGCACGTCGACCTGCTCCGCGTCAGCACCGCCTGCTGTCGCACCCGCTGACCTCCCGCGCCTCCTGGCGCCCGCCCTGTCAGCACCCGCGCTGCGCGCTGTCCGCGCCCGGCCGGATCCCCGCGAAGGACCCTCCTCGTGAAGACCCTCATCGTGCTCGCCCTCGCCGGCCTCGGCGCCCAGCTCGTGGACGGCAGCCTCGGCATGGGCTACGGCGTCACCTCCACGACCCTGCTGCTGGCGCTCGGCACCAACCCCGCGGCCGCGTCGGCGACGACGCACCTGGCCGAGATCGGCACCAACCTGGCGTCGGGCCTGTCGCACTGGCGGTTCGGCAACGTCGACTGGAAGGTCGTCGGGAAGATCGGCGTCCCCGGGGCGGTGGGCGCCTTCGCCGGCGCGACCGTGCTGTCGACGGTCTCCACGGAGGTCGCCGAGCCGCTGATGTGCCTCATCCTGCTGGCGCTCGGCATCTACCTGCTGGTCCGGTTCACCCTGCGCGGCATCGACAAGCGCCACCTGGGCAAGCCGATGCGCAAGCGGTTCCTCGGCCCGCTGGGCCTGGTCGCCGGCTTCGTCGACGCCACCGGTGGCGGTGGCTGGGGCCCGGTCGGCACCCCGGCGATCCTGGCCAGCGGCCGGATGGAGCCGCGCAAGGTGATCGGCTCGATCGACACCTCCGAGTTCCTGGTGTCCCTCGCCGCGAGCCTCGGCTTCCTGTTCGCCCTCGGCTCGCAGGGCATCAAGGTCAGCTGGGTGATCGGGCTGCTCGTCGGCGGGCTGATCGCCGCCCCGATCGCGGCCTGGCTGGTGCGCCACGTGCCGCCGCGGCTGCTGGGGTCCGGCGTCGGCGGGATCATCGTGCTGACCAACGCCCGCACCCTGCTCAAGAGCGACTGGTTCGACGCCGGCGACGCCACCCGGTACGCGGTCTACGCGGTCGTCTACCTGGTCTGGGCCGCCGCGGTGGCCTGGTCGTTCCGCGAGTACCGCAAGGACCGGGCGCAGGAGTCGGCGGACGCGCTGGCGGCCCAGGCCCAGGAGACCACTGCTGCGGACACCCCGGGGACCACCGCCGCCGACCGCGTCCCCGCCGGCCGGCCGGCCGCCCCGCGCGACTGAGCCCGGCGTCGCGGGACGCGGGGCTCAGGCCGGCTGCTGGCCGCGGCGGCGGAGCACGGTGCCGACCCAGATCACCAGCAGCCCGAGCGCGGCCCCGATCACCGTCTCGACACCCCGGTCGAACAGCAGCGGCCCCATCGGCCGGGGTGCGGCGACCTGGCCCATGAGCAACGCCATCGGGGTGATGAACAGCAGCGCGATCGCGTAGTTGCGGCCGATCAGCAGCTCGGTGACCACCTGCAGGACGACCACCACGAGCACGGTGGTGACCGCGGAGAAGCCCGGGGCGAGCAGCACGGCAGCGGTCAGCAGCCCGGCCAGGGTGCCGATGACGCGCTGCCCGGCGCGCGCCACCTGGTGGGTGACCCCGGGGGCCGACAGCGGCGCGACCGCGGCGACCATCGCCCAGTACGGGTGGCCGATGCCGACGGCGGTGGCGGTCAGCCCGGCCACGACCACGGCGACGGCGGCGCGCACCGGCTGCCAGCGCGGCACGGGGCGGGGCGCGGTGGGGCGGGTCGGCTCGGCCCGGACGAGGCCGACGGTGTTGCCGACCACCAGGGCGAACACGGCGCTGGCCGCGGCGACCGCGGCGGCCACGGGGACGTCGGACAGCTGGTGCGGCACCGAGGAGGCGGCGCCGAAGGCGAAGACGAGGAACAGCGGGCCCGGCGGGTGCCAGTCCTGCGTGGTGGCCAGCGCCGAACCGCCGGCGGCGATCAGCGCGGCCACCCCGACCGCGACCCAGGCCCGGGCGTCGAGGACGCCGACCAGCGCGCCGGCGACGACGCTCGCGGTCAGCGCGGTGCCGGCGCTCGCCTGCATCGCCAGGCGGGACAGGTGCACCCGGGTGCGGCCGTAGAGCGAGGTGAACGCGCCGAACGCGGCGTAGAGCGCCCACGCGGGGTGGTCGAGCGCGAGGACGGTGAGCAGCGGCACCAGCACGCTGATCCCGGCGCGCAGCGCGACCCCGGGGTCCGCCGGCACCGGGCGCACGGCGACCACGTGCCGCGCCACTTCCCGCAACTGCCCGGTCATCCGGCCCCTCCCGCTCCCCGACGCACTCAGGGAGGAGCGCCGCGGCGGGACCCCGCTGTTCCTGTCCCGGGTGTGACCTCGGGCGGCCGGGGTCGCGGGGTGACCGCCGTCTCCCGCGGGGCAGGGCGGGGGACGACGGCCGGGGTGACCGGCGCCGGGGTCAGCCGGCGACGCGGACCGACGGGAGCGGCGCGACCTGGGGCAGGGGTCGCGAACCGGCGTCCGCCAGCACCCGCTGCGGCGAGCTGCGCTCGTCCCGCAGCCCACTCATCCGGAGGGCGCGGACACCGGTGAGGGCGTCCGCCTCCGGCGGCACGACGAGCAGGTCCAGCCGGCGGGAGCCCTCGGCCAGGGTCAGCGAGACGAGCTGGGGGTCCATGCTGCGGAAGCCGCCGGTGCGCACCGTGCGGCCGTAGACCACCACCTTGCGGTCGACCGGCTGCCACGGCTCCACCGGGTAGGTGAAGCGCTCCACGCGGACGCCCATGGTGTCCAGCGCGGCGATCAGCTCCGGCACCTCGACCGACAGGTCACGGCTGCGCGGCCACCAGGCACCGTCGAACGGCGCATCGGTGCTCGCGTCGCGCCGGCGCAGCCGCACCCGGACGTCGATCCCGTTGCGGAAGCCCGCATCGCGCACGTTGGTCATCGGCTCTCGGACCGCCCTTCGTCCCGTTCCCCCCGGCTCCCCGGCGGTCTTCCCACCGCCGGTGCCACCGCACGACCGGAAGCTACGGGCGGCGCGGCGACACCCCGGGACGCCACTCGGGTCCGCCGGCGCGGGATCGCGGCCGCCCGGCAGGTCCTCACCGATCGTGATCGGTCGACGACTCCTGCCACACCGGTCACACCCGCTTCGGTGGGACACGCCGTCCCGCCCACCGCGGCGCGCCCGACCCCGCAGACGGCGGAGGCCCCTCCCCCGGGTCGGGGAAGGGGCCTCTGCTGCCGGGTCACCCCGCCCGCGGTGCGGGCGGGGTGGGGCTCACTCCGGCTTGGGCTTGCGGTTGCGCTGCCGGCCGCGGACGGTCTGGTCGAGCTCGACCTTCCGCACCCGGACGGCGCCCGGGGTGACCTCGACGCACTCGTCCTCGGCGCAGAACTCCAGCGCCTGCTCCAGGTTGAGCAGCCGCGGCGGGATCAGCCGCTCCAGCTCCTCGGAGGTGGACTTGCGCATGTTGGTGAGCTTCTTCTCCTTGGTGATGTTCACGTCCATGTCGTCCGGACGGGAGTTCTCACCGACGATCATGCCCTCGTAGACCTCGGCGCCGGGCTCGACCATCATCTGGCCGCGCTCCTGCAGCGAGAACATCGAGTAGGTGGTCGCCACGCCGGAGCGGTCGGCGACCAGCGAGCCGGTCGGGCGGGCGCGCATGTCGCCCAGCCACGGCTCGTAGCCCTCGAGGTTGTGGTTGAGGACGCCGGTGCCGCGGGTCTCGGTGAGGAACTCGGTGCGGAACCCGATGAGGCCGCGGGACGGGACGATGTACTCCATCCGCGCCCACCCGGTGTCGTGGTGCACCAGGTTCTCCAGCCGGCCGCGCCGGGTGGCCAGCGCCTGGGTCAGCGTGCCGACGTACTCGCCGGGGGTGTCGATGGTGACCCGCTCGACCGGCTCGTGCAGCTTGCCGTCGATCTCCTTGGTCACGACCTGCGGCCGGCCGACGGTGAGCTCGAACTCCTCGCGGCGCAGCTGCTCGACCAGGATCGCCAGGGCCAGCTCGCCGCGGCCCTGCATCTCCCAGGTGTCGGGGCGCTCGGTGGGCAGCATGCGCACCGAGACGTTGCCGACCAGCTCCTGGTCGAGGCGGTTCTTGATCAGCCGCGCGGTGAGCTTCTTGCCGCTCTTGCCCGAGATCGGCGAGGTGTTGATGCCGATGGTGATCGAGATCGAGGGCTCGTCGACCGTGAGCGGCGGCAGCGGGCGCGGGTCGTTCGGGTCGGCGAGGGTGTCGCCGATCATGATGTCCTCGATGCCGGCGATGGCGACCAGGTCGCCGGGGCCGGCGCTGTCGGCCGGGGTGCGGTCCAGGCCCTCGGTCATCAGCAGCTCGGTGATCTTGACCCGCTGGATGGTGCCGTCGACCTTGCACCAAGCCACCTGCTGGCCGCGCTTCATCTCACCGGAGTGGATGCGCAGCAGCGCGAGCCGGCCGAGGAACGGCGAGGCGTCGAGGTTGGTGACCTGCGCGCGCAGCGGCTCCTCGGCGTCGTAGCTGGGTGCCGGGATGGTGTCCAGCAGCGTCGTCACCAGCGGCGCGAGGTCCGGGCTGTCCGGCACGGTGCCGTCGGCGGGCCGGTTGAGCGAGGCCTGGCCGGTCCGGCCGTTGCAGTAGACGATCGGGAACTCGAGCGCCGAGGAGTCCAGGCCGGCGTCCTCGAGCAGCTCCATGAACAGCTCGTAGCACTCGTCGACGACCTCGTCGATGCGGGCGTCGGAGCGGTCGGTCTTGTTGACCGCGAGGATGACCGGCATCCCCTTGCTCAGCGCCTTGCGCAGGACGAAGCGGGTCTGCGGCAGCGGGCCCTCGGAGGCGTCGACGAGCAGGACGACGCCGTCGACCATCGACAGGCCGCGCTCGACCTCACCACCGAAGTCGGCGTGACCCGGGGTGTCGACGATGTTGACCACGACGGGGTTGCCGTCGGGGTCGGCCAGCCGGATGGCGGTGTTCTTGGCCAGGATGGTGATCCCGCGCTCGCGCTCGAGGTCCATCGAGTCCATGACCCGGTCCTGCGTGGTGTCGGCGTCGGTGCCCTCGCCCTTGGCGCGGTGCAGAGCGCCGGCCTGGCGGAGCAGGGCGTCGACCAGGGTGGTCTTGCCGTGGTCGACGTGGGCGACGATCGCCACGTTGCGCAGGTCGTTGCGGGTGGGCATGCGGAAGGGCACCTCGGGTGTCAGAGAAAGTCTGGGATCGCGGCCGTCCACGCGGCGTCGCGCATCTGGTGCAACGGCACGAGCGGCCGCGGCCTTCCCATGGTAAAGGACTCCCGCTGTGTCCCGGGTCGCTCAGCCGCGGTCGGCCACCCCGTAGGAGAGGGCGGCGGCGGCGACCGTGACCAGGCCCACCGCCAGCCAGGCCGGCCAGCCCAGGCCCAGGGCGAACACGTGCGCCAGCGCGAACAGCACCAGGTAGGCGACGGCGAGCCCGACGGCGACGGCCAGGCCGCGCCGCCGGTACCAGAGGACGCCGGCCCCGATGCCGCACGCGGCGAGCACCAGGCCGCCCAGCGCCCGGACGCCGGTCTCCTGCGCGACCGCGAACCCGGCCGCCAGCCCGACCGCGGCGAGGACGGCGGACGGGAAGCGGGTGCGCGTGCGGGCCAGCGTCGAGGTGGTCATGCCCCCGAGTCTCCCCCGCGCGGCTGTGCGCCCGCCCGTGACGACGGCCACGGTCAGCCCGCGGCGGCCTGCACGGCGGCGGAGATCCCCGCGGCGGTGAGCTGGTCGGCCGCGGTCAGCTGCTTGCCGTCGACGAACACCGCGGGGGTGCCGGTGACGCCGTCCTTGCTGGCCTGCTCGGTGGCCTTCTTCGTCCAGTCCTCGTACTCGCCGTCCCGGATCGCCTGCTCCACCGTGGCGCCGGAGGCGCCGGCCTGCTGGGCGTAGGTGACGAGCTGGTCGTCGGTCAGCCCGGTGCCACCCTCCTCGGGCTGGTGGGCGAACAGCAGGTCGTGGAAGCGCGAGTAGGCCTCGGTGCCCGCGGTGCTCGCGACGGCGGCCGCGGCGTTCAGCGCCCGGGTCGAGTACTGGTCGTTCCTGCTCGTGTCGAGGAACGCCATGCCGTGGTAGCGGACCTTGGCGGTGCCGGCCTGCACGAGCTGGTCGACGGTCTGCCCCGCGCTGTCCTCCAGCGCCTTGCAGTTGGGGCACTGGAAGTCCTCGTAGAGGTCCAGCGTCACCTTCGCGTCGGCGTCGCCGACGGTGAAGGCGTACCCGCCGTCGCTGGTGTTGGCCGGGACGGCGGCCGACGCGGACGTCGAGGTGCGGTTGCTCTGCACGACGACGACCACGACCAGCGCGACGACGAGCACGACCGCGGCGACGACGCCGCCGACGACCGTCCGCCGGCGGCGCTGGGCCTTCGCCCGGGCCGCGGCCTCGGCCGCCCGCTGGGCGGCGATCCGCTGCCGGGCGGCCTCGCGCTTGGCGCTACTGGGCACTGCGGTACTCCGTTCGTCCGGGAGCCGGGTCGGCTCCACCGAGGCTGAACCGGGAGGCGGGCCAGCGGGCCAGGGCCAGCGCGACCAGCAGCAGCGCCGCGTCGCGGGCGATCTCCCCCCGGTAGGCGGTCTGCCCGGCGGCGACCGTGCCGCCCCCGCCGAAGCAGCCGCAGTCGATCTGCAGGCCGCGGGCCCACGCGGCGGCGATCGCCGCGACGTAACCGGCCAGCATCACCGCGCTGAGCACCGCCGCGGTGCGCACGAAGACACCGGCGAGCAGCGCCAGGCCCACGGCGATCTCGATGACCGGCAGCCCGAACGCGGTGACGTCGACCAGCGACTCGGGCAGCAGCTGGTAGGCCCGCACGGCCCGGGCGGCGGCGGCCGGGTCGGGCAGCTTGAGCGCGCCGGCGACCAGGAAGACCCCACCCAGCAGCAGCCGGGCGGCGGTGGCCAGCCAGGGCGCCGCGCGCCGGATCGGTTGCTCCACGTCTCCAAGGTCGCCCCAGCAGCGGACCTGGTTCCCGGACGCCGCCTGTGAGTTCGCTGGCAGGCGTCGTGGCGTGGCGCTGCGGGGACGCGCACGCAGCGGCTCCGGTCGGTACCGTTTCCCCTCCGCCGGGGTCCGGGCTTCCGGACGGCGGAGGAGGTGGCGATGAGCGGTGCTGCCGAGCGGCCGCGACCGGCGTCCGGGCCCTCCGCGGGGTCCGGCCCCGCCTGGCGGGACCGGGTCACGGACGCGCTGGAGATGGTCAGCGAGGCGATCTGCTTCCTCGACGCCGAGGATCGGCTCACGTGGCTCAACAGCGCCGCGGAGCGGTTGCTGGAACGCCCGGCCGGGACGCTGGTCGGCCGGGCGGTGTGGGCGGAGTTCCCCGAGCTGGGCCGCTCGCACGCGGCGGTGACGGCCAACCGCGAGGCACGGCGCACCGGCACCGTCCAGCACCTCGAGATGTTCGCCCCGACGCTGGACCGCTGGTTCGAGGTGCGCGTCCTGCCGGTCGAGGACGACGTCGCGGTGTTCTTCCGCGACGTGCACGAGCGCCGGGCACTGGACGACGAGCGCGCGGCCGAGTCCAGCCTCCTGCGGGCGGTGCTCAACGCGCTGCCCGCCCGCACCGCGATCCTCGACGCCGACGGGACGATCCTCACCACCAACACCGCCTGGCAGGAGCGCCGCCCACCCGCCGGCCAGGTCTCCGGCGATCGGGGCGACGACTACGTGGCCCTCTGCCGGGCCGCCGGCCGGGCCGGCCACCGCGGCGCGCAGGCGATGGCCGACGGCCTCGAGGCGCTGCTCGCCGGGCGGACCCGGTCGTTCTCCCTGGACCACGCCTGGCCCGGCGCACGGCAGTCCGGCGGGGAGACCTGGTGGCACATGCAGGCGTTCCCGGTGGACGACGGGCCCCGCGTCGTCGTCACGCACACCGACATCACCGACCGGGTGTCCGCCGAGCAGCGGCAGGCGTGGCAGGCCCGGCACGACCACCTGACGGCGCTGCCCAACCGGGCCGGGCTGCACGAGGCGATCAGCGCCGCGCTCGCGGAGGAGCCCGGCGGTGCGGTCACCGTGCTGTTCATGGACGTCGACGGCTTCAAGCAGGTCAACGACACCCTCGGTCACGAGGCCGGGGACCTGCTGCTGCGGGAGCTGGCCTCGCGGCTGGCGCACCGCACCCGCCCCACGGACGTGGTGGGCCGGCTCGGCGGCGACGAGTTCGTGGTGGTGGCGCGCGACTGCCCGGCCGCGGGCGGGCTGCACCTGGCCGAGCGGTTCCGCGCGGTGTTCGACGAGCCGTTCGAGCTGGCCGGCAGCCGGCTGCCGGTGACCGTCAGCATCGGCATCGCGAGCTCCGGGCCCGGGACCACGCGGCCGGAGGACCTGCTGCGGGACGCCGACACGGCGATGTACGCGGCGAAGTCGCGCGGGCCGGACCGGCACCTGCTGTTCACCCCGGCCCTGCGCACCGAGCTCGAGGAGCGGTGGCAGGTGGCCAGCGGGCTGCGGGAGGCGGTGCTGCTGGAGCAGTTCACCCTGCACTGGCAGCCGGTGGTCGACCTGGCCACCGACGCGGTGGTGGGGTGCGAGGCGCTGCTGCGCTGGGAGCACCCGGAGCGCGGGCGGGTGCCCCCGGCCGAGTTCGTGCCGGTCGCTGAGGAGAAGGGGCTGATCGAGGCGATCACCCGGTGGCTGCTGCGCACGGCCGTCGAGCAGGGCGCGGCGTGGGAGCGCGCCGGGCTGCCGCTGGCCGTGGGGGTCAACGTCAGCGCGTTGCACCTGGCGTCGGGCACGCTGGTCGACGACGTCCTGGGTGCGCTCGGCGCCGGCCGGCTGGCGCCGCGGCGGCTCGTGGTGGAGCTGACCGAGACCAGCCTGACCAGCGACCCGGAGCAGGCCGCGGCCCAGCTGGGCGAGCTGCGGCGGCACGGCGTCCGGGTGGCCATCGACGACTTCGGCACCGGCTACAGCTCGCTGGCGACGGTGGCCGCGCTGCCGGTCGACACGCTCAAGGTGGACCGCTCGCTGGTCTCGGGCCTGCCGGAGGACCGCACCGTGCCGCAGGCGGTGCTCGGCGCGGTCGCCGCGCTCGGCACCGCGCTGGGCATGGACGTGCTGGCGGAGGGCGTCGAGACACCGGCCCAGCTGGCGGCCGCCCGCCGGGTGGGCTGCACGCACGCGCAGGGGTTCCACCTGTCCCGCCCGCTGACCGCCGCCGAGCTCACCCCGCTGCTGCTGGCGGGCCGGAGCCGGACCGGCGTGCCCTGCCTGCCGGCCCCTCCCGGCTGACCCCGGACGCGACGGAGGCCCCGGGCAGCTGCCCGGGGCCTCCGTGGTGGTCTGCTGCGGCCGGTCGGGGCCGCGGGTGGATCAGGCGGTGCGGAGCACGCCCTCGATCTCGAGCTCGACGTCGATCTTGTCGCCGACGACGACGCCGCCGCCGTCCATCGGCATGTCGATGTCGACACCGAACTCCTTGCGGGAGATCGAGGTCTTGCCGGAGAAGCCGGCGCGCGTGCCGCCGTAGGCGTCCGGGCCGAAGCCGTTGAGCTCCAGCTCCAGGGTGACCGGCTTGGTGATGCCCTTGATGGTCAGGTCGCCCTCGACGAACCAGTCCTCGCCCTTGGCGCGCACCCCGGTCGAGCGGAAGCTCATGACGGTGTGGTTGCCGACGTCGAAGAAGTCGGCGGACTTGATGTGCGCGTCACGCTGCTCCTGGCGCGTGTCGATCGAGTCCATGTCGATGGTCGCGGTCACGGTCGAGGCGGCCGGGTCCTCGGCGGTGACGATCTCGCCGGAGAACTCGGTGAAGTAGCCGCGGACCTTGCTGACCATCATGTGGCGGACGGAGAAGCCCACGGTCGAGTGGCTGGCGTCGATGTCCCAGGTGCCGACGACGTAACCGGGGATCTGCGTGGTGGTCATGCTGTCTCCAAGTGGTTGAGCGTTTGACTTCGTTACCCCACAGCGTAGTTGAAGGCTTGAGCATTCCGCCAGTACCCTCAGGGTGTGAGCGCACAGGTGTCCCCCAGCGTCCCGGCGGACGACGTCCGCCCGGCGGACGGCCTCCCCGCGTGCCCGGCCGTCGAGACCAGGTGGCTCGACACCGAGGAGCAGGTCGCCTGGCGGGCGTGGCTCTACAGCCACATGCTCCTCGCCGAGCGGCTCGAGCGTGAGCTGACCCGGCAGACCGGCATCTCCAACGCCTACTACGAGATCCTCGTCCAGCTGTCGGAGACCGAGGGCCGGGCGCTGCGGATGAGCGAGCTGGCCGACCGCTGCCTGTCCTCCCGCAGCCGGCTCTCGCACGCGGTGTCGCGGCTGGAGGAGCGCGGCTGGGTGCGCCGGCAGACCTGCGCCGAGGACGGCCGCGGCCAGCTCGCGGTGCTCACCGACGAGGGCTTCGCCGCCCTGGAGGCCGCGGCGCCGGTGCACGTCGAGAGCGTGCGCACCCACCTGTTCGACCAGCTGAGCCCCGAGCAGGTCGCGGCGATGCGCGACGTCGGCGAGACGCTGCTGCGCCACCTCGACACCGACCGCTGAGCCACCGACCGCTGAGCCACCGACCGCTGAGCCACGACCGCTGGGCCACGACCGCTGACCGGGGTGCGGAGCCGCAGGGGACCTGCGCCACCGCACCCCGGCCGCGGGGTCAGGCGGCGACGTCGCCGGTGAGGAACAGCTCCCGGGTGAGCACGCCGGTGTCGGGGTTGTCGGTGAAGATGCCGTCGACCCCGGCCTCCCAGAACCGCAGCTGCTCGGTCACCGCGTCGCCGTAGCCGGCCGGGTCGGTCCCCCGGCGCAGGTCGGCGGGCAGGAAGGTGTTCTCGTCGCGGAACGTGTACGGGTGCACCAGCAGCCCGACGGCGTGCGCGTCCGGCACGAAGGACGTGGGCTGCCCGAGCGTCCCGTCCGCGGCCAGCGGGATCACCTGCGCCTTGTCCGGCCCGACCGCATCGGCGTACTCCGCGATCCCGGCCAGCCCGCGGGCGGTGGAGAGGTCGGCGTAGGTGCGCGGGTCGCCGGCCGCGACCAGGTCGGCGGGCGCGCCGGTGGCCGACAGGAGCTGGACCAGCGGCACGGGCACCCCGGCCGCGTCGAGCTCGCGCAGGTTGGTGGTCTCGAACGACTGCAGGAACACCGGCGCGTGCGGGGAGAGCAGGTGCGCCTCGCGCAGGTCGGCCACCAGCGGCTCCTCCAGCGACAGCCCGAGCCCGTCGAAGTAGGTCGGGTGCTTGGTCTCGATGTAGGCGCCGACCTCGCGGTGCAGCTCACGGCTGAGCCGGGCGCGCAGCTGCAGGTACTCGTCGACCGTGGGCACCCGGAAGAGCCCGTCGTAGAGGGTGTTCTCCTGGCGCACCTCGGGCAGCCGCTCCACCGCCCGCAGCGTCCTGAGCTCGGCCAGGGTGAAGTCCTCGGTGAACCAGCCGGTCAGCGCCACCCCGTCGACGGTCTTGGTGGTGCGCCGGTCGGCGAACTCCGGGTGCTCGGCGACGTCGGTGGTGCCGCCGATCTCCGGCTCGTGCCGGCACACCAGCACGTGGTCGCGGGTGGACACCGCGTCGCACTCGATGAAGTCGGCGCCCATCCGGGCGGCCAGCTCGTACGACGCCAGCGTGTGCTCGGGCCGGTAGCCGGCGGCACCGCGGTGACCGATGACCAGCAGCTCCTGCGACGGGCCCGCGCCCTGACCGGCCGGTGCGGCACCGGCGGACGCCGGCACGAGCACGGTCAGCAGGACGGCGAGGAGGACGGCGACCGCGACACCCGGCAGCCGGAGGACTGTGCGCATCGGTGCTCCCGCGGGCTCCGGTCGCGACGGTCGCCACCGGCCCACCGCCCGATCTCAGCGTGCGCCCAGGCGTTGCTCAGCCAACGGTTGCAGAACGCCTCGTGAACCCCGCGCGCCGCCACGCTGCGCAGTTCTTCCGGACGGCGTGGCCTGCTCAGCCCTGCCAGACCTCCGCGACCCGCGCGGCCGCGGCGGCGGCCTGTGCCCGGCCGGCCCGCGCAGCGGCGGCCCGGGCGGCGGGGTCGAGCACGTTCCGCCCGATCGCCTGCCGCGCGGCCGCGTCCGGGGACACGACGGCGACCCGGGCGGCCATCCCGGTGACCTGCGCGTCGACGCTGGTCATCGGGCCGGCCCCGCGCGGCAGCGGGGCGAGGACGACGACCCGGTCGTACCCGGCGGCGAGGTCGGCGTTGGCCGGGGAGCGCATCCCGCCGTCCATGTACCGGCGGCCCGCGATGCGCACCGGCGGGTACACGCCGGGGACGGCGCAGCTGGCGCCCACCGCGGCGACCAGCTCGACACCGGAGTCGCGGGTGAACTCGGTGGAGGCACCGGTCTCCGCGTCGACCGCGGTGAGCACGAGGGGGCGGTCGGGCCACTCCGCCGAGGGCAGCCGGGAGGCGATGGCGGCCCGCCGCTCGTCCTCGGTCGGGGTGCGCCCGGTGTCCGCCGCACGCATCGCCAGCGCGCCGATGCGGCGGCGGAACGCCTCGTCGTCCCGGCGGGACAGCAGCACCGCCAGCCCGTAGCGGGCCAGCGTGGCCCGGCCGAGTCGGGCCACCCGCTCGGCGTCCGGCGGCGCGAGCTGGGTGGCGTACAGCTCCTCGACGGGGGTGCCGCTGGTCAGCTGGGCGCCGACCACCGACCCGGCCGAGGTGCCGACGACGAGGTCGGCGGTGGACAGGTCGACCCCGGCGCCGGCCAGCCCGGCGAGCACGCCGAGCTCCCAGCCGATGCCGGTGACGCCCCCGCCGCCGAGGACCAGTGCCGTGCGCGCAGTCACCGGGTGATCCTGGCCCCGGCCCGGCACGGCGCGCAGCACCGGGGTGTCCAGCAGGATGTCCAGCGGCGGGCACCGGTGCCGGCCGCGGAGAGAGGACGTCATGACCGACACCGCCAGCGACCTCGGCGAGGCCTTCTACCTGCCGCTCGGGGAGGGTCGGTACGCGCCGACCAAGGCCACCGAGAGCCCGTGGGACACCACCGCCCAGCACGGCGGCCCGCCGTCCGCGCTGCTGGCCTCGCTCGCCGCGGCCACCGCCGCCCCCGGGCAGCGGGCCGCCCGGGTCTCGGTCGACTTCCTGGGCCCCGTCCCCCGCCGGGAGCTGACCGTCGAGGTCGCCCCGGTCCGGCCCGGCCGGCTGGTCTCGCTGAGCGAGGCGCGGATGAGCGTCGACGGGCGCGCGGTGGCGGTGGCCCGCGTCTGGCACCTGGCCACCGGGCCGACCCCGCCGGTGGTCACCCCGCCGACCGCTCCCCCGCCGCTGCCGGCCGAGGGGTCCGCGCTGTCGTTCCTGCCGCACCTGGACGACTGGGGCTACGGCCGGGCCGTCGAGTGGCGGTGGACCGGGGGCACCCCGGACGGGCCCGGCCCGGCCGACGTCTGGACCCGGCTGCTGCTGCCGCTGGTCGCCGGCGAGCCGCTGTCCCCGCTGGCCCGGGTGCTGGTGGTCGCGGACGCCGCCAACG
This sequence comes from Modestobacter sp. NPDC049651, assembly GCF_040659695.1. Taxonomy (NCBI): domain Bacteria; kingdom Bacillati; phylum Actinomycetota; class Actinomycetes; order Geodermatophilales; family Geodermatophilaceae; genus Modestobacter; species Modestobacter sp. NPDC049651. The sequence goes on from NZ_JBFAOG010000005.1 coordinate 228,750, forward strand.
GGCTGTCGGCCGAGCTGCCGCTGGCCGACTGGCTGTCCATCCCGCCGGGGATGACCACCCACCTGCTGCGCGAGCCGGCCGGCGAGTGGGTGCACCTGTCCTGCCGCAGCACGCTGGCCGACGACGGGCTGGGGCTGTGCTCGGGCGTGCTGTCGGACGCCGACGGCGTCGTCGGCGAGGTCGCGCAGCCACTGCTGGTCCGCTCGCGGTGACCGGCAGCGCGGCGGTCGCTATCGTCCGGGCGGTGAGGACGGCGTGCTGACCGACCACGGGGGCGTGCAGCTGGCCCACGTCGAGGAGGGCCCGGCCCGGCAGGTGTGGCGGCGCGTGGTCATCGCGCTGAGCCTGCTGGTGCTGACCGTCTTCCTGGTCTACATCGGCCGGGACGGGTACCGGGACAACAGCGGCGGGCAGCTCAGCCTGCTCGACGCCACCTACTACGCGACCGTCAGCCTCTCCACCACCGGGTACGGCGACATCGTGCCGGTCACCGCCGGCGCGCGCCTGGTCAACATCATCGTGATCACGCCACTGCGGATCATGTTCCTGATCGTGCTCATCGGGACCACCCTGGAGGCGCTGACGGCGCGCTCCCGCGAGGAGTTCCGGATCCGTCGTTGGAGGTCCTCGTTGCGCCAGCACGTCGTCGTCTGCGGGTACGGGACGAAGGGCCGCAGCGCCATCCGCTCGCTGCTCAGCACCGGCTGCACCGCCCAGGAGATCGTCGTCGTCGACAGCGACCAGCGGTCGGTCGACGAGGCCAACGCCGCCGGCTTCACGGCCGTGCTCGGCGACGCGTCGCGCACGGAGGTGCTGCGCAAGGCCCAGGTCGAGCGGGCCCGCGCGGTGCTGGTGGCGGCCAACCGCGACGACACCGCGGTGCTCATCGTGCTGACCGTGCGCCAGCTCAACCCGCACGCGCCGATCACCGCGAGCGTCCGCGAGGAGGAGAACGCGAGCCTGCTCAAGCAGTCCGGTGCCGACTCGGTGATCGTCTCCTCGGCGACGTCGGGGCGGCTGCTGGGGCTGAGCACCGACCAGCCCGGCGTGGTCGCCGTCGTGGAGGACCTGCTGACCACCGGGCACGGCCTCGACCTCGCCGAGCGGCCGGTCACCCAGTCCGAGGTCGGGCTGGCGCCCCGCCAGCTGCGCGACATCGTGCTGTCGGTGAACCGCGGCGGGCGGCACCTGCGGTTCGACGACCCGGTGATCGGCACGCTGCAGAACCAGGACGTGCTGGTCGTCGTCCGGGCCCGGCAGAAGCTCGGCGTCGACCCCGGGCGGCGGCTCGGCCCGGACGTCTGACACCGCTCAGCCGGCGCGCACCCAGGTGGGCGTCGGCTGCGCGCGGCCGCGCAGCGTGAGCACCTCGCCGGGCACCCAGTGGGCGGCCTCGTCGCCGGCCGCGGCGCGCACCGCGCGTCCGGTCGCCAGCACCCGCCCGGGCAGCGCCTTGGCCAGCTCGGTCAGCCGGGCGGCCTCGTTCACCGGGTCGCCGATCACCGTGTACTCCAGCCGCGAGCGGGCCCCCACCTGTCCGGCGACGACCGGGCCGAACGCCACGCCGACGCCGATGTCGACCTCGCCGGCCGCGGCCACCGCGGCGACGACGGCCCGGGCGGCGCGCAGCGCGGCGCCCGCCGGGTCGGGGTGGTCGGCGGGCGCGCCGAACACGCACAGCGCCGCGTCGCCCTGGAACTTGTTCACCAGCCCGCCCTCGGCGGAGGTGGCCTCGACGACGACCGCGAAGAACCGGTTGAGCAGGCCGACCATCGCCTCGGCGCCGGCGTGCTGCGCGAGCGCCGTCGAGCCGGTGACGTCGACGAACAGCGCCGCGACCGTGCGCTCCTCACCGCCCAGCGCGATGCCCCGGTCCAGCGCCTGCTGGGCGACCGTCGCCCCCACGTGCCGGCCGAACAGGTCGCGCAGCCGCTCCCGCTCCCCCAGCCCGGCGGCCATCGTGTTGACGCCGTCCTGGAGCAGGCCGATCTCGCCGGCGTCGTCGACGACGACGCGCACCGAGGTGTCGCCCTGCCCGATCTCCTGCACCGCGTGGCGCAGCTCGCGCAGCGGGCTGCCGACGGCGCGGGCGGTGAGCAGGGTGGCGAGTCCCCCGACGACCAGCGCGACCACGGCGAGGAACACCACCGCCGCGTCGCTGACCCGGCCGTGCAGGCTCGGGTCGAGGAACAGCGAGACCAGGCCCAGCAGCGGGACACCGCTGGTGAGACCCCAGGCGAGGAACATCCGGACCCGGACGCCGAGCAGCAGCGAACCGGTCGGCGGGTGCGCGGCGAGCGCGCGGGTGGTGACCGGGCGGGCAGCGCGGTCGACGAGGAGGTAGCTCACGCCGGTGGTCACGATCCCGCCGAGCACCGAGGACAGCCCGGTGCGCAGGCCCACGGCCGGGTCCGGGGAGACGACACCGGCGACGACCCCGGCGAGGACCGCGCCGACCAGCCAGGTCAGGGCGGCGACCAGCGCGGTGTCCAGCGGCAGCCGCAGGGCGTGCGCCGCCTCGGTGCGGCTGGGCGGCCGGCCGGCCGCCAGCCACGCCCGGGTGACCCGCTGCCGCTGCAGCCCGGCGGCGATGCCCAGCGGCAGCGCGAGCACCCCGTAGCCGATCACGACCAGCAGCAGCACCGTGCGGGTGCCCGGCTCCTGAGGGTTGCGCCCGCCGGAGAGACCGACCAGCAGCAGCGCCACGGTGACGGCGCCGACCAGGTTGGCGCCGACCACCAGCCCGAGGAGCCGCACGACCGTGCGCCGTCCACCGGCCAGCAGCGGCGGCACCGCGGAGGTCGTCACGTCCTGGTCCGACGGGCGGCTCCGCGCCGGGAGGCGGCGGAGCGGCCCGGGGTGGTCAGCCGGCGTCGCGGATCGCCCGGCCCACCGCCACGTCGACGGCGGGCAGGTCGGCCTCGCTCCTGCCGTGGCCCCACTGGGCGTGCACCCGCCCGTGCGCCAGCAGCTCCTCGGCCGTCGGCGCGCGGAAGCTGGCGCCGCAGCCGGGCACCACGTCCGCGCAGTCGAACTCCTTCACCGGGTTCCTCCTCGTCCCCCGGAACGCTACGCGGCGTCCGGGTCGGTCGTTCCGTCCCCGGTGGCATCGGCGGCCGCGCCACCGGAGTGGAGGTCGGCCAGCCGCAGCGTCATCCGTTCGGGCCGGACGACGCCCAGCAGCGCGCCGCTGGCGTCGACGCAGACCGCCGGGTCGAACCGCCGCGCGGCGACCCGGGTCATCGCCCGCACGGCCACGTCGACCACCGGGGTGGCCGGGCGCACCCGCAGGCTGACCGGGAGCACCTGCAGGTCCCGGTCACCGCCCCGCAGCCCGGGACGCACCAGAGCGGTCGGGCAGCCGCGCTCGTCGACGGCGGCGACCAGGTCCAGGCCCGGGTCCGCGGCGAGCAGCCGCCGTGCGGCGGCGAGGTCGGCGCGGAGGTCGGGGCCGGCGGGCACGGTCGGCACCCGCTCCACCAGCCCGGCGACCGACTCGCCCTGCCGGGCCCGCTCGGTCATGGCCCGCAGCCGGGCAGCCAGCTCGGGGTCGAGCTGCGGCCAGCCCGGGCCCGGCCGGGCGAGCAGGTACCCCTGGGCCAGCGGGACGCCCATCCGGACGAACGCGTCCAGCTCCTCGAACCGCTCGACGCCCTCGACCAGCAGCCAGGCGTCCAGCCGGCCGGCGTAGGTGCCCAGCAGCTCGGCCAGCGCGAGCTTCGCCTCGTCCCGGTCGACGTGGTCGACCAGCGCCCGGTCGAGCTTGACGAACTGCGGGCGGAGCAGCGCCAGCTGCTGCAGCCCCGAGTAGCCCGAGCCGGCGTCGTCCAGCGCGATCGCCGCCCCCGCGGCGCGGAGCTGGTCGAGCAGGCCGGTGAGCCGCTGGTGGTCGTCGACCGGCACGTGCTCGGTCAGCTCGAGCACCACCCGGGAGAGGTCGCCGGCCGAGAGCAGCAGGTCGGCCAGCTCGGGCTCGGTGAGCAGGTGCGGGCTGACGTTGACGGTCAGGAAGCAGTCTGCCGGCAGGGTGGCGCGGGCGGAGAGGGCGGCGCAGACGACGCGGGCCTCCAGCGCGGCGCCGAGACCCAGCTCGTCCGCGGCGGCGAACCAGCGGTCCGGCCCGCAGGCGGCGTCGTCCCCGAACCGGGACAGCGCCTCGTAGCCGCAGACCAGGCCGCGGCGCAGGTCGACGATCGGCTGGAAGACCAGCGCGGGGCGGGCCGGGTCGGCGAGCACCTCCACGAGCGCGGCGGCCCAGCCCTGGGGCGGAGCGGGCGCGCGCTCGACCGCGGTCATCCGGTGCTCCGTCCTGGTGGTGCTGGGCACCGGGTGGGCTCGGGCCTCCGTGGCGGGAGCTGTGCCGTCATCCTGGGCCCGCGGGCACCGCCCGGGAGGCGGCCGGCGGGCTCCTGTCACCCGCCCGGGGCAGGCGCGCGGTTGCCGCGGTCGGCCCAGCTGGTGAGGATCTTGCGGTGAGCAGGCCGACCGACACGCAGACCACGACGTCCGCCGACGAGCAGGGCGGCACCCTCCGACGGGCGGTCACCGGCAAGCTGCTGTACGTCTTCGTGCTCGGCGACGTGCTGGGCGCCGGCATCTACGCGCTGGTCGGTGAGATCGCCGGCGAGGTCGGCGGCGCGGTCTGGGTGCCCATGCTGGTCGCCCTGCTGCTGGCGCTGCTGACGGCCGGCTCGTACGCCGAGCTGGTCACCAAGTACCCGCAGGCCGGTGGTTCGGCGGTCTTCGCCGAGCGGGCGTTCCGCCGTCCGGTCGTGTCGTTCCTGGTCGGCTACTGCATGCTCGCCGCCGGGGTCACCAGCGCCGCGGGGCTGGCGCTGGCGTTCGCCGGCGACTACCTCTCGGTGTTCCTCGACGTGCCCGCCGTCCCGGCCGCGCTGGTGTTCCTGCTCGTGGTCGCGCTGGTCAACGCCCGCGGCATCAAGGAGTCGGTGCGGGCCAACGTCGTGATGACGGCGATCGAGGTGTCCGGGCTGCTGCTGGTGGTGGTCGTCGGCGCGATCGTGCTGGGCCGCGGCGACGGCGACGCCGGCCGCGTCGTCGAGTTCCCCGACGGGGTCTCCGCCGGCTCGGCCGTGCTGGCGGCCGCGCTGCTCGCCTACTACTCCTTCGTCGGGTTCGAGACCTCGGCCAACGTCGCCGAGGAGGTGCGCGACGTGCGCCGGGTCTACCCGCGGGCGCTGTTCGGCGCGCTGCTCACCGCCGGGGTGGTGTACGTGCTGGTCGGTCTGGTGGCCGCGGTGGTGCTGCCGGCCGACGAGCTGTCCGCGTCCTCCGGCCCGCTGCTGGCCGTGGTGCAGGCCAGCGGCATCGGCATCCCGGACCGGCTGTTCAGCGCGGTGGCGCTCATCGCCGTCGCCAACGGCGCGCTGCTGACGATGATCATGGCCAGCCGGATGGTGTTCGGGCTGGCCGAGCAGCGGCTGCTGCCCCCGGTGCTCGGCGCGGTGCTGCCCGGGCGGCGCACCCCGTGGGTGGCGATCGTGGTGACCACCGCGGTGGCCATGGGGCTCACCCTCAACGGCGACCTGGGCGACCTGGCGAACATCGTCGTCCTGCTGCTCCTGCTGGTATTCCTGAGCACCAACACCGCGGTGCTGGTGCTGCGCCGCGACCGGGTCGCCGCCGACCACTTCACGATCCCGGTGGTCGTGCCGGTGCTCGCGATCGCCTCGTGCGTGCTGCTGCTGTGGCAGCAGGAGGCCCGGACGTGGCTGTGGGCCGGCGTGATGCTGCTGGTCGGCGTGGCGCTGTACCTGCTGGCCCAGGCGCCGTGGTGGCGCCGGTCAACACCCGCTGCGTGACGTTTGGGTGAACTGCCCGCGCCACCGGCCTGCTCGGGGGAGGATCACCGGCAGGACCGAGAGGAGCTGATCGGCAGATGTCGGTGTCCCAGCCGAGCGCGGTCGAGATCGGGTTGATGTCCGGGCGGGCGGGCTACGTGCTGCGCGCCAACGACCGCGGCTCGTTCACCGTCGCCTCGCCGACGCTCTACCCGCACATGTGGAGCTGGGACGCCGGGTTCGTGGCGCTGGGCATCGCGACGGTCTCGGTGCCCCGGGCGCTCGCGGAGCTGCGCACGCTGCTGACCGGCCAGTGGGCGACCGGGATGATCCCGCACATCCTGTTCCACGAGCCCAGCGACTACTTCCCCGGCCCCGAGCGGTGGCGCACCCAGGTCGCCGCGGCCCGCCCGGCCGGGGTGCTCACCTCGGGCATCTGCCAGCCGCCGATCCACGTGATCGCGCTGTCCCGGATCCTGCACGACGCGCGCCGCAAGGGCGGTGCGGACCAGGAGCTGGCCGAGCAGTTCGTGGTCGAGACGTTCGACCAGTGGCTGGCCTGGCACCAGTACCTGGCCACCGCCCGCGACCCGTACACCTACGGGCTGGTGGAGATCCACCACGGCTGGGAGTCCGGGATGGACGACTCGCCGCGCTGGGACGAGCCCTACGCGAACGTGCGCCCCCAGCCGGACATGCCGCCGTTCGTGCGCGCCGACCTCGCGCACGTCAGCGACCCCTCGCAGCGGCCCACCGACGAGGAGTACGCCCGCTACCTGTGGCTGCTCGAGCAGAAGGTGCGCGCCCGCTACGACGACGCGGCCTACCGGTCGACCGGCGACTTCGTCGTCGGCGACGTGCTGGTGTCGGCGCTGCTGGCCGCGGCCAGCGACCTGCTCGCCGACATGGGCGAGGAGCTGGGCATCGGCGGCGGCGCGGCGGGCGGGGTGGAGCAGTCGCGGGCGATCGCCCGGCGGTTCCGCACCGGGGTGCTGCGGTCGGTCAACCCGGACACCGGCCTGGCCCGGGACCTCGACCTGCGCACCGGCCGGTGGCTGGACGTCGAGAGCGCCGCCGGGTTCGCCCCGCTGCTCTGCGGCGGCGACGAGCACCTCACCCGCCGGCAGCGCGACCTGCTGCTCGGCCCCCGCTGGTGCGGCCACTCGCGGCTGCGCTGGCCGGTCGTCCCCTCGGTCTCCCCCGCCTCGCCGTCCTTCCGGGAGCGCACCTACTGGCGCGGACCGCAGTGGCCGGTGCTCAACTGGCTGATGGCCTGGGCGCTGAACCGGTCGGGTGAGCAGGAGGCGGCCAACCAGCTGCGGCTGGCCGGGCTGTCCCAGCTCGTCGACTGCGACTTCGCGGAGTACTACCAGCCGGTCACCGGCGAGGTGCTGGGCAGCCGCGACCAGTCGTGGACGGCGGCGATCGCGCTGGACTTCCTGGCCGCGCGGCGCCCGGCGCAGCGGCGTCCGGTGCGCTGGCTGACCAGCGAGCTGCCGCGGATCACGCCGGCCCAGCGACCGGGCGGGCACGCCGCGCACCCCGGCCACCTCGCCGGCCACCGGCACGGCCCCCCGACCCGCCCCCAGGCATAGGAAGCTCTGCACCCGCTTTCCCGGCGGGATGCGGGTGCAGAGCTTCCTGTGCCTCAGCGGGTCAGGGGCGCGGGTTCGGGCTCTGGGTCAGCGCCGGGTCGGTGACGGCGATCGGCGCGAGCACCTCGTCGATGCGCGCCTTCACCCCGCCGTCCAGCTGCACGCCGCTGGCCTTGACGTTGTCGACGACCTGCTCGGGCCGGCTGGCGCCGACGATCGCCGCGGCGACGTTCTCCTCCGACAGCACCCACGCGACGGCCAGCGCGGCCATCGACAGGCCGAGGTCGTCGGCGATCGGCTTGAGCTCCTGCACCCGGGAGAGGACGTCGTCGGTCATCCAGCGGGAGATGAAGCTCGCGCCGCCGCCCTTCTCGTCGGTGGCCCGGGAGCCCTCGGGCGCCGGCTGACCGGGCAGGTACTTGCCGGTGAGGATGCCCTGGGCGATCGGCGAGAAGACGATCTGGCTCAGGCCCAGCTCGCGGGAGGTCGGGATGACCTCGGCCTCGGGCACCCGGTACAGCGCCGAGTACTGCGGCTGGTTGGACACCAGCGGGATCTTCAGCTCGTCGGCCAGCGCCTTGCCCGCCCGGATCTCCTCGGCCCGCCACTCGGAGACGCCGATGTAGAGCGCCTTGCCGCTGCGGACGACGTCGGCGAAGGCGAGCATCGTCTCCTCCAGCGGCGTCTCGTAGTCGTACCGGTGGGCCTGGTAGAGGTCGAGGTAGTCGGTGCCCAGCCGGCGCAGCGAACCCTCGATCGAGTCGCGGATGTGCTTGCGGGACAGCCCGCGCTCGTTGGCGCCCTGCCCGGTCGGCCAGTAGACCTTGCTGAAGATCTCGATGCTGCTGCGCTTCTCGCCGGCCAGCGCCTTGCCCAGCACCTGCTCGGCCCGGCCCTCGGCGTAGCCGTCGGCGGTGTCGAAGCTGGTGATGCCGTTGTCCAGCGCGGCCCGCACGCAGGCGGTCGCGGCGTCGGCCTCGACCTGGCCGCCGTGGGTGATCCAGTTGCCGTAGGTGATCTCGCTGATCTTGAGGCCGCTGCGGCCCAGGTGTCGGAACTCCATGGCGCTGGTCCTACCCGACGTCCCGGCGTCCGCACGCCCCGGGGTGCGGCACCGGCCGCCTCCCCTCGGTGATGCCACGCTGGGGCGCTCGCCCGCGCCCGGCGCACCAGGGTCGGCGGCGAGCGGACCGTGCCACAGTGCGGCGTCGCTCCCCACGGGCACGGACGCCGGGGAGCCGCCGCCACCCCGGGACCCGACATGCCACTGGACCCGCTCCCGCAGCGCCCGGTCGTGCTCGCCGTCGACGAGGACGCCGACCTGCGCGCCCCCGTCGAGCGTGAGCTGCGCACCCGGTACACGACCGACTACGAGGTCTGCCTCCCCACCTCGGCGGACGAGGCCCGGCGCACGCTGGAGAGCCTCGCGGCGGACGGGCGGGAGGTCGCCCTCGTGCTGGCCGCCGAGACGCTGGACGGCGCACCCGGCACCGACCTGCTGGCCGAGGTGCCCGCGCGCTACCCGCACGCCCGGCGGGTGCTGCTGGTCCCGTGGGGGAAGCGCGGTGACGAGGAGACCGCGGAGACCATCCGCGAGGCGATCGGGCAGGGCCGCATCGACCACCACCTGATCCGCCCGGCACGGCCGCCGGACGAGCAGTTCCACCAGGCCGTGGCGAGCTTCCTGCTGACCTGGGCGGAGGCCCGGCACAACGCCCCGCACACCATCGAGGTCGTCGGCGACACCTGGTCGGGGCGCTCCTACGAGCTGCGGGCGACGCTCGAGCGCTGCGCGATGCCGCACCGGTTCCACCTGGCGACGTCGGCGGCGGGCCGGGCCGCGCTGGCCGGCACCGGGGCGGAGCGGTTCCCGGTGATGGTGATGCCGGACGGCGTGGTCTACGAGGACCCCACGGACGTCGACATCGCCCGGGCGGCCGGCACCGCGGTGGCGCCCGACCGCGACCGCTACGACCTGGTCATCGTCGGCTGCGGACCGGCCGGGCTGTCGGCCGGCGTGTACGGGGCGTCGGAGGGGCTGCGCACGCTGGTCGTCGACGAGGGCGCGCTGGGCGGGCAGGCGACCACCAGCTCGTCGATCCGCAACTACCTGGGCTTCCCGCGCGGCATCGGCGGCGCCGACCTGGCCCGCCGGGCCCACGAGCAGGCCTGGCTGTTCGGCGCCCGGTTCGCGTTCATGCAGCGGGTGGCGCACCTGGCCCGCGCGGACGACGGCGTCGTGGTGTCGCTGGAGACCGGCGGCGTGGTGGTCACGCCGGCGGTGCTGCTGGCCACCGGTGCCAGCTACCGCCGGCTCGGGGTGCCGGCGCTGGAGGCGCTGCGCGGGTCCGGGGTCGTCTACGGCGCGGCCGCGTCGGAGGCCCTGCTCGTCGCCGGCCAGGACGTCGTGGTGGTCGGCGGGGCCAACTCGGCCGGGCAGGCCGTCGTCCACCTGGCTCACTACGCCCGGCACGTCACCCTGGTCGTGCGCGGGCCGCTGCTGGAGGCCGGGATGTCGCACTACCTGGTGCGGCAGGTCCGGGCCACGCGCAACGTCGAGGTGCGCACCGGCACCGAGGTGGTCGGCGGCGGGGGCGACGGGCGGCTGGACCACCTGGTGCTCCGCGACCGGGCCAGCGGCGTCGAGGAGACCGTCGAGGCGCAGGCACTGTTCCTCATGATCGGCGCCAGCCCGCACACCGACTGGCTGCCGCCGACCGTGCGGCGCGACGCCGACGGGTTCGTGCTCACCGGCGCGGACCTGGGCGCCGCAGCGGCGGACGAGCTGGGCCGTCCGCCGCTGCACCTGGAGACCAGCCTCCGCGGGGTGCTCGCGGCCGGGGACGTGCGGCACGGGTCGGTCAAGCGGGTCGCCTCCGCGGTCGGCGAGGGGTCGATCGCCGTCCAGCTGGTGCACCGCCTGCTCGCCGCGTGAGCCCGCCCGGCCCGCGGGTCAGGCGGCCGGCGTGCTCCGCTTGCCGGTGAGGGCGCCGCGCAGCCGGTCCATGACGCGCTCGGCCGCGTTGGGCTGCCGGTCGGGGGCGACCGGGCCCTGCGGCATGAGCAGCCACAGCAGCAGGTAGACGAGGACGCCGGGGCCGGCGAGCGCGAACACCAGCGCGCCCACGCGCCAGAGCAGCGCGTCGACGCCGGTGTACTCGGCGAGCCCGCCGCAGACGCCGCCGAGCATCACGTCGGAGCCGCTGCGCTGGAGCGCCGGGCGGCCGGGAGTCGGCTGCTGGCCGGTGGGGGTGCCGTCGAGGGGGGTGGAGGTCGTCGAGGTCATGCACCGAGCCTGCCCCGCGGCAGGGCCCCGGTACATCGGGCAGGACCCGGATCCGACCCTGAACCGCGAGGTCAGGCGCTCGGGGTGAGGGCCTCGGTGAACATCCGGAGGGCATCGGCCACGCGCTGCCGGTCGGCGGCGGGGAGGCCGGCGAGCATCCGCTCCTCGACCGCGTCGACACCGGCGGTGCAGCCGCGCAGCGACCGCTCGCCGTCCGGCGTGAGGTGCGCCTGCAGCACGCGGCCGTGCACGGCGTGCGGACGGCGGGCGACCAGGCCGCGGGTCTCCAGCTCGCGCAGCACCTGGTTCATGGTCTGCGGGGTGACGAACGCCCGGCGTGCCAGGTCGGCGTTGGACAGGCCCGGCTGCTCCAGCAGCGCGGTGAGCACGGCGTACTGCGACAGCGTGAGGCCGTGCTCGGCGAGCGCCTCCCCCATCGCCGCGTTGAGCGCCCCCTGCGCGCGCTTGAGCAGCCAGCCGATCCGGTCGGTCGAGTCCGCCACGGTGGGCCCCCTTGACTGTTATCAGTACACCTGACATGTTGTCAGGCGTACTGATTCTTGCAGAGAGGCTCCGCCATGACCGTCATCGGCCCCGACTTCATCGCCCTCCAGGTGCGGGACCTGGTGTCCTCCGCCGCGTTCTACACCGAGCGGCTGGGCCTGCGGCCGGCGCCGGTCAGCCCGCCGCACGCCGTCGTGTTCGCCACCGAGCCCATCTCGTTCGCGGTCCGGGAGCCGATCGCCGACCTCGACGGCGACCCGCTCGGCGTCGGCATGGTGCTGTGGCTCAAGGCCGAGGACCCGGACGCCGTGCACGCCGACCTGGCCGCGCACGGCGTGCCGATCGTGACCGAGCCGTTCGACGGCCCGTTCGGCCGCACGTTCTCCTTCCGCGACCCCGACGGCTACGTGGTGACCCTGCACGGCTGAGCCCGGCCGCCGGCTCTCCGGCGACTCAGCGGCGGTGGCGGCACAGCGTGCGGCCGTCGGCGCAGAGCGCGTAGTCGACGCCGGGCTCCACCGGCGTCCGCTGGGCGAAGCGGTAGGCGACCTGGCCGGCACCGCGCTCCAGCACGACGATCCAGGGGACGCCGAGGACCCAGCCGCCGTCGTACTGCCCGAAGGCGTCGTTCATCCCGGTGACGTAGCCGGAGGTGAAGGCCTGCTGCACCAGCGCACGGACGTTCGGCGGCAGCTGCGCGCCCTCCTGCTCCGCACGGCCCTCGAGGCGGCCCTGCGCCTGCCCTTCGCGCAGGCCGTCGAGGTAGGACCCCGCGACGGGCGGGTACCCGGCCGGTGCGGTCGCCCGTCCGAGGGTGAAGGCCGCCACCGCGACGAGCATCGCAGCTCCGGCGGCCACCACGATCACCGTCCACCTGCGCATGGCGTCCTCCGGTGGGGTGGCCGCCCGTCGGCGGCGGGTACGGCCAGTCTCCCACCGGCGCCCCGGCCGACGACGCGCCTGCCGGGCCCGGACGTGCGAGAACCCGGCAGGTCGGTGACCTGCCGGGTTCTCGTGTGGGGTGGAGGCGGCGGGAATCGAACCCGCGTCCTGCGACGCGCGACCAGGGCTTCTCCGAGCGCAGTCCGCTCTGTCTCTGCTCGACCCTCCCGATCTCACGAACGAGTCGGGATGACGGGCCCAGTCACTGTTTGGTGTCCCGCACGCATCCGTGACCGGTGCGTGCAGTGAGTCATCTAGCTGATGCCAGGGACCGGGCCGATGACGAACCCGGGCTGACAGACCCGCCTACGCTGCTATCAGGCAGCGAGGGCGAAGTCGCGCTGACTGGAGTCGGCGCTTGTGTTGTTTGCAACGCGTGGTTAACGAGCTCATCGTTGCCTTCCTCGGCTCGCTTCCCCTGGTGACCCGACCGCAGTCGAGACCAATCGCCCCCCTGTGTAGTTGTGCAGTCAGGGTAACGGCAGCGTCCAGCCGGATGTTCCCCGCCACGTCACCGCTCCGGCTAGATCCAGTCGCGGCGCTTGAAGACCAGGTAGAGCACCACGCTGACCATCAGCATCAGGAACAGCGCGAACGGGTAGCCGCCGTGCCAGGCGAGCTCCGGCATGTGCTCGAAGTTCATCCCGTACACCGTCCCGACCAGCGTCGGGGCGAAGAGGATGGCCGCCCAGGCGGAGATCTTCTTGACCTCCTCGCCCTGCGCGATCGAGGTCTCGGTCAGCTCCCGGATCTCCTCGTTCTGCCGCTGCGCCACCAGGGTCGCGTTGACGGTGAGGATGTCGCGCAGCTGCAGCCGGAAGCCGTCGACGCGCTCGGTGATCGACGTGACGTGGTCGGCGACGTCGCGCAGGTAGCTGCGCAGCTCCTCGTCGACGCCGTACTTCTCGAACCCGGCGGTGATCGCGGCGAGGATGCCGCTCAGCGGCTGCGCGGCCCGCTGGAAGTCCACGACCTCCTGGGACAGCTCGTAGATGCGCCGGGAGACCTGCGGGTCACCGCGGAAGACCTCGACCTCGATCTCGTCGATGTCGTTCTCCAGCCCCGCGACCACCGGCGCGTACCCGTCGACGACGGCGTCCAGGATCGCGTAGAGCACCGCCTCGCTCCCCCGCTCCAGCAGCTCCGGCTCGCTCTCCAGCCGGCGCCGCACGCGGGAGAGGTCCGGCGACTCGCTGTGCCGGACGGTGATCACGAAGTCCTTGCCGAGGAACAGGTGCAGCTCGCCGAAGTCGACCTCCTCCGCCGCGTCCAGGTACCGGGCGGCCTTGAGGACGACGAACAGCGTGTCGCCGTAGCGCTCGAACTTCGGCCGCTGGTGCGCCTGGATGGCGTCCTCGACGGCGAGCTCCGGCAGGTCGAACAGCTCGGCCAGCTCACCGAGCTCGGCGGGCTCCGGGCGGTAGAGCCCCAGCCACACCATCCGGTCGTCGAAGCCCTCGGTCAGCCACTCGTGGCTGTCGGCCGCGGTGCCGGGCGTGGCGATCCGCCGGCCGGCGGAGTAGACGGCGTTGTCGACCATCCGCGACTGCAGGGTGACCGGGCCGGGCGACGGCGCAGGGCGCTCGACGCGGGGCACGACGGCCACCGGGCGGGGACGGCGGGTGAGGGTGGAGAGCGCAGCGCGCGGGGCGGTGCGGTGCATGCGGCGACGGTCGGACACGACGACTCCCGGGAGGGACGCTGGGGTGGGACGCCGGTGAGGTCCCCGCGCGCAGCGCCGCCCCGGTCAGCGGGCGACCGGAGCTGTCAGCGGGTGGGGACCTCGGGACTGTGACTGGGGGGCTCGGTGCGCATGTCCCTGCCACCTCCCGGAGTCCCTGGGCCGGCGTGCGTGTCCGCGGGCCGTCGTCCATGGTGACACGCCGTGCCGCGGCTGCCCACCCGGGTGGGGTGAACGCCGCGCGAACGAGGGGGGTCAGCCCACCGGGTCGAGCTCCCGCACCCAGGTGACGTGCGTGCGGCGGGTCCGGAAGCCCAGCCCCTCGTACAGCCGCAGCGCGCCGCTGCTGTTCTCGCTGTCGACGCCGAGCGCCGCTCCGCCGCAGCCGTGCTCGGCCGCGACCTGCAGGGCGGCGGCGATCGAGGCCGTCGCCAGCCCCCGGCCGCGGGCCGCGGGCAGCACGCCGATCTGCCCGAGGTACGTCGTCGCGACGCCGGTGGCCCGGGTGTCGGAGTCGTGGACGTAGGCGAGCACGTAGCCGACGACCGCGCCGTCCTCGACCGCGAGCACCGACAGGTCGGGGCGGAACGCCCGCCGCCCGGTGAACCAGGTGCGCCAGCTGGTCTCGTCGCGCTCGGAGGACCCGTAGTGCTCGGTGAACGAGGCGTTGTGCGCGCGGCGCACCTCGTCGTCCCGGTCCCAGGTGAACGGCACGAGCTGCACGCCGGGCACCTCCCGGCGGGCGGGCAGGTCGCTGAGCGGCCGTTCCATGGCGGAGAACCAGCGCTGCGGTGCCAGCCCGGCCCGGCGGGCCAGCGCCTCGGCCGAGGTCATCGCCGTGCTCAGCGACGTCGACACCCGGGCCGGCATCCCCGAATGCCGCTCGGCGTGCACCTCCGCGGCCCGGGCCAGCTGCCAGCCCAGCAGCGCCCGGCCGATCCCCCGGCCGCGCCGGCCGGGGTGCACCCGGCCGCCGAGCTGCACCCCGAACGCGCCGCGGAAGGTGGGCGGGGCGACCACGTCGCCGTAGGCCACCACCCGGTCGCCGTCGAGCACCACCCGGGTGTCGCGGGCCAGGTCGACGAGGTCGTTGAGCAGCGCCTCGGCCAGGTCGTCGGCGTCCTCGTGCTCGCCGGTGTCGTCGACCTCCTCGGCGGCGGCCAGCAGCGCGGCGACCGCGGGCAGGTCACCGGGCTCCAGCGGTCGGGCGGTCAGGCCGGAGGGCAGGTCGGGGAGCGTCACGGCGCCCGAGGCTAGAGAAGCGCGCCCCGGCGGGCCACCGGGTTCAACGGCTGGTGAACAGGCAGAACGGGTGGCCGGCCGGGTCGGCGAACACGCGCACCACCTCGTCGTCGTCCTCGTAGCCGCCGATCCGCCGCGCCCCCGCCTCCTCGGCCAGCGCGCAGGCGGCGGCCAGGTCGTCGACCTCGAGGTCGAGGTGCTGCTGCATCTGCTGGGTGCCCGGTCCCGGCGGCCACACCGGCGGCAGGTGGTCGCGTTCCAGCTGGAACGACAGCCCGGTGCTCCCGTCGGCGGGCCGCAACGTGGCCCACTCGTCGGTGTCGTCGCGCAGCGGCCAGCCGAGCAGCCGCTGGTAGAAGCGGGCCAGGCCGCGCGGGTCGGGGGTGCCGAGGACGGCGGCGGTCAGCCTCACGCCGCCACCCCGAACAGCCGGGCGCCGTTCTCCCAGAGCACCGCGCGCAGCCACTCCTCCCCCAGCCCCAGCCCGTGCAGCGCCGCCAGCTGGTGGGCGTAGGGGTACGGGATGGTCGGGAAGTCGCTGCCCAGCAGCACCTTGTCGCGCAGCCCGGCCAGCCGAGGCAGCCAGCCGCGGTCGAACGGGGTGCGCCGCTCGATGAAGTCGGTGGCGAACATCGTGGTGTCCAGGTGCACCCGCTCGTAGCGCTCGGCGAGCTCGATGAACGCCGCGTACTCGGGCATGCCGAGGTGGGCGATCACCAGCTGCAGCCGGGGGTGCCGCTCCAGCAGACCGCTCATCGGCGCCGGCCCGGTGTGCTCGCCGGCCAGCGGGCCGGAGCCGCAGTGGATGACGACCGGTGTCCCGGTCTCCTCCAGCCGCGCCCAGACGGCGTCCAGCAGCGGGTCGCGCGGGTCGAAGTCGCCGACCTGCACGTGCACCTTGAACACCCGGGCGCCGGCGGCGAGCGCCTCGGCCACGTGGACCGGCGCCTCCGGCTCCGGGTAGAAGGTCGCCGAGTGCAGCACCTGCGGGTGCTCGCGGGCGAAGGCGGCGGCCTGGTCGTTGAGCCAGGCGGCCATCCCCGCCTTGTGCGGGTAGGGCAGCGTCGGGAACGCCCGGACGCCGAGCCGCTCGAGGACGGCGAGCCGCTCGGGGACGGGCAGCGGGTACTGCACCGGCCAGGCCACCCCGTAGTGCGTCTCGGCGTCGGCGAAGTACTGCCACACCTTGCGCTGCACCGAGTCGGGCAGGAAGTGCACGTGCACGTCGACCAGCCCGGGCAGGCCGAGCGCCCGCCAGAACCGGGGGACGTCGGCGTCGTCGGCCGGGGCGGGGACCACGGCTGCGACCCTAGGGCCGGCCCGCGGTCGGCGCACCGGCGGCGGCCGCGTCACCGCCTCAGCCCCGCCCGGCCTCCAGCTCCTCGAGGACGTCCTCCGCCTGCAGCTCGCGCACCCGCGACACGAGCCGGCGCAGCAGCTGGTTGAGCCGGTCGACGTCCTCGGGCGGGAGGTCGGCCAGGATGATGTCCTGCCCGCGCATCGAGATCGGCAGCATCGCGTCGTGCATGTCCGCGCCGGCCTGGGTGAGGAACAGCTGCCGGGCCCGCCCGACGTCCTCGGCCTGCACGATGAGCCGGCGGTCGGTCAGGATCCCGACGCTCTTGGACACGATCGCCTTGTTCACGGCGATGAACTCGGAGATCTCGGACGCCGTGGTGCCCGGGCGCATGCCGATGGCGGAGATGACCCGCCAGTCGTTGGTGCCCAGCCCGAAGCGGGCGCGCAGCGCCCGCGACTCACGCCACACCAGGCTGTTCGACAGCAGGGCCAGCAGCCGGGGGGTGAAGTTGTCGCTGTCGATGACGGTCGGCATGGGCGTGCGGATGGCATCCGGCGGTGGTTCGATGGTCGACTCCTCAACCGGGGTGGCACGACGGGCGCCCCCGCGCTGCGGGTTCACCAGCGGCAACTCTACGTGACGACACGGGCAGCCCGGCCGGATCGGGACACCCGTCCCGATCCGGCCGGTGCGGATCAGCCGGCCGCGCCGGCCTGCGCGGTCTCGTCCGCGGCGTGCGCGATCGAGCGGGTGTCCTGGAACGCCCGGACCCCCTCGATGCCCTGCTCGCGGCCCATGCCCGACTGCTTCATGCCACCGAACGGCGCGCGCAGGTCCAGCCGCGCGGCCCCGTGGTCGTTGACCCAGACGTAGCCGCACTCCAGCTGCCCGCCGAGCCGGTCGGCGGCCGCGTCGTCGGCGGTCCACACCGAGGCGCACAGGCCGCCCCAGGTGTCGTTGGCCATCCGCACGGCCTCGGCGTCGTCGTCGTAGGCGATCACCGGCACCACCGGGCCGAACTGCTCCTGGGTGACCACCCGCAGCGACGGGTCGGGGTCGACGACGAGCGCGGGGCGCAGGAAGTTGCCGCCGGCCAGCTCGCCGTCGGGGAGCTCGCCGAACTCCAGCACGGTCGCGCCGGCGTCCTTCGCCTCCTCGATCAGCTCGGCCACGAACGCCTTCTGCGCGGGCTGGTGCAGCGGGCCCATCGTGGTGCCCTCGGCCAGGCCGTGGCCCAGCACGACCTTCTCCAGCCGCGCGGAGAGCCCCGACACCAGCTCGTCCTTGCGGGAGCGGTGCACGTAGAGCCGCTTGGCGTTCATGCAGATCTGGCCGGTGCTGTCGTAGATCGCGCCGAACAGCCGGTCCAGGTGGTCGTCGTCCAGGACGGCGTCCTCCCGGATGATCGCCGGGTCGTTGCCACCCAGCTCCAGGGTGACCCGGGTGAGGCTGCGGGCGGCCATCTCCATGATCCGCTTGCCGCCGTTGACGCTGCCGGTGAAGCAGACCTTCGCGACGTCGGGGTTGTCGATCAGGCCGGCCATGTCGGCGTCCCGGCCGGTGACGACGTTGAGCACGCCCGGCGGCAGCTTCTCGGCGACCCGCTGCACCAGCCGGGCGGTCGCCAGCGGCGCCGAGGGCGGGGGCTTCACGATCGCGGTGTTGCCGGCCAGCAGCGCGTGCGGCAGCGCGGCGGCCAGGATGGCCAGCGGCCAGTTGAACGGGACGATGACGGTCACGACGCCGAGCGACTGGTGGGCGATCGTGGTCTGCACCGGGATGCCCGGCGCCGGCGGCAGGACCTTGGTCTGCTCCACCTCGTCGGCGAGCGACAGCGCCAGCTGCCAGCGGATCTCGAAGACGAGGGCGTCGACCCGGGCCTCCATCCGGACCTTGCCGTTCTCCAGCGACAGGACGCGGGCGTCCTCGTCGCGGTCGTCGGCGATGCCCTCGATGGCGGCGGCCATGCGGGCGGCGCGCTCGGTCGCCGGCAGCGCCGACCACGCCGGGTGGGCGGCCTTGGCCGCGGCCACGGCGTCGGCCACGTCGTCCTTGGTCGCGGCGGCCGCGTGGCCGACGACGACGCCGGGCAGCGCCGGGTCGACGACCTCCAGGGTGTCCGCCGTCGAGCGCTCCTGCCCGCCGATGTAGAGCCCGGTCGTCACCGGGGTGGTCCTGTCCATCGTCTCGGTCATGCCGATCGCCACCTCTCTGTGTGTTGGCCTGACGTGCGGTGCACCGACCTCACCGCGCCGGACGGGAACGGCCCGTGTCCCGGTGCGGCATCGGCTCGCTGACCTGCGCTCCCGCGCTCCGGCCAGGGCCGGCGACGGCCCCGTTCCGCCGTCGGTCGAAGGCGAGTATGGCCAGGTCGGTGTTCACCTGTAAACAGCTGATCCCAGGGTGTTTACAAGTAAAGACACCCTCGATACTGTGACCGCCACCACTGGCCCACCCGGCGCTCGCGACGCCCGGGCCGAGGGAAGGGGGGCCCGGTCCAGGCCGGGCTCCCACCGCCATCAACGAGGAGGCCCCAGTGCGCGACCCTGCCGTCTGGCTCACGGACGACGACCCATCCGTGGCCGAGCTCGAGGACCGGGCGTACGAGCTCCGGTCCAAGCTCCTCCACCTCTGCGGCACCTACGAGGGAGCCGTCCACATCGGCGGGGACCTGTCGGCGGCGGACATCTTCACCGCCCTGTTCCACCACGGTCTGAACGTCGACCCGCACGACATCAGCAACCCGCGGCGCGACCGGTTCGTCCTGAGCAAGGGCCACGCCGCGGTCTGCATGTACATCGCGATGTCGATGCGCGGCTTCTTCTCCTACGACGGGATCGTCGACACCTACGGCCAGCTCGACAGCGCCTACGGCATGCACCCGTGCAAGGTGCAGCTGCCCGGCGTCGAGGCCTCCACCGGCTCGCTCGGCCACGGCCTGCCGCTGGCCGTGGGCATGGCGCTGAGCGCCCGGCACCGCGGTGAGCAGCACCGGGTGGTCTGCCTGCTCGGCGACGGCGAGACCGGCGAGGGCTCGGTCTGGGAGGCGGCGATGGCCGCCCGCAGCAACGAGCTGGGCAACCTGGTCGCCTTCGTCGACCGCAACCGGCAGCTGATGACCAGCTTCGCCGAGGAGCGCGTGGTCTTCGAGCCCTACCCCGACAAGTGGCGCGCGTTCGGCTGGGACGTCGTCCAGGTCGACGGCCACGACATGGGCCAGCTCGTCGGCGCCATCGACGCCCTGCCGGCCACCGACAGCGACCGCCCGACCGTCGTCATCTGCGAGACGGTCAAGGGCAAGGGCGTCGACTTCATGGAGCACAACCTCGCCTGGCACGCCGGCTCCCTGGGCGCCGCCGACCTCGAGCGGGCGATGGCCGCCCTCGCGGCCTCCCGGAAGAAGGAGACGGTCTGATGCCGGTCACGTTCACGTTCGGCGAGATGCTCTCGGCGCGGTCGGTCATCGGCACCACGCTGGCCGAGCTCGGCGAGACGCACGACAACCTGTGGGTGCTCACCCCCGACATCGGCGCCACCCTGGTCGAGTTCCGGGACAAGTACCCCGACCGGTTCCTCGACGTCGGCCTGGCCGAGCAGGCCTGCGTCGGCATCGCCGCCGGCCTGGCCTACGACGGCAACATCCCCGTCGTCTCCGGCATGCTGCCGTTCCTCAGCATGCGGGCGCTGGAGCAGATCCGCAGCGACGTCTGCTACCCCAACCTGCCGGTCAAGATCATCGGTACGCACGGCGGCCTGGTGGGCAACGGCGGCTCGACGCACTACGCCGTCGAGGACCTGGCGCTGATGTGCGCGCTGACCAACATGACCGTCACCTCGGTCGGTGACCCGGCCATGGTCGGCGAGGTCATCCGGCAGTCGATGACCATGGCCGGGCCGCTGTACATCCGGCTCGCGGTCGGCAAGAAGGACAAGGTGCTCTACGCCGAGGGCGAGCACGACATCCGCATCGGCAAGGGCATCGTCGCCCGGCAGGGCACCGACGCCACGATCTTCACCCACGGCACCACCGTGGCCCAGGCGCTCGACGCGGCCGACGAGCTGGCCAAGGACGGCCGGTCGGTGCGGGTGGTCGACATGTTCACCCTCAAGCCGATCGACGCCGAGCTCATCGCGCAGTGCGCCGAGGAGACCCACGGCCGGTTCGTCGTCCTCGAGGACCACCTCGCCTACGGCGGTCTGGCCAGCCGGATCGCCGACGTCGTCGCCGACCGGGGCATCCACCTCAGCGCCTTCGAGCGGCTCGGCATCCCGCAGGTCTACGCCGGCTTCGGCGAGGACGAGCAGCTGCGCGACAAGCACGGCTACGGCCTCGCCGCCACGGTGGCCGCCACCCGCCGGGCCATCGCCCAGCCGGCCTGGCCCACCTCCCACTGAGACACCCGTGAGCGCTCAACGGAGAGACGCATGAGAACAGTCGCCGTCACCAAGATCGGCAGCCTGCGGGACGCCGACGAGTCCGCCCGCGGGCGGATCGGCATCGTCGACCTGCCCGACCAGCCGCTGGGCCCCGAGGACGTGCGGATCCGGGTCGCCTACTCGGCGATCTGCGGTTCGGACCCGCACCTGGCCGAGGGGTTCTTCGGCACCGACGTCCCCATCGGCCTCGGCCACGAGCTCTCCGGCGTGGTCGAGGCGGTGGGCGACGGCGTCCGCACCGGCATCCGCGTCGGCGACCGGGTCGCCGGCAACTTCCTGCGGTTCTGCGGCAGCTGCGGCCCCTGCCGGGACGGCCGCCAGCAGTTCTGCGAGAACATCCAGGACTACAACCGGCCGGGCATGGCCGAGACGGTCACCTGGCACGAGTCGCAGGCGTACCGGCTGCCGGAGTCGGTCAGCCTGCGCGAGGGCTGCCTGCTCGAGCCCACGTCGGTCGCCGTCCGGATCGCGGACAAGACCCGGGTGCGGGTCGGTGACCGGGTGGCGATCTGCGGCGGCGGCCCGATCGGGCAGCTCGCGCTGCAGGTCATGAAGCTGTACGGCGCCACCTCGCTCACCCTCATCGAGCCGATCGCCGACCGCCGGGACATGGCGCTGGCCGCCGGCGCCGACCACGTGATCGACCCGACGGCCGAGGACCAGGTCGCCCGCACGGCGGAGATCACCGAGGGCCGCGGCTTCGACGTGGTGATCGACGCGTCGGGCTCACCGCGGGCGGTGCGCGGCCTGCTCGACCTGGCCGCGAAGGGCGGCACGGTCGTCTACGGGGCGATGTACCCGCACGACTTCGAGATGCCGCTGAACCTGTCGGACTTCCTGTACCTCAAGGAGCTGACGCTCACCGGGGTCTTCGTCTCGCCGTACGCGTTCCCCCGCGCCCTGCAGCTGCTCCCCCGGCTGGACCTGGCCGCGCTCACCGGCACCGTCTTCCCGTTCGACCAGGCCGTGGAGGCGTTCGCCGAGCACATGTCCGGCCGGCACCCCAAGGTGCTCATCCGCTGCAACGACATCGACGGGGACATCGACGGGGACCTCGACGAGGGGGCCGGCGCGTGAGCACCGCGGTGCACGCCCCGGCGCAGGCCCCCGCGCTGGAGGCCGTGGGCGTCTCCAAGCACTTCGACGGGGTGTTCGCGCTCAACGGGGCCCGGCTGTCGGTGCAACCGGGTGAGATCCACGCGCTGCTCGGCGAGAACGGCGCCGGCAAGTCGACGCTGGTCAAGGTGCTCACCGGGGTGTACGCCCCGGACGACGGGACGATCCGCCGCGACGGCGAGGAGGTGGAGTTCGCCAACGTCCGGGTCGCCAACCGGGCCGGCGTCGTCGCGCTCTACCAGGAGCTGTCGATCATCCCGACGATCAGCGTGGCCGAGAACATCCTGCTCGGCGAGCGCACGCCCAGCCGCCGCGGGATCGTGCAGTGGTCGACGCTGCGCCGCCGCGCGAAGGAGCAGCTGGACCGGCTGCACCAGAGGATCCCGCTGCGGCAGCTGGCCGGCGAGCTGTCGCCGGTCCAGCAGACGATGGTCTCGTTCGCCCGGGCGCTGGCCAACGACGCCCGGATCCTCATCCTCGACGAGCCGACCGCGTCGCTGACCGACACCGAGATCCAGGAGCTGTTCGCCGTCCTGCGCTCGCTGCGCGCCGACGGCGTGGCGATCGTCTACGTCTCGCACCGGCTCGAGGAGGTCTTCGAGCTCTGCGACCGGATCACGATCATGCGCAACGGGCAGACCGTGCTCACCAAGGACGTCGCCGACTCCACCATCGACGAGGTCATCTCCACGATGGTCGGCCGCTCGCCGGGCGACCTGTTCCCCGACCGCGGCACCGCCACGAGCGACGTGGCGCTCACCGTCGAGGGGCTCACCGGCCGCCGGGTCACCGACGTCTCGTTCACCGCGCACCGCGGTGAGGTGCTGGGCATCGGCGGTCTCGCCGGGTCCGGCCGCAGCGAGCTGCTGCGCATCCTGGCCGGCGCGCAGAAGCACAAGGAGGGCACGGTCACCGTCAACGGGGTGACCCTGCCGCACTCCCCCGGCGTCGCGAAGGCGCTGGACGCCGGCATCGCGCTGGTGCCCGAGGAGCGCCGCAGCCAGGGCGTGATCCTCAGCGCCTCGATCCAGGACAACGTCGCGCTGGCCAACATCGCCACGGTCAGCTCGCTGGGCATGGTCTCCGGCGGGCGGATCGCCGACATCACCAAGCGCGGGATGGGTGACCTGCAGATCAAGGCGCGCAGCCCGCGGCAGCCGGTCGGCGAGCTCTCCGGCGGCAACCAGCAGAAGGTCGTGCTCGCCAAGATGCTGGCCCGCAACCCGGCGGTGCTGCTGATGGACGAGCCGACCCGCGGCATCGACGTCGGCACCAAGGCCGAGATCTACCGGCTCATCCGGATGCTCGCCGCCCAGGGCACGACCGTCATCGCGGTCAGCTCCGAGCTGCCGGAGCTCATCGGGATGACCGACCGGGTGCTGATCATGCACGAGGGCCGCATCTCCGGAGAGGCCCGCTCCGAGGAAGCCGACGAGGAGCTCCTCCTCGCCTACTGCTACGGGAAGACGATCTGATGTCGACGACGATCAAGGCGCCCACGCCTGCACCGGACGAGACCGTCGGCCGGCGCCGGCCGACCCGCGGGTCCATCGGGAAGTTCCTGGTCCAGGGCGGGACGACGATCGCCCTCATCGCGCTGATCGTCTTCTTCTTCGCGATGCGCCCGGACGTGTTCCTGACGTTCACCAACGTCCGGAACATCCTCTTCCAGATCTCGATCCTGGCGATCATCTCCGGGGCGCAGACGCTGGTCATGGTGGTCGGCGACTTCGACCTCTCGCTCGCCGCGACCGCCGCCCTGGCCGGCTCGGTCGCCGCCTCGCTGATGCTCAAGGGCACCCCGACCTGGCTGGCGATCGTCATCGCGCTGGCCGTGGGCCTGGCCATCGGCCTGGCCAACGGGTTGCTCGTCGCCTACGTCGGGCTGACCGCGTTCGTCGCGACGCTGGCCACGATGACGTCGGTGACCGGCACGGCCTACCTGGTCACCTCGGGGACGACGCTGTTCGACCTGCCCTCGGGCTTCAACTCCCTCGGCCAGGGCCGGCTGCTCAACATCCCCGGCCCGGTGTACGTGGCGATCGTGCTGGGCGTGCTGCTCTGGGCGCTGCTCCGGTTCACCACCACCGGCCGCAAGTGGTACGCGATCGGCGGCAACGTCGAGGTGTCCCGCCTGTCCGGCGTGAACGTCTCCCGCGGCCGGCTGCTGGCGTTCACCGCGGCCGGGCTGATCGCGGCGATCGCCGGCACGCTGCTGGCCGCCCGGCTGGGCAGCGCGAGCGCCGTCCAGGGCAGCGACAACCTGCTGTTCTCGGTGGCCGCGGTGTTCCTCGGCATGACCGTCGTCCGGTCCGGTCAGGCGAACCTCGTCGGCACGATGGTCGGCGTCGGGATCATCGGCGTGATGAGCAACGGGCTCAACATCCTGGGCGTCAACTCGTACGTCCAGCAGGTGGTCACCGGCCTGATCATCATCGCCGCCGTGACGCTCTCGTCCGTCCGGATGCGCGCGCGCTGACCGCGCCCCTCCCCTTTTCCCACCCCGCACGGCACCCCCTACAAAGGAGTAGAAGATGCACAGAAGGAGAGGGCCCGCCGCGGTCCTTGCGACCCTGGCGGCCGTGACCCTGACCCTCGCGGGCTGCGGGTCCGACAGCGGCGGCGGCAGCGGGGGTGGCGGCGGCAAGGGGGACGACTTCAAGGTCGTCGCCTTCACCTCCGGCAACCAGACCCCGATCGGCGCCTGGTGGGTCAAGGCCGTGACGGCCAAGGCCAAGGAGAACGGCTGGGACCTGAAGATGATCCAGGGGGACTTCGACTTCCAGAAGATGAACCCCCAGGTCGAGAGCGCGATCGGCCAGGGCGCCGACGTGATCCTGGACGGCTACACCGACGTCGCCTCGATCGGGTCGATCGTCACCGCCGCCAAGGACGCCGACATCCCGATCTTCGCGATGGACAGCGCCACCAAGGCCAGCGACGCGTTCGCGCTGAACATCACCACCGACCAGCAGGGCATCGTCGACGGCACCCTCAAGGTGCTCGGCGACTCCATCGGCGGGCTGCAGGGCAAGAACGTCATGGTCATCGGCCACGACCCGCACCCCGGCATCCGGCTGCGCGCCGACCTGGCGCTCAAGGACCTCAAGGCCGCGGGCGCCACGATCGCCGGCGGCGACGTGCAGAAGGTGAAGTCCCCGGCCACCGGCCGCACCGAGGCGCTGGCCCTGGTCTCGGACTACCTCACCGCGCACCCCGACGGCCTCGACGCCGTGTGGGTCGGCTGGGACGACGCGGCGCTCGGCGCCTCGCAGGCGATCACCGAGGCCGGTGCCAAGGCCAAGGTGACCGGCTCGGACGCCACCAGCGAGGCCGTCGCCCAGATCCAGGCCGGCGGCGCCTTCGTGGCCACCGCCAACCAGCCGTGGCCCGAGGTCCTCGACTCGGTGATCGACGCCGTGAAGAAGTTCCAGGACAACGGCGACCTCCCGAAGAAGAACTACGAGGCGGTCGACACCACGATCGTCGACGCCAAGAACGCGTCGACCATCACGCCGTCCGACAAGTTGCAGTAGCCCGCGGACGGTCGGGGACGGGGCGGCTGCGCCCCCCGTCCCCGACCGCGCCCCAGCTCATCCCAGCGGAAGGCAGGAGCACGCGCATGGACAAGCGTTTGGACGGCAAGGTCGCGATCATCACCGGCGGGGCCAGCGGCATCGGCCTGGCGACGGTGCGGAAGTTCGTCGCCGAGGGCGCCAAGGTCGTCGTCGCCGACATCGACCTCGAGCGGGCCGAGAAGGTCGTCGCCGAGCTCGAGGCCGACGGTCACGCCGGTGCCGCCGCGCCCGCGCAGGTCGACGTCTCGAAGTACGAGCAGGTCGAGGCCACGGTCGCGCGGGCGGTCGAGGTCTTCGGCAAGCTCGACGTCATCTTCAACAACGCGGGCATCGCCGGCGGCAAGCCGCTGCTCGAGCACGACCCCGCGGTCGACTACGTGCCGATGATGCGCGTGGACATGGACGGCGTGTACTACGGCATCCTCGCCGCCGGCCGCCAGTTCCGGCAGCAGGGCACCGGCGGGGTCATCATCAGCACCTCGTCCATCTACGGCGAGCAGGCCGCCGAGCTGTCGTTCAGCTACAGCGCGGCGAAGGCGGCGGTCATCTCCTTCACCCGCTCCGCGGCCTACGAGCTGGCCGAGCACGGGATCCGGGCCGTCGCGATCACCCCCGGCCGGGTGGGCACGCCGATCATCAACCAGTTCAGCGACGAGCTGCGGGCGACGTTCGCGTCCGAGCAGCTGCGCAACAAGCTCACCGAGCCCGAGGAGATCGCGAACACCGTCGCGTTCCTGGCCTCCGACGAGGCGAGCGCGATCAACGGGACCGTCGTGCACGTCGACGACGGGTACTCGGTGTTCAAGCAGCGCCTCGACCTGCCCGTGTTCTGAGGGGCGCGGAGATGCCGATCGACGTCGCCTGCCACCTCAACGTCCTCGTCCCCGACCTCGCCGAGCCCGGCCTCCAGCAGGCGCTCGGCACCCTGGCCGGGCTCGGGTACACCCACGTCGTCCTGCCGCCGATCGACCCGGACACCGCGCCGGTCGAGCAGTGGGCCGCGGTCTTCCGCGAGCACGGGCTCGTGCCGATCCCGATCGCCGGCCAGGCGCCGGGGGCCGACGTGTCCTCCGACGACCCGGCCGAACGCGAGCGCGGGGCCGCCGCGTTGCGCCGGCTGGTCGACGTCACCGTCGCGCTGGGCGGTGACCAGCTCAACGGCGTCCCGTACGGACTGTTCGGGCGGGCCGCGGCGGCGCCGTCCCCGGCGGCCGTCGAACGGGCGGCCGCGCTGGTCGGCCAGGTCGCCGACCACGCGCACGAGCGCGGGGTCACGCTGACGTTCGAGGTGCTCAACCGCTACGAGACCGCGGCGGTCAACACCGCGCAGCAGGCCCGCGACCTCGTCGCCGCCAGCGGGTCGGAGCACCTGCGGGTGCACCTGGACACCTTCCACATGGCGGTCGAGGAGACCGACATGCTGGACGCCGTCCGCACGACCGCCCCGCTGCTCGGCTACCTGGAGCTCGGGCAGTCCGGGCGGGGCCCGCTCGCCACCGGCGCCGTCGACGCGGCCGCCGTCGTCCGGGCGGCGCTGGAGGCCGGCTACCGGGGGCGGATCGGCGTCGAGGCGTTCTCCGCCGCGGTGCTGACGCCCGAGGCGTGCAGCGGCCTGGCGATCTGGCGGGACACGTACACCGACGGGGCGGCGCTGGCCGCCGAGGCGATCGCGCTGGTGCGCAGCGCCGAGTCCCAGGTGGCCGCGCCGGCCGGCTGACGGTGCCGGGGGCGGAGCCGTGCGGCCCCGCCCCCGGATCGCTCAGCGGAGGGTGACGACGACCTTGCCCCGCACGTGGCCGGCGCTGACCAGCTCCTGCGCCTGGGCGGTCTGCGCCAGCGGGAACGCCTTGGCCACCGCGACCCGCAGCTGCCCGGCGTCGGCCATCCGGCCGAGCTCCTCCAGGTCGTGCCGCTCCGGCCGGACGAACACGTACCGGCCACCGAGGTCGTTGACCGCCGGGTCGACGGTGCTGGCGATGCGCGACGTGTCCCGCACCTGGTCAGGTGCATCACCGAGCGCCGGCCCGCCGACGAGGTCGAGCACCGCGTCGACCGGCTCGGTGAGCTGACCCGAGATCGGTCCGGCGGCGTAGTCGAGCACCTCGGCGGCCCCGGCCTCGCGCAGGAAGCCGTGGTTGCGCGGGCTGGCGGTGCCGATGACGTGCGCGCCGAGCGCGACGGCGATCTGCACGGCGAAGAAACCGACGCCGCCGGCGGCGCGGTGCACCAGCACCCGGTCGCCCTCGCCGACGTCGAGCGCCTCGGTGAGCGCCTGGTAGGCGGTGAGCCCGGCCAGCGGGAGCGCCGCGGCCTCGGTGAACGACAGCGACTCCGGCTTGTGCGCCAGGCAGCGCTGCGGCGCGGGCACCAGCTCGGCCTGGGTGCCCCACTGCACGTCGTCCCGGCGCAGGTAGCCGAACACCTCGTCACCGGGGGCGAAGTCGACGACGGCAGGGCCGACCGCCTCGACGGTGCCGGCGAGGTCCCATCCGGGGACGATCGGGAAGTGGTGCGGGAAGGCCCCGGCCAGGTGCCCCTCGCGGATGCCGACGTCGACCGGGTTCACGCCGGCGGCGTGCGTGCGCACCAGCACGGTGTCGGGGCCGACCGGGGGCTCGGGGAGGTCGTCGCGCAGCTCCAGGACCTCCGGCCCGCCGAACCGGTCGTAGGCGATCCCCTTCACCGGCGGCCCTTCACGTAGCGGCCGAAGGCGCGTTCCATCTCCCGGCGGGAGTCGCGCTCGGCCATGTCCTGCCGCTTGTCGTAGGTCTTCTTGCCCTTGGCCAGCGCGAGGGTGG
The DNA here is from genome assembly GCF_040659695.1 of Modestobacter sp. NPDC049651. NCBI lineage: Bacteria > Bacillati > Actinomycetota > Actinomycetes > Geodermatophilales > Geodermatophilaceae > Modestobacter > Modestobacter sp. NPDC049651. The sequence continues at coordinate 257,030 of NZ_JBFAOG010000005.1, forward strand.
CCTTGACCTTGCCGTCCTTGAAGTACAGGTCCAGCGGGACGAGCGTCAGCCCGCCCTCCTTGGTCTTGCCGATCAGCTTCTCGATCTCGGCCCGGTGCATGAGGATCTTGCGCTTGCGGCGCGGGGCGTGGTTGGTCCACGTGCCCTCGGCGTACTCGGGGATGTGCACGTGCTGCAGCCAGACCTCACCGTTGTCGACGGTGGCGAAGCCGTCGACGAGTGACGCACGGCCGGCACGCAGGCTCTTCACCTCGGTGCCGGTGAGCACCAGGCCCACCTCGTAGGTGTCCAGGATCGAGTAGTCGTGCCGCGCCTTCTTGTTCTGGGCGATCAGCTTGCGCCCCTGTTCCCGCGGCATGCCCCCAGTCTACGAAGGCCGCGCAAACGATCACGGCCCCCGACGAGGTCTGCGAACTGGTGGCCTCCCGGCCCGGGAACGCACCGGTACGCAGATCTCACCGGGCCTGTGGACGACGGCAGCGCGGTCGGCGCCGGATCGGCCACCCTCCCCCGGTGCCCCGCCGCCCAGCGCCGTCCCGGTTGCGCGCCCCGACGACCCGCACCGACGCTCGCGGCCGCGGCCTCAGCGACTGGGAGCTCCGCCACCGCGACGTCGTCCGGCTGTCCCGCGACACGTACCTGCCCCGGGCCCACGCCGGCTCGCTCCGGACCCGGCTGCCCGCGGTGCTGATGACGGCGCCGCCCGGGGCGGTCGTCAGCCACCAGACGGCCGCCGCGATGTGGCAGGTGGAGATCCCGTTGGCCCCGGACGAGGAGCGCGTCCACCTCACGGTCGCACCCGGCTGCACGGCGCGGAACCGGGCGGACCGGCAGCTGCACCGCGCGGCGCTGCGTCGGCCGGACGTGACGCGGCGATGGGGAGTCGCGACGACGACGCCGGCCCGCACGTGGCGCGACCTGGCCGCGGTGCTCGCACCCGCGGCGCTGCTGGCAGTGACCGACCAGCTGCTCGACGTCCTGTGCACCCCGGCGGACCTGGCGGCCGAGCTGGCGCACCGACCGTCGGGACGGGGGTCCGCCCGGGCGCGGGCAGTGCTGCCGGTCGCCAACCCCTTGGTCGACTCCCCCATGGAATCGGTGCTCCGGTGGCTGCTGCACGAGGCCGGGCTCCCGCGGCCGCTGCAGCAGCACCGCATCCGCGACGAGCGCGGGCGGCAGATCGGCTTCGGCGACCTGGCCTGGCCGGAACTCCGCGTGGTGATCGAGTTCGACGGCGAGGTGCACCGGCGGCGCGACGTCTTCGTCGCGGACCTGCGGCGGCAGAACCGGCTGGTGCTGGCCGGGTGGATCGTGCTGCGGTTCAGCTCTGCCGACGTGCTGGGGCGCCCGGCCGCGGTGGTCGCCGCCGTCCGTCAGGCGCTCACCCGCTGAGTGAGTGTTGCGCTCTCGTGGCCTCCCAGCCCGGGAAGCCACAAGAGCGCAGATCTCGCCCGTCAGCCTGGTGTCAGAGGCGGACGTACAGCCGCAGCGTGACGGCGGCGGCGACGGCGGCCAGGCCCACGCCGACGGCGGCGATGACCGGCGAGATGGCCGCGATCGCCGACCAGTCGACCGGCGGGATGATGCCCGCCTTGATCGGCCCGGCGAGCGTCTTGTCGACGAACAGCACCTTGGTGAGCACCAGCCCGCCGACCGCGAGCGCCGCACCGATGAGGCCGGCCAGCGCCGCCTCGAGGATGAACGGCAGCTGCGTGTACCAGCGCGAGGCGCCGACCAGCCGCATGATGTTGGTCTCGTTCCGCCGGTTGAACGCCGCGAGCTGGATCGTGTTGGAGATCAGCAGCAACGCGGCCAGGGCTTGCACGACGGCCACCGCGATCGTCGCGTTCCGCGCGCCGTTGAGCAGGCTGAACAGCCGGTCGAGGAAGTCGCCCTCGTCGCGGACGTCGTCCACGCCGTTCTGCCCGGCCGGGAACTGCTGCGCGATGACCTCGTACCGCTCCGGGTTGACCAGCTCGATGCGGAAGCTCTCCGGCAGTGCGTCCGCGGGGGTGTTCGCGATCAGCGCCGGCTGTTCCTTGAACTGCTGGGTGAACCGCTTGAACGCCTCGTCCTTGGACTCGTAGATGTAGTCCTTGACCTCGGGCGAGGAGTCCAGCTGCGCGGCGATCGCGTCCCGCTGCTGGTCGGTGACGTCGTCCTTGAGGAAGATCGAGACCTGGACCTTGTCGTAGTAGATCTCCCGCATGTCGCTGATCATGTGGGCGATCAGCAGCCCGGTGCCCATGAGCCCGAGCGAGATCCCGGTGGTCAGGATCATCGCCACGGTCATGGTGAGGTTGCGCCGCAGACCGGCGGCGACCTCGGAGAAGACGAAGTTGACGCGCATCAGTTCCCTGTCGTGTCCGGCTCGGGTGGCAGCGCGCGGCTCAGCGGCCGACGCCGTACACGCCGCGCGACTGGTCGCGGCTGACGACGCCGTCGTTGAGCTCGATCACGCGCCGGCGCATCGAGTCGACGATGTGGTAGTCGTGCGTGGCCATCACGACGGTGGTGCCGGTGCGGTTGATCCGCTCCAGCAGCAGCATGATGTCCTGGCTGGTCTCCGGGTCGAGGTTGCCGGTGGGCTCGTCGGCCAGCAGCACCAGCGGCCGGTTGACGAACGCGCGGGCGATCGCGACGCGCTGCTGCTCACCACCGGAGAGCTCGTTGGGCAGCCGGTTCTCCTTGCCGTCGAGGCCCACCATCTCCAGCACCTCGGGGACCACGCGCTTGATCGTGCGCTGCGGCTTGTTGATCACCTCGAGGGCGAAGGCGACGTTCTCCGCGACGGTCTTGTTGCGCAGCAGGCGGAAGTCCTGGAAGACGCAGCCCATCGTGCGGCGCAGCTTGGGCACCTGCCAGCGGCTCATCGTGCCCAGGTTCTTGCCGTTGACCGTGACGACGCCCTTGGTCGGGTTGTCCTCCTTCAGCAGCAGCCGCAGGAAGGTCGACTTCCCGGAGCCGGAGGAGCCGATCAGGAAGACGAACTCGCCCTTGTCGATCTGCATGGAGACGTCATCCAGGGCCGGCCGAGCGCTCGCCGGGTACACCTTGGTGACGTGTTGCAATTCGATCACGAGGGACGACGGTACCTGCCGGAGCGCCCCCGCTGAGCCCTCTCGTCGGCGCGCCCCGCAAGTCTGTGCGCGGAGCGTGACGACGCGGCGGAAACGCTGGGCGGCGCGCTCACGAAGCGTTGCGACGGCTGGGACACGCGGGGCCGCTGTGGCGGGTCTCGCAGCGCCGCCGGATCAGCTGTCGGCGGACTCCTGCTGCCGCCGCCACCGGATGCCGGACTCGATGAAGGTGTCGATGTCGCCGTCCAGCACGCCGCTGGGGTTGCCGGTCTCCACCTCGGTGCGCAGGTCCTTCACCATCTGGTACGGGTGCAGCACGTAGGAGCGCATCTGGTTGCCCCAGCTGCTCCCCTCGCCCTTGAGGGCGTTCATCGCCGCCCGCTCCTCCTGCTGGCGGACCGCCAGCAGCCGGGCCTGCAGCACGCGCATCGCGGCCGCCCGGTTCTGGATCTGGCTCTTCTCGTTCTGGCAGGACACCACGATGCCGGTGGGCAGGTGGGTGATCCGGACGGCGGAGTCGGTCGTGTTGACGCTCTGCCCACCGGGGCCCGACGAGCGGAAGACGTCGATGCGGATCTCGTTCTCGGGGATGTCGACGTGGTCGGTCTGCTCCACGACCGGCAGCACCTCGACGCCGGCGAAGGAGGTCTGCCGGCGTCCCTGGTTGTCGAACGGCGAGATGCGCACCAGCCGGTGGGTGCCCTGCTCGACCGAGAGCGTGCCGTAGGCGTAGGGCTGCTTCACCGCGAAGGTGGCCGACTTGATGCCGGCCTCCTCGGCGTAGGAGGTGTCGTAGACCTCGGTCGGGTAGCCGTGCCGCTCCGCCCAGCGCAGGTACATGCGCAGCAGCATCTCGGCGAAGTCGGCGGCGTCCACGCCCCCGGCCTCGGCGCGGATGGTCACCAGCGCCTCGCGCTCGTCGTACTCCCCCGACAGCAGGGTGCGGACCTCGAGCTCGTCGATGGCCTTGCGGATGCTGTCGAGCTCCCGCTGCGCCTCCTCGGCGGTGGCGGCGTCCTCCTCCTCGGCGGCCATCTCGTGCAGCACGCCGACGTCGTCGAGCCGGCTGCGCAGCTCCTCCACCCGGCGCAGGTCGCCCTGCAGGTAGGAGAGCTTGGAGGTGAGCGCCTGCGCGGCCTCGACGTCGTTCCAGAGGTCCGGCGCGGCGGCCTTCTCCTCCAGCTCGGCGATCTCCTTGCGCAGGTCGTCGACGCGCATGACCGCCTCGATGGACTTCAAGGTCCCGTCGAGGTTGTCCAGGACAGCGGAGAAGTCTTCGGCCACGTCGATCGAGGGTAGTCGGCTCCGCCACCCGGGTACGCGAGCACGGCATGAGCGCCGCCGGCCGCAAGCGCACCGGGCACCCTCGCGGCCGCCCGGAACCGGACCACCGCCAGGGACCTGACCACCGCCAGGGCCTGCCCGACCACCACGACCCGACCGCGGGCTTCGGCGGGGCGGCGCCCGCGCAGAGCGCGCTCACCCTGCGCCTGGTGCTCGCGGCCTTCGGCCTGCTGGTCTGCGTGGCCGGCGGCGTCGTCGTCCTGCTGGCCGGCGCCCCGCTGTGGTTCCCGGTCGTGCTGTTCGTGCTGGCCGCGACAGCGCTCGTCGACCTCGTGGTGGTCGCCCGGCGGAAGCTGCGCGGCGAACCGGGCTGACCTACTCGTACAGCACGTACTCCGGTTGCGGGGTGAGGCCGAGCACCGCGGCCGGCTCCATCAGCGGGCCGGAGCGGGCGTCCTCCTCGTAGAAGAGCTTGAAGCCCGCGTGCACGAACGGCGGCATGCCGGCGACCACCCGCTGGTACGTGCCGATCTTGTCGGCCTCGGCGCCGATGCCGTCGACCACCTTCACCAGGGCGACGCCCGGCCGGTCGACGAGCGCGTCCTCGCCGGTGACGATCTGCACCTTGAGCTGGTGGTAGACCAGCACCTTCTGCGGCAGCCGGTGCTCGGTGACCAGCCCGTCGAGGTACGCGGCGACGGCGTCGATCTCGGCGCCGGTGGCGTGGCCGAAGACGTTGCCCGGCACCTGGCCCGGCTCGACGGCCCACTCCGGGTCCAGCGCGATGCCGACGTCCGGCTGCTCCAGCCACTTCTCGTAGTACTGGACGGCGGGCAGGAAGTCGCCGGTGCCGGGCTGGATGTTGATGAGCAGGAGCGCGCCGGCCGCGCGGGCGGCGTCCAGGTACTGCTGCACGACCGCGTCGTCGGCGGAGGTGGCGTAGTTCCGGTTCGGCCCGGGCTTGTCGTGGGCGACGGTGGCGATCAGCTCGAACACCGGCAGCACCGGCCGGTCACCGCCGTAGCCGGCGGCCTGCTGGCGCAGCTGGTCGGCCGCGGCGGTCAGGTCCCCGGTCAGCCGCCCGAAGGCCGGCGAGCTCGGCGCGCCGGCGAAGCCGACCAGCCGGTGGTCGGGGAACACCCGGGTGCCGCCGCCGGGCAGCTGGGGCGGGCTCGGCTCGGACGACGTGGCGGGCGCGCTGGAGCTGGACGCCGGGGCGGACGACGCCCCGCTCGACGGGGCCGCGGAGGTCGCTGACGGGTCGGCGGAGTCCTGGTCGGAGCCCTGGGCGGACGAGCAGCCGGCGGTGGCCAGCAGGGCCGCCACGGCCGCGCTCAGCAGGAGGCGGGAGCGGCGCATGCGACCCGATCCTGCCCAGCACGGCGGAGCGCGGCAAGTGCAGTGGTCAGGCGGGCTGCAGCTGCCGGAGGGCCGCCCGCTGCCCGTCAGCGGACCGGTGCGTGCGGACCCACTCGGCGAGCTCGGCGGCCGGCATCGGCCGGGCCACGGCGTACCCCTGCGCGTAGGTGCAGCCGAGCTCGGCGGCCAGCGCCACCTGCTCGGCGGTCTCGACGCCCTCCGCCAGGCTGCGCATCCCGCAGGCGCGGGCCAGCCCGACCACCGCGGCGACGGCGGCGGCCGACTGGCTGTGCGGGCCGTCCATGCCGACGACCAGCGAGCGGTCGATCTTCAGCACCCCGGCGGGGATGGTGACCAGCTGGCTGAGCGAGGAGAACCCGCTGCCGAAGTCGTCGATGCTGACCTCGACGCCGGAGACCCGCAGCTGGGCGAACTGCGCGGCGGCGCGTTCGGGGTCCTCGGCGACGCTGGTCTCGGTGAGCTCGAGCAGCAGCCGGTCGGGCGCGAGCCCGGCGGTCTCGAGCGCCGCGCCGACCTCGTCGACGAGGGTGCCGGTGGCGCAGCAGGCCGCGCTGACGTTGACGCACATGACCAGCGGCAGGCCGGCGTCCTGCCAGGCCGCGGCCTGCCGGGTGGCCTCGGTGAGCACCCAGGTCGTCAGCTGCCGGATGCTGCCGTTGCGCTCGGCGAGCGGGATGAACTCGGCCGGCTGCAGCAGCCCGCGGGTGGGGTGCTGCCAGCGCACCAGCGCCTCCACGCCGGACACCTGGCCGGTGGGCAGGTAGACGATCGGCTGGTAGTGCAGCACCAGCTGCCCCTGCTCGATCGCCGGCGGCAGCTCGGCCGCGACGAGCGCGCGCTGCTGGGCGGCCGAGCGCAGGTCGGGGGTGAACACCCGCACGCGGTTGCGGCCGGCGGCCTTGGCCGCGTACATCGCCAGGTCCGCGTCGCGCACCAGGTCGGCGCTGCGCAGCGCGGCCGGGCCGGTGGCCTCGGTGGTCGCGACGCCGATGCTCACGGTCAGCCGGGTGCGGCGCTCACCGAGGTCGAACGGCTCGTCGAACGTGCGCTGGAAGCGCTCGGCGAGGGTGAGCGCGCCGGGCACGTCGCAGTCGCGGCACAGGACGACGAACTCGTCGCCGCCCAGCCGCCCGACGGTGTCCGCGGCGCGGGTGCTGCCGGTGAGCCGGCGGGCCAGGTCGCGCAGCAGGTGGTCACCGACCTCGTGGCCGAGGCTGTCGTTGACCTCCTTGAACCCGTCGACGTCGAGGAACAGGACGGCGAGCGGCCCGCGGCCCGGACGCTGCAGCGCGTCGTCGATGAGCTCGTGCAGGTGCGCGCGGTTGGGCAGCTCGGTCAGGTGGTCGTGGCGGGCCTGCCAGGCCGACGCCTGCTCGGCCTGCACCCGGTCGGTGACGTCGGTGTGGGTGATCACCACCCGGCCGGCGGCGTCGACCCGGGAGGCCTGCAGGTGGAACCAGCGCCGGCCGGTCGGCGAGGGCAGCGCGTAGTCGACCGCCACCGTGCGCAGCTCGCCGCGGGACAGCCGCTGCAGCTCCGCGACCCGGGACCGGTTGTCCGGGCCGTCGCCGAGGCTCCGCACGAGCGCGAAGTAGTTGCCGCCGACGTCGACCCGGAGCCGCTCGTCGTCCATCGCGGCGGCGGCGGCCGACCAGGCGGGGTTGGTCAGCAGCACCGTGCCGTCGGCGTCCAGCAGGACGGTCGGCGACGGCAGCGCGTCGAGCACGCCGGCGACCAGGGCGCCCGCGTCGGCCGCCTCGTCGTCGTCCGGACGCCGGAGCGTCTGGGGCACGGGCGCACCCACCCTGGTCTGCGGCACGCAGCACCTCCCGGCTGGTCCATCGGGGCGCGCGGGTGCCGCCCCTCTCCCATCCCACCATTCGCACGTAAGCGGCCGGTCACACCCCGTCGGGGCCGGGACGACCGGAACGGGTGAGTCCGTGCAGGTGGGACGGGTGAAAGCGCCGACGTGTCCTTGCCCACCCCGAGGCGTGTCGCGGGCGTCGGCGTGTCGGGCGGGTGTGACGGCCACCGCTCCTGGGGTAGGGCGGCGGCATGAGCGAATCGACGACGATCCAGCTCGGCGGCGAGCAGTACCTGGTGGCCCGGGAGGGCGGCACCCTGCGGCTGGGGCGCGAGGTGGGCGGCGAGACGACCTGGCTCGACGACATCGAGGTGTCCGCGCTGCCCGGCCCGGCGCAGGACGCGCTGGAGCGGGGCGAGCACACCGACCAGACGCTGCAGACCGCGCTGCTGGGCGTGGTGCGCGCGGAGGTCGACCGGGGCGCCTGAGCACCGTGAGCCTCCGCTACCGCTGCGACCGGTGCGGCGCCGAGGCCGGGGCCGAGGAGGCCGTCGGCTGGGTGGAGGTGCGGCCGCTGGGCGGGCACCTGCTGCACCCGCCGGAGCCGCACCACCTGTGCCGGCTGTGCTGGGCGCGGCTGACCGACGCCGACGTCCCCGCTCCCCCGCCGGCCGACGGCGAGCCGCAGCTGAGCGAGCACACCCAGAGCCGCGACCTGGGGCAGTGAGCGCGGCGGCGGGGCGGGTGCGGCCGGTGCCGCGCCCGCCCCGCCGCCGGCCGTCAGTCGGTGAACGGCATCTCGCCGCCGGCGACCCAGGTGAGGATGAACATCAGCAGGAACGCGCCGACGATCGCGGCCACCACGGTGGCCGGGACCAGCCAGTGGTGGCGTTCGAAGACGCCGACCTTCTCGCCGGCGTCGGCCTCGTCCCGGATGCCCTCGATCGCGGAGGTCTGGCTGGCCTGGTGGCGCTGGTGGTCCATGTTGTGCCCGTAGTGGAGTGGGGGCTGGGACGCGGTCACGTTCGGCTCGTGGCCGGTCGCGGCCGTGGTGCGCGTGCCGGCGACGCCGCCGGCCCGGGTACGTGGGCTCATGGGGTCGCTCCCTGAGGTCGGTCGGCGCGGCTGCCGACGTCCGGACGAGCCCCGCTGTCGGGGTCCCGTGCGCGACTCCTACCCCCGCCGGGCGCGCCTGACCCGCTCGCTCACTCCCGAGTTGCCCGCCGCGGTCATCCCGCCGGCGGGAAGTTGCCGCCGCCGGCTGCGACGGTCAGCACGAGCATCGCGGCGAACGCGAGGACCACGGCGAGCACGCCGACCACGAGGAACAGCCACGGCCGCTCCTCCAGGCCGAGCTTCTCCATGACCGGGTGCTCGGTGACCCGCTCCGGCGCGGCCGGCTCCGGCGCGATCGGCGCCACGACGTCCGGCTCGACGTCGGGCCGGGTGATCTGCTCCGTGGTCGGCGGCTTGTGCTCGATGACGCTCACGGCCCGCTCCCTCCTGCCCCGGCCGGCCGGTCGGCCGGTCGGCCGACGGGCCCTGCGGCGGGCCCGCACCCCGACGCTAGGGACCCCGGCCGGGACCGGACCGGGGCCGGAGGTCCCTGCCCCCGCGTCGGTGGTCCCGCGGTCAGCCGCGAGCCTGCAGCCAGCGCAGGACGGCGAGCACCCGGCGGTTGTCCTCGGCGTCGACCGGCAGCCCGAGCTTGCTGAAGATGTTGTTGATGTGCTTCCCGACGGCCTTCTCGGTGACCACCAGCAGCCCGGCGATCGCGGCGTTCGAGCGCCCCTGCGCCATCAGCTCGAGCACCTCCCGCTCGCGCGGGGTGAGCACGTCGATGGCCGAGCGCCGGTCGGCGGCGGCGAGCACGGCGGAGACCACCTGCGGGTCCAGCACGGTGCCTCCGTCGGCCACCTGGTGCACCGCGGCGACGAACGAGCGCACGTCGGCGACCCGGTCCTTGAGCAGGTAGCCCATCGCGCCGTCGCCGGAGGCCATCAGCTCCCGGGCGTACAGCTGCTCGACCCACTGGCTGAGCACCAGCACCGGGAAGCCCGGGCGGTCCCGGCGCAGCCCGACGGCGGCGACCAGCCCCTCGGTGGTGTGCGTGGGCGGCAGCCGCACGTCGAGGACGGCGACGTCCGCGCCGGCCAGCTGCTCGCCGAGCCCTGAGGCGTCGGGCAGCGCGGTCACCGACCAGCCGTGGGCCTCGAGGATGCGGGTCAGGCCGTCCCGGAGGAGGGCGTTGTCCTCGACGACGACAGCGCGCACGGCACCTCCATCTCCACGGTCGTCGGCCCGCCGGGCGGGCTGGTGAGGCGCAGCGTGCCGTCGAAGGCGTCCAGCCGGCGGGCCACCCCGGTCAGGCCGGTGCCCGCGGCGGGGTCGGCGCCGCCGCGGCCGTCGTCGCCGACGACGGCGTGCAGCACGCCGCCGCGGTGCCCGAGCGCGACCCAGGCGCGGGTCGCGCCGCTGTGCTTGACCACGTTGGCCAGCGCCTCGGCGACGGCGAAGTAGACGGCGCTCTCCACCGGCGCGGGCGCCCGGCCGGGCAGGGCCGCCGACACGGTCACCGGGACGGCGACGTCCAGCGCCAGCGCCTCGACCGCGCCGGCCAGCCCGCGGTCGGCGAGCACCGGCGGGTGCATGCCGCGCACCACGCCGCGCAGGTCGGCGAGCGCGGTCGTGGTGGCCTGCCGGGCCTCGGCGAGCAGCGCCTCGGCGGCGGTCGGGTCCTGCCGGAGCAGCACCTCGGCGAGCCCGAGGTTCATGCCGAGCGAGGCGATCCGGGCCTGGACGCCGTCGTGCAGGTCGCGCTCGATCCGGCGGAGCTCCGCGGCGGCGGAGTCGACGCTGGCCGCCCGCGAGGCGGTGACCCTGTCGACCTCCCGCTCGAGTGCGGCCGTCGGCGACCAGCCGAGCACGGAGGCGCCGGCGACGAACCGGGCGCGCAGCAGGACGGGGGTGAGCAGCCACCACAGGCCGAACGTGACCGGCGACAGCGGCAGCAGCCACCACCACAGCCCGCCGCCGAGCACGACCGGCGCGACCAGGTACCAGACCGGCAGCACGGTGAGCAGCGTGACGACACCGGACATCACGAGCCCGCCGGTGCCGTCGAACGCGAGGTAGGCGTAGTCGCGCCAGCGGGTGCTGTCGCGGGCCCAGGCGCCCAGCCGCCGCAACGGGTCGCGGGGCGCCGGGGCGTAGCGGGCGGTCAGCGGCGAGCCGAGCACCCGGCCCAGCAGCCGGCGGTGCGCACCGGTGACCCGGGCGTCCAGCGGCACCAGGCCGAGCAGCGCAGCTCCCCCGGCGAGCACCGGGGTGAGCGCGATGGCCACCGTGGTGAGCTGGAACAGCACCAGCGACCCGACGGAGGCGGCCAGGGTCTGGAACGCCCGGCCGCTGAGCACCAGCCGCCGCCGCAGCGCCGCCCCGTCGGCGGGCAGCAGGCCCGGGAAGGCGGCGCCGGTCACGGGCAGAGCGTCCCACCGCCGGGCGGGCGGTGGAACGGCTCCGGCCTGCGCGGACATCGTGTCGAGGCCGTCAGCGGGCGGCGCGCAGCGCGGGGCCGGCGGTGACCCGCCGGGTGGCCGCGACCGCCGTCCCGACGGTGACCAGCACGGCGACCGCGGCGACGCCGAGGAACAGCCCGGGGCCGTCGCCGGCCAGCCAGCCGTCGGTCTTGACCACGCTGTAGGGCACCACCGTGCCGAGCGCGGCGAGCCCGCCGAACAGCAGCGCGGTCAGCACCAGGACGGCGGCCTCCGCGGCGACGGTGGTGGTGAGCTCGCCGCGGGTGACGCCGGCCAGCCGCTGCTGGGCGAACTCCCGGCGCCGGTCGGCGACCGCGGCGAGCGTGCCGTTGACGACCATGATCGCGGCGAAGGCGGCGAGCATGCCGACCACCAGGTAGTTGAGCAGCTCGACGGTGTCGCCCTCCGGGGTGCGCACGGGCACGGCGGCGTTGTGCACCTGCATCAGGTACAGCGTGCCGGTGGCGACGCCGACGAACACCAGCACCGGCGACAGCACCCCCGCCAGCTCGTGCGCCCGCCGCCGGGTGTGCGCGGCGGCGAGGTGGCCGGCCACCCCGCCGGGGACGGCGCGCAGCAGCGGGGCGAGCGCCGCGGCGGTGAGGCGCAGCAGCACCGGCGCGAAGACGGCGAGACCGATCGACCAGAACACCGATGCGGGCCCGGCGAAGCTCATCGCCGCGTAGGGGTCGGCGGAGTCGCGGACGGTGAGCGCGAGCACCGAGCAGGTCGCCCCGGCGAGCAGCAGCAGCGCGCCCCCGGCGATCCGCCACCGGCCCAGCCGGGCGCGGTGCACCCGGCTGGCGGTGAGTCCCTCCTGAGCCGAGCCGCGGGTGGCCTGCCGGGCGGCGAGCGCACCGGCCAGCAGCGCGGCGACCAGCACCTCGCCCAGCGCGAGCGACACCGACAGCCAGCCGGTGCGGTGCGCGACGGTGTCGGCGACGACGTCCCCGCGGTGCAGCAGCGCGACGACGAGCCGGCCGAGCAGCCAGCCGGGCAGCACCCCGGCCACGGCGGAGGCGGCGGTGACCAGGCCGACCTCGGCGGCCACCAGCCGGCGCACCTGCCGACGGCTGGTGCCCAGCGTGCGCAGCAGCGCGAACTCCTCGGCCCGGCGCCGCACGGTGAGGCCGAGCATCGAGGCGATCGAGAAGACGACGATGACCAGCCCCCAGCCGCCGACGACCAGCGCCATGGTCACCAGCGTCTCCCGGTCGGGAGCGCCGACGCCGTCGGCGAGGCCGGTCTCGAGCAGGCTGAGGAAGGCCAGCAGGACGGCAGTGCCGAGCAGCACCGACAGCGCGGTGGCGGCGAAGGCGGGGCCGCGGGCGCGCAGCGATCGCCAGGCGAGCGCGGTCACCGGGCCACCGCCGCGAGCTCGCCGAGGTGCGCCAGCTGGCCGGCGACGGCGTCGGCGGTGGGCTGCCGCATGGTGCCGACGACCCGGCCGTCGGCGAGGAAGACGACGGTGTCGGCGGCCGCGGCGGCGACCGGGTCGTGGGTGACCATGACGATCGTCTGGCCGCGCCGGTCGGCGGCGGTGCGGAGCAGGTCGAGCACGCCGCGGGCGGCGGCGGAGTCCAGGGCGCCGGTGGGCTCGTCGGCGAAGAGCACCGCCGGCTCGGTGACCAGCGCGCGGGCGACGGCGACGCGCTGCTGCTGGCCGCCGGAGAGCTCAGCGGGCAGCCGGTGCTCGTGCCCGGCGAGGCCCACAGCGGCGAGGGCGTCGTTGACGACCGCCCGGGAGGTGCGCCGGCCGGCGAGCCGCAGCGGCAGCTCCACGTTCTGCGCGGCCGTGAGGTAGGGCAGCAGGTTGGACTGCTGGAAGACGAAGCCGAGGGTGCGGCGGCGGAAGCGGGTGAGCTGCTCGTCGTCGAGGCCGGGGAGCGGGACGCCCTGGACGACGACGTCGCCGCCGGTGGACCGGTCGAGGCCGGCGGCGCAGTTGAGCAGCGTGGACTTGCCCGAGCCCGAGGGGCCCATGACGGCGGTGAAGCTGCCGGCGGGGAAGACGAGGTCCACGCCGTCGAGGGCGCGCAGCTCGGTACCGGCGGCGCCGTAGACGCGGGTGAGGTCGCGCAGTTCGAGTGCGCGGGGCGGGGAGCTCATCGTCGTCCTCCGGGTGAACCCGGCGCCCCGGTGGCGCCGACACCGACGACGCTAGGAACCTGCTGAGCCGCGTTCGAGGGCGTTGAGCAGCGTCTTCGGGGTGGGGAAAGGCCCACCGTCGAGGCCGTTGCCCGCTGCGCGGCGCGGGTGGACGCTGGGGCGCACCAGCTCAGCGGAGGGGGCACCCATGGAACCGCGCGACGAGCAACCGGGCGGCGACTACGGCTACGACGAGGTGCACCGGGACGTGCAGCCCGCCGGCGGGCCGGCGCAGCCGACGCCCTCCGGTGCGGCACCGCCGACCCGGCCCGAGGACCAGGGCGACGACTACGGCTACGACGAGGCGCACTCGTTCTGACGGCCGGTGCTCAGCCGTCGACGTAGCGGTCGCGGTCGACGACGAACTGGCCGGTGGCGGTGTTCGCGTCGATGAAGTCCGGCAGCAGCGGGATCCGCACCGTCACCGTCACGCACACAGAGAACGTCTCCCCCGGCGTCAGGGTCGGCTGGTAGCTGCCGGCGGCGTCGCAGCCACCGCCCGGCGCGGCGTAGCCGATCCGGACGTCGGTCGCCTCCACCGACTGGTCGGCCACCGCGACCTGCACCGCGGCCTCCGCCCGGGCCTGGCCGGTGGCGAGGTCCGGTGCGGTGCCCAGCGCCCGGCCGGCCTCCCGCGCCGCCTCGTCCGCGGCGAACACCCCGCGCTGGACCGCCGAGAACCCGGCCACCAGGTAGACCAGCGGCAGGAACACCACCAGCGCGATGAACACGAACTCGACGATCGCCGACCCGCGCTCGCCGTCGTCCCGGTCGGGGGTCACGGGGCCTCCTCGACCGCGCGCCCGGTGACCCGCACCGGCAGCAGGTTGCCCAGCCCGGCCAGCAGCGCCGGCACCGCGCCCTCGCAGCGCACCACGACCAGCGCCAGCCCGCTCGGGTCGGCCTCCTGCCCGGCGGTGCACGCCAGCCCGGCAGCCGTCTGCGCCGTGGTCGCCCGCGCGACCACCTCCAGCGTCCGGTCGGCTGCCGCCGCGGCCGGGACGTCGGCGTTCGCCCCGTACCGCGCACCCTCCTGGGCGCTGGCCACCACGACGTTGCGCACGTGCACGTAGACCGCCACCTGCAGCACCGCCAGCAGCAGCGCGACGACCAGCACGGAGACCAGCACGAAGTCGACGACCGCGCTCCCCCGCTCCCGGTCGTCGGGCGCCGCGGTCACTGCGCGGTGGTGACCGAGCTCAGCGCGTTCTGCACCGCGTCGACGATCGCCGTCCGGAACGGGATCAGGATGGCCAGCACGAGCGCCGCCGTCATCACGGTGATCATCACCCAGCCGGGCACGTCGCCCCGCTCGGGATCGTCGTCCCGCGAGCGCTCCGCCAGCGCGGCGAGCGCGGTCATCAGGTACGCGTAGGCGCGCATCCGTCGTCCTCCTTCTCCGTCGCCGGCGTCACTGCGCCAGCGAGACGATGCTGATCAGGCCCGGGAACAGGGCGAACAGGACGGTGACCGGCAGCACCAGGAACACGACCGGGACCATCATCTGGATCTCCTTGCGGCCGCCGGCCTCCAGCAGCCGCCGCTTGCCCGCCTCGCGGACGTCGGCCGCCTGGGCGCGCAGCACCTCCGCCAGCGGCGTGCCGCGCTCGACCGCGACCACCAGCCCGTCGACGAAGCGGGCCAGCGCGTCGAGCGAGGTCCGGTCGGCGAGCTCCTGCAGCGCGTCGACCAGCGGCACCCCGGCGCGCGCCCGGCCGAGCGCGCCGCCCAGCTCGCGGGCCAGCTCACCGCCGGACAGCCGGGTCACCCGGGCGATCGCCGCGGTCGGGCTCTCCCCCGCGGTCACCGCCAGCGCCAGCAGCTCGGCGACCACCGGGAACTCCGCGAGCAGCAGCTCCTCGCGCCGCTGCACCTGCTGGGTCAGCCACCAGTCGCGGCCCAGCACGCCGCCGACTCCTCCGGCGACCAGCAGCAGGACCACCGACAGCACGTTGACCCCGCCGGCCGCCGCCGAGCCCACGGTCGCGACGACGGTGGCGCCGAGCAGGCCGACCCCGCCCCACACGACCTGCTCGACGCGGAAGTCCTCGACGGTCCCGTCGCCGCCGAGCGCGTCCAGCCGCCGGCGGACGGCGATGCGGCCGCCGAGCAGCTTGTCGATGCGGTGCGCGCCGTCGGCCAGCAGCGGGCCGAACACCCGGCGGGCGGCGGTGAGCATCCCCGGCTGGGTGACCGTGCCCAGCAGCCGGGACGGCGCCGGGCTGTCCTGGACGTAGGGCGCGAGCCGGTCGACCAGCCGCACCTGCCGGAACGGGGGCGCGTACCGGACGGCGAGCAGCACCCCGCAGGCCGCGACCAGCCCGAGCAGCATGCCGAGCACACCCGGCGTCACGACGACACCCCGCCGCTCCGCGGCCCGTTCGCTCCGCTCCTCGCTCGCTGGCGCTCGCGGCGATGCTCGCTCACTGGAGCACCCGCACGTCCTCGGGCAGCCGCCCGATCCGCAGCATCAGCCGGTAGGCCACCAGGCAGACCGCGCCGCCACCGAGCAGCAGCCCGAGCCCCGCGGCGGTGTCGTAGGCGGTGAGCGTCTGCTGCTGGGTGGCCAGCAGGAGCAGCACGACCCACGGCGCGGCGACCGCCAGCCGCGCGGCCTGCACCACCCAGCCCTGCCGGGTCTCCAGCTCCGCGCGGGTGCGGGCGTCCTCGCGGAGGAACGCCGCCAGCGTGCGCAGCACCCGGCCCAGGTCGGTGCCGCCCACCTCGCGGGCGACCCGCAGCGTCTCGACGATCCGGTCGCCGACCGGGTCGGCGAGGTCGTCCTTCAGCCGGTCGAGCGCGTCGCTGAACCGCCCCGAGGAGCGGTGGTCGGCGGCGAACCGGGCGAACGTGGGCCGCAGCACCTCGGGCCCGCGGACGGCGAGCGCCCCCAGCGCCTCCGGCAGCGACAGACCGGCCCGCACCGCCGAGGCGAGGTTGTCGACGACCTCCGGCCACACCTCGCGCAGGTCCGCGCGCCGCTTGGCGGCCAGCCGGCGCACCAGCAGCCACGGGACGGCGGCGCCGAACACCCCGAAGACCAGGCTGATCGTCACCGTGCGGGTGGTGACCAGGACGAGCACCAGCGCGGCCACGCCGAGCGCCACCTGCAGCGCGAGCAGCTGGGCGGCGTTGATGCCGGTGAGCCCCGCCGCGGCGAGCAGCTGCTGCCGGCGCCCGGGACGCCGCCCCGGCGTCCGCCGCTGGGGCGCGCGCGGGCCGGAGCGCCACGCGAGCAGCAGCCCGACGCCGAGGGCCAGGCCGAGCAGACCGCCGGAGACGGTCACGACCGGTCACCCAGCAGCGCGGCGAGGTCGAACCCGGCGGCGGCGAACCGGTCGGCGTGCGGCGGGAACCCGTCGGCGCGCACCAGCCGGCCCTCGCGGGTGGTGAACACGTCGGCGGTCTCGACGACGGTGCCCTCGGCGCGGCCGGGCAGTGCCACGATCTCGCGGACCCGGCGCTGACCGGAGGCCTCGGTGCCGACGTGCACGACCAGGTCGACGCTGGCGGCGACCGTCGGGACGACGAACGCGTGGCCGATGTTCTCCCCGGCCAGCAGCGGCAGGGTGCACATCTTCACGACCGCCTCGCGGGCGCTGTTGGCGTGCAGCGTGCACATGCCGGGCAGCCCGGAGTTGAGGGCGATGAGCAGGTCGAGGCACTCCTCCTGGCGCACCTCGCCGACGACCAGCCGGGAGGGGCGCATCCGCAGCGCCTCCTTCACCAGCCGGCGCAGCGGGATCTCCCCGGCGCCCTCGAGGTTCGGCTGCCGGGTCTGCATCGCGACGACGTCGGGCAGCGGCACGCGGAGCTCGAACACCTCCTCGCACGTGACCACCCGCTCGCGGGCGGGGATCGCGGCGCACAGGCAGTTGAGCAGCGTCGTCTTGCCCGCCTGGGTGCCACCGGCGACCAGGATGTTCAGCCCCGCGGCGACCGCGGCCTCGAGGAAGCGGGCCGCCTGCGACGTGAGCGTGCCCAGCGCGACCAGCTCGTCGAGGCTGTGCGCCTGCAGCACGAACTTCCGGATGTTGACCGCCATGTGCCGGCGGGTGACGTCGGGGATCACCACGTGCAGCCGCGACCCGTCCGGCAGCATCGCGTCGACGAACGGCGTCGACATGTCGACCCGTCGACCCGAGGTGCGCAGCATCCGCTCGACCAGGTCGGCCAGCTGCCCGGCACCCAGGATGGTCGTGGTCAGCTCGCTGCGGCCGCGGCGGGCGACGAACACCCGGCCGGGCTCGTTGACCCAGATCTCCTCGACCTCCGGGTCGTCGAGCCAGCGCTGCAGCGGCCCGTAGCCGGCGACCCGGTCGAGCACGTCGCGGACGACGGCCTCCGGGTCGGCGAGCGGCGGCAGCGCGGACGCCAGCGACCGCTCGCCGTACTCGGCCACGACGTCCCGCACGAGCACCCGCACCGGCGCCGGGTCCGCGAAGGGGTCGAGCCCGCGACGGCGGATGAGCTCGCGCACCTCGCCGTCGACCAGGTCGACGGCCGTGGTCGCTGACGCCACGACACCCCCGTTGAGCTGCACCGAGATCGGATGAGTGCAGTGACGGTAAAGGTGCCGCACAGGTTCGGACAGCGGTCCGGTGACGTTCTGTGGACAACCACCCGCCAGGTTCACCCGACCAGGCGACGCCTCCTGGGGAGGGAGGCCGGGACCGGGGCGGTCAGGCCCAGGAGCCGGGGTTCACGGTCGGGTCGCCGGCGTCCGACAGCGCCCGGGAGATCGCCTTCGCCGTCACCCGCACCGGGTGCACCATCGTCGGCGCCGTGGCGTCGCCGTGCCGGAACACCAGCGAGACGGCGGCCACCACCGCTCCCCCGGCGCCGACCACCGGCGCGGCCACGCCGACGTACTCGTCGTCCACCTGACGGTCGCTGACCGCCCAGCCGCGCTCGCGCACGTCGGCGAGCACCCGCAGCAGCTCGGCGGGCTCCACGAGGCTGCGCGGGGTGTACCGGCGCAGCGGCCCGGCGAGCACCTCGGCGCGCACGTCCTCGGGCGCGTGCGCGAGCAGCACCAGCCCGATCGCCGTCGCGTGCAGCGGGTACCGGCCGCCGACCCGCGGGCGGGGCGGCTTGTGCCGCGGGTGCTCCAGCCGCTCGATGCTCACCAGCTCGGTGCCCTCGCGGATGGCCAGCTGCACCGTGCCGTGCGTCGTCTCGTACAGGTCCTGCAGGTAGGGACGGGCCAGCCGCTGCAGCCCCATCGACCGGGGCGCGAGCGAGGCGACCTCCCACAGCCGCAGCCCGATCCGGTACTTGCCGTCCTCGTCGCGCTCCAGCGCGCCCCACTCGGTCAGCCGCTTGACGATCCGGTACGCCGTCGGCACCGGGATCTCCGACCGGCGGGCGATGTCGGCCAGCGACTGGCGCACCCGGCCGCCGGAGAACGTGCCGATCACGGCCAGGGTGCGGTCGACCACCGAGCGGGCGGGGCGGGGCGTGCCCGGGTCCGCGGGAGGGTCGACCGTCACCCGGTCATCCTGCCGTGCCGGCGGCACCGTCAGTGCGAGCTGGGGAGCACGACGTGGTCGACGGAGTACGGGGTCTGCTCCAGCGCGTCGTTCATGATCGCCTCCATCACCGGGAGCGGCACCAGGCAGTCGGCGCACGCGTCCGGGCCCGCCTCGACGTGCACGACCACCTGCGCGGCCTCGGCCGGAGTCCAGCGCAGCAGGTAGCCGTCGGAGGCGAGCACCTCGCGGAACTGCTGCAGCGCGGCGTCCACCGCGGCGGGGTCGATCGTCGTCTGCTCGGTCATCGGGCTCTCCTGTTCGGCACGGACGTGACCAGGTGATGGCACCACCGTGACGCCCCGGTGGAGCAGAGGTGTTCTCACTCCGTGAAATGCCACGGTCTCCTGGGAGGACGCCGGGAGTCCTTGACACCCCTCCCGCCTGTGCGGCCAGGATGATCACGACCCGGCCCGCACCCGGATCGCACCGTGGCGATGTGCGGCGCCCGGCGTCCGATCCACCATCCGCTCATCCGCACCACCACGGAGGCAGACCATGCCCACGATCACCACGACCGACGGCGTCGAGATCTTCTACAAGGACTGGGGCACCGGTCAGCCGATCGTCTTCAGCCACGGCTGGCCGCTGTCGGCCGACGACTGGGACGCCCAGCTGATGTTCTTCCTGGCCCAGGGCTACCGGGTCATCGCCCACGACCGGCGCGGCCACGGCCGCTCCACCCAGGTCGCCGACGGCCACGACATGGACCACTACGCCGACGACCTGGCCGCGCTCACCGCGCACCTGGACCTGCACGACGCCATCCACGTCGGCCACTCCACCGGCGGCGGCGAGGTCGTGCACTACATCGCCCGCCACGGCGAGGAGCGCGTCGCCCGCGCCGTCCTCATCAGCGCCGTCCCGCCGATCATGGTGCAGACCGAGGCCAACCCCGGCGGGCTGCCCAAGAGCGTCTTCGACGGCATCCAGGAGCAGGTGGCCACCAACCGGTCGAACTTCTACCGCGACCTGCCCGCGACGGCGTTCTACGGCTTCAACCGGGACGGCGTCGAGCCGCAGGAGGCCGTCATCCAGAACTGGTGGCGCCAGGGGATGATGGGCGGCGCGAAGGCCCACTACGACGGCGTCGTCGCCTTCTCCCAGACCGACTTCACCGACGACCTGAAGAAGATCACGGTGCCGGTGCTGGTCATGCACGGCGAGGACGACCAGGTCGTCCCCTACGCCGACTCCGGCCCGCTGTCGGCCGAGCTGGTGCAGAACGGCACGCTGAAGTCCTACCCGGGCTTCCCGCACGGGATGCCCACCACGGAGGCGGCGACGATCAACGCCGACCTGCTGGAGTGGCTCCGCTCCTGAGCACCCCGGCTCAGCCGGCGGCGGGGACGTCGCCGGCTGACCGGCCCAGCGCCAGCCCGGAGCCGGCGACGAGCGCGCGGACGTCGCTCGCGGAGCCCGCCGCCGCCACCGACCGGGCCAGCGCGCGGTAGGCGTCCAGTTCCGCGGTCTCCTCCCCCGACCGGCCGAGCGCCTCGATCCGCGCGGCGACCGGCACCAGCGTCGCCCGCTGCGCGGCGGCCAGCTGCTGCGCCGCGGCGTTGCGCGCCTCCTGCCCGGACGCGGCGTCCCCACCGGACGCGCAGCCGGTCAGCCCGAGGGCGAGCCCGGTGACGGCGGTGACGAGGAGCAGGCGGGTGCGCATGGGGAGCCTTCCGACGGTGCCGGCCCCTGGTGGCCGGCATCGTCACCGGTCCCCGCGTCCGGCAGCGCGCAACCGAGTTGCCCGCCAACGATCACCCGCGCGAGGGAGACGGGGTCACCAGGTGGTCGGCTTGGCCGGGGTGTAGAGCCAGGTCCGGAAGAAGTCGTCCAGGTCCCGGTGGCTCACCCGCTCGGCGAGCGCGGTGAAGTCCGCCGTCGTCACCGTGCCGTACCGGTGCTCGGTGGCCCACCGGCGCAGCAGCGTGCCGAACGCCTGCTCCCCGATCTCGCCGCGCAGCGCGTACAGCGCCGCCGCCCCCCGGTTGTAGGTGGCGTCGGCGAACAGGTCGGCCGCTCCCGGGTCGGCCGGCGCGACCTGCCAGAACTCGTCGTCGGCCGGGGTCGCCATGACCGCGTCGAAGGACTCCTGCAGCCTGCCGGTGCCGGTGTGCTCGGCCCACAGCCACTCGCTGAAGGTCGCGAGCCCCTCGTTGAGCCAGATGTCCGCCCACCGCGCCGGGGTGACGCTGTCGCCGACCCACTGGTGGGCCAGCTCGTGCAGCACCGTCGAGGCGTCCGGCGCGCCCGAGTAGACCGGCTTCGTCTGCGTCTCCAGCGCGTACCCGACGCTGTCGTCGTCGACGATCGAGCCGAACGAGGTGAACGGGTAGCGCCCGTAGACCGTCTCGAGGAACGCCACCATCTCCGGCTCCTGCGCCAGCGACGCCTGGGCGGTGGCGCGCTCGTCGCCGGCGAGGTCGCGGTCGACGAAGTCGTTGATCGGCAGCCCGCGCGGGCCGGTCTGGGTGGTCAGCTCGAAGTCGCCGATCGACGCCGTGGCCAGGTAGCTGGCCATCGGGTCCTTCGCGTGCCAGGTCCAGACCGTGCGGCCGTGTGCGGTGACCGGCCGGCCGACCAGCTCACCGTTGGCGACCGCCGTCTTCCCGGCCGGCACGGAGATGACGAAGTCGTACGTGGCCTTGTCACCCGGCACGTCGTTGACCGGGAACCAGGTGGAGGCACCCTCCGGCTCGTTGGCCACCAGCGCACCGTCCGGGGTGCTCACCCAGCCGTACAGCTCGCCGCCGATGTCGGTCGGCCGCCCCGGCACCCCGCCGTAGACGACGGTGACCCGGTGCGTGCTGCGCGCCGCGAGCCGGGCCTGCACCACGAGCTCGCCGCCGCGCCCGTCGGCCGCGGACGTCTGGGTGAAGGCGGCCTTCCGTCCGTCGACCAGGACCTTCGCGACCGCGAGGCCGCGCAGGTCGAGGCTGAAACTGCTCAGGTCCGTGGTGGCGGTCAGGGTGATCACCGCGGTGCCGTCGAGCCGGCCGGTGCCCGGCTCGTAGGCCAGCCCCAGCCCGTAGTGCCGGACGTCGTAGCCGCCGTTGCCGGCCGCCGGGAAGTACGGGTCGCCGCCCGACGTGCTGCCCGGGGCGGGTGCGGCGACGGCGGGCGTGGCCGCGACCAGCGGCAGGATCCCCGCGAGCGCGACTGTCGAAGCGAGCACGGAACGTCTCATGCAGGCAACCTAGGAGCCGGGTGTGAGATCCGCACCACGTCGCCGGTGGCTCACCGGCGCAGCAGCTCCCACCAGCGGTCCCACACCCGCTCGGCGGCACCGGTGAGCGGTCCGTCGTCAGCGAGCCGGGCGGCCACCACCGGCGGCGGGGTGCCGCCGCGCCAGCGCATCAGCCCGGCGCGGCAGGCGGTGTCGACCGCGTCCGGCGCCGCGGCGAGCAGGTCGGCGGCCAGCCCGCCGAGGGTGACGACCGCCGGGTCCAGGGCGTTGACCAGGCCGGCCACGCCCCGCCCGAGCGCGGCCGCGACCCCTGCGACCGCCGCCCGGGCTGCGTCGTCCCGGCGCGCGAGCACCTGGCGGGCGTAGGTCACCGGGTCGGCGGGCGGCGGCTCGCCCAGCGCCCGGGCCAGCGCCCCGCCGTCGACCGCGGTGCCCCAGCAGCCGAGCGCACCGCAGGCGCAGCGCACCGCCGGATCGCCCATCGGCAGGTGCCCGAACTCCCCCGCCGCGCCGCGCGCACCGCCGACCAGCCGGCCGCCCTCGACCAGCGCGCCGCCCAGGCCGACCTCCACCAGCAGGTGCAGCGCGGACGCCGCGCCGCCCGCCGCACCCCGCCGGGCCTCCGCGACCGCGGCCAGCGTGGCGTCGTTGTCGGCGACGACCAACTCGCCCGGCGGCGCCAGCGACCACAGGTCGACGTCGGTCCAGCCCAGGCTGGTCGCGTCGAGCCGGCGCTCGTCGAGCACGATGCCGGGCGCGGCCACGCCCAGCCCGCGCACCCGGCCGCCGAACCGGTCGCGCAGGTCGGCCACCGCGCTGCGCAGCCCGGCGAGGACGACGTCGGCCGGCTCCCCGGCGTGCCGGGCGGTGCGGCTGCCGACCGAGGCGCCACCGAGCTCGACGGCGTCGACCCGCCAGTCCTCGTGGGTGATCACCGCGGCCAGCACCAGCGGCCCCTCCGGGTGCGCGGTCAGCTGCCGCGTCGGCCGGCCTCGCCCGCCCGCCGGCGCCACCGGGCCCTCGGCGAGCAGCCGCGCGGCGACGAGCCGGCCGACCACCTCGGTGGCCCCGCCGGTGCCGATGCCCAGCTGCCGGCTCACCTCCGCGCGGGTGCGCCCGGGGTGCGCGTGGACGGCGGCCAGCATCGCGACCGCACGGTCCGGCAACGTGTCCACGCGTCCACCTCCCCAATTGCTCTGAGTCGGAGTTTAATGGCCCGGTGACCGCAGCCGCGCCGACCACCACGCCGGCTCCCCCGCGCGGAGGAGCCCGGGTCCCCGCCGCGCTCGCGGTCCTGACGCTGGCCACCTTCGCCGCCGTCACCGCCGAGACGCTGCCGGTCGGCCTGCTGCCGATGATCGCCCGCGACCTGGGCACAAGCGAGTCCCGGGTCGGGCTGCTGGTCAGCGGCTACGCCGTCGTGGTGGCGATCGGCTCGCTGCCGCTGACCGCGCTGCTGAGCCGGTGGCCGCGGCGCGGCGCCCTGGCCGCGCTGCTCGTGCTCTACGCGGCGGGCAACGCCGTCTTCGCCGTCACCGACGACTACCGGATCGCCCTGGTGTCCCGGCTGCTGGCCGGGCTCGCGCACGCCGGGTTCTTCTCCGTCGCCATCGGCGCCGCGCTCAGCCTGGTCTCCCCCGCCCGCGCCGGCCGGGTCACCGCCCTGGTCTTCGCCGGGGTGACGATCGCCTTCACCGCCGGGGTGCCGGCCGGCACGGCGCTGGGCACCGCGGTCGGCTGGCGCTGGGCGGTCGCCGGCATCGCCGCCGTCCTGCTGCTGCTGGCCGTGCTCGCGACGCTGCTCCTGCCGGCCGCTCCCCCGCCGGCGGCCGGCGCGCCCGCGCCCGTGCGCCAGGTGCTGCGGCGCGGCCCGGTGCTGCTGGTCGCCGTCATCAGCGTGGTGCTCACCCTCGGGCACTACACCGCGTTCACCTACGTCTCGCCGATCCTGCGGGCGGCCGGCGTGGCCGAGGACCACGTCAGCCTGGTGCTGTTCGGCTACGGCGCCGCGGGCGCGCTCGGGCTGGTGCTGGCCGGCGCGCTGGCCGACCGCGTCCCGCGCCCGGCGCTGGTCGGGGCAGCCCTGCTCGTCGTGCTCACGCTGGGCGCGATCGGGCTGTCCGGCACCGCGACCGCGCTGGTCGTCGTCGCCGTGGTGGTGTGGGGCGTGGCGTTCGGCGCGCAGCCCACGCTGCTGCAGACCGCGGCCCGGCGCGCGGCCCCGGACGCCGGCGACGCCGCACCGGGGCTGACCAACGCGACCACCAACGTCGGCATCGCCGGAGGCGGGCTGCTCGGCGGTCTGCTGGTCGCCGATCCGGCGGTGGTGGCGCTGACCGGCGCGGCGCTGGCCGCAGTGGCGCTCGTCCTGGTGCTGGTCGGCCGGCGTCGCTGACGGTCAGGCGCCGGCGGCCGCCCGGGTCCCGCTGCTGGCGTGCACCTCACCCGGCCGGAACTCGCCCTTGCGCAGCGACCGCTCGATGTCCTCGAGGCTGAGCCCGGTCATCTCCGGGAACCGGCGGAGGACGAACACCCAGGCGATCACGTTGAACGCGGCGTACACCCACATGCTCGGACCGACGCCGATCGCGTTGATCATCGTGAGCAGCGTCAGCGTGATGACCGTGTTGCTCCCCCACAGCACCGCCGACTGCACCGCCGTGCCGGCACCGCGCACCGGCAGCGGGTAGATCTCCGAGCCGGTCAGCCAGCCCATCAACTGCAGGCCGCCGGCGTTGAAGAACATGAACACGATCAGGCAGGTGATCAGCAGCCAGGCGGTGTCGGCGTTGTCGCCGCCGATGACGAACACCAGGCCCAGCACGAACAGCGCCGTCGCAGCACCGGGCACCATCACCAGCGTCAGCCGCCGGCGGCCGACCCGGTCGATGATCGCGAAGCCGACCAGCATCATCACCAGGTAGGTGACCGCCAGCGCGACGCTGGCCAGCAGCGCCCCGTGCTCGGTGAAGCCGACGTCGGTGAGGATCGTCGGCGTGTAGTAGATGATCATCTCGATGCCGCTGAGCTGGGTGAACAGCGCGATGCCGCAGCCCACCACCAGCGCCGGGCGCACCCACGGCTTGCGCAGGCCCGACCAGCCGCGGGTCGGCGAGGTGCGCTCCTGCTCCTCGACGTCCTGGATCTCGCGCAGCTCGCCCTCCAGGTCACCACCGGTGCGCACCCGCTCGAGGTTCTTCCGGGCGTCGTCGAGCCGGTCGACCTTCACCAGCCACCGCGGGCTCTCCGGCAGCGGCACCATCAGCGCGAACAGGACGGCGGCCGGCACGGCGGCCATGCCGACCATCCACCGCCAGGAGAACGCCCCGGTCGCGCCCACGATCGTCGAGACCAGGATGCCGACGCCGATCGCCACCTGGAAGGTGAGCACCAGCCGGCCGCGCCACTGCGCCGGCGACAGCTCGGCGACGAACATCGGCACCGTCTGGGTGGCCGCGCCGACGGCGAAGCCGAGCACCACCCGGGCCGCGCAGAGCAGGACGGCGGACGGCGCCAGGCTGCTGGCCAGCGTGCCGACGACGAAGACGGCGGCGATCAGCAGGATCGTGCGGTGCCGGCCCCAGGCCTCCGACAGCCGGCTGCCGACCAGCGCGCCGATGACCGCGCCGATGAGGATGCTCGCGGCGATGAGCTGCTCCATGCCGCTGCCGGTGTCGAAGTCGCGGCGGATCTGCAGCAGCGCGCCGGAGACGATGCCGGTGTCGTAGCCGTAGAGGAAGCCGGAGATCGCCGAGGCCAGCGCGGTGAGCACCAGCAGGTGGTTGAGCCGGGGCGGTTCGGTCGCCCGGGTGCCCGGGGACGCCGTCGTATCGGTCATGACCACCTCGTCGTCGGCCGTGCCAGCGACCGGGGTCCCGGCCGCTGCGGGTCGTGCCCGACGGTGCGGCCGGGGAAACCGGCTGGGGCAGACTCCCGGCATGGCCTCCACCGAACGGGCACCCGCCCCGACCACCCGACCGCACCCCGCCTACAGCGCCCTGGTGGGGCTGACCTCCCTCGGCGTGCTGCTGCAGGGGCTCTGGGCCGGCCTCTTCCTCCGGCCCGGCGACCAGGGCACCTGGGTCTCGATCCACCAGCACGCCGGTGAGACGACCGTGCTGCTCGGCGTGCTCGCCGCGGTCGCGGCGCTGGTCTGGATGCGGCACAACCGGCCGGCGCTGATCGGCACGCTGCTGCTCGCCGTGCTGCTGGTCGTCGAGCTGGTGCTGGGGTACTCCCTCGACGGCGGCAGCACCGGGGCGGTCGTCGTCCACGTGCCGCTGGCGATGCTGCTCATGGGCCTGGCCGTCTACCTGCCGCTGGCCGCCCGCCGGACCCGCTGACCACCTGCGGCCGCCACCCCGTCCGGGTGGCGGCCGCAGGTCGGCTAGAAGGTCAGCACGAGGCGGCCGCGCACGCCGCCGGCCTCGAGGCGGCGGTGCGCCTCGGCCGCGTCGGCGGCCGGGAAGGTCTGCGCCACCCGCAGGGTCAGCAGGCCGTCGTCGACCGCCCGGCGCAGCCCGTCCAGCTCGTCGGCCCGCTCGGAGTACTCGCGGACGAGCACCGGGTGCACCTTCAGCCCGCGCTCGCCGTCGCCCTGGTAGCCGCGCACGGTCGCGACCGCACCGCCGTCCTTGACCGCGGGCAGCACCTTCGCGTCCTGGACCGCGCCGTCGGCCAGCCCGTCGACGCCGTCGGGGTACTGCTCGCGGATCCGCTGCGCCACGTCGTCGCCGCGGCGCACCACCACGTCCGCGCCGAGCTCGCGCACCAGCGCCTCGTCGGCCTCCGACGCGTCGGCGACGACGGTCAGCCCGGCGGCCTTGGCCAGCTGGACGACGTAGCCACCGAACGCGCCGGCCGCACCGGTCACCGCGAGCACCTGGCCGGGCTGCAGGTCCATCCGGTCCAGCGCCAGCCGGGCGGTGAGCCCGTTCATCGGCAGCGTCGACGCCGCCACGTCGCTGGCCCCGGCCGGCACCCGGGCGATCGACCCGGCGGGCAGCACGATGTCCTCCCGGTAGCCGCCGTGCGCGCCGGTGGGCACCACGACGCCCATCACGTGCTCGCCGACGGCGATGTCCAGCTGCACCCCCTCCCCGACCTCGGCGAGCACCCCGGCGACGTCCATGCCCGGTACGTACGGGAACTCCTTGACCGGGTCGCGCTGCTGGTAGGTGCCGTTGCGCGCGTAGGTGTCGGTCGGGTTCACCGTCGCCGCGGTCACCTGCACCCGCACCTGCCCCGGGCCCAGCGGCTCCTGCGGCACGTCGATCAGGTGCAGGGCCTCCGGCCCACCGAACTCGGTCACTCCCGCTGCTCTCATGGCCCGGGGCCTACCCGACCCGGTGGCCCGGGCAACCGGTCGTCCGCTGAGACGGAAGCCACGCCAGGGCCGGCACGCTCACAGTCGGCGCGCAGCCGGGGCAGAGAACGCCGCCAGCGGAGCGCCCGACGCTCCCCCCATGCCGCCGTTGACCGAGAGCACCACCGCGCGCCCCGCGACCTCACCGGGCGCACCGGTGGTCGACGTGGTGATCCCCGTCCACAACGAGGAGCGGGACCTCGAGCCGTGCCTCCGCCGGCTGCACGAGCACCTGCGCGCCCAGCTCCCCTACCCGTTCCGCATCACCGTCGCCGAGAACGCCAGCACCGACGGCACCGTCGCGGTCGCCCACCGGGTCGCCGCGGAGCTGCCCGGCACCGAGGTGCTCGTGCTGCCCGAGGCCGGCCGCGGGCGCGCGCTGCGCACCGCCTGGCTGGGCAGCGACGCCCCGGTGCTGGTGTACATGGACGTCGACCTGTCCACCGACCTCGACGCCCTGCTGCCACTGGTCGCCCCGCTGATCAGCGGCCACTCCGACCTGGCGATCGGCACCCGGCTGGCCCGGTCGTCCCGGGTGGTGCGCGGCGCCAAGCGGGAGCTGATCAGCCGCGGCTACAACCTGCTGCTGCGCGGCACGCTGGCCACCCGGCTGTCCGACGCCCAGTGCGGGTTCAAGGCCGTCCGCGCCGACGTCGCCGCCCGGCTGCTGCCGCTGGTCGAGGACACCGGCTGGTTCTTCGACACCGAGCTGCTGGTGCTCGCCGAGCGCAGCGGGCTGCGCATCCACGAGGTCCCCGTCGACTGGGTCGACGACCCCGACAGCCGGGTCGACATCGTCCGGACGGCGACGGCCGACGTCGCCGGGATCGTCCGGATGCTGCGCGCCTTCGCCCGCGGCCGGCTGCCCACCGCGGAGCTGCGGGCCCAGTTGGGGCGCGGCCCGCTGACCGACCCGGTGCCCGGCGTGCCACCGGGCCTGGTCGGCCAGCTGGTCCGGTTCGCCGTCATCGGCGTCGCCTCCACGCTGGCCTACCTGGTGCTCTTCCTCCTGCTGCGGCAGGGCACGGGCGCCCAGCCGGCGAACCTGCTGGCCCTGCTGGTGACCGCGGTCGCCAACACCGCGGTCAACCGCCGGGTCACCTTCGGCATCCGCGGGGGCCCCGGCGCCGGCCGCGCCCAGCTGCAGGGGCTCGTGGTCTTCACCCTCGGCTTGCTGCTGACCAGCGGCTCGCTCGCCGCCCTGCACGCGGCCACCCCGCACCCCGGCCGGCTCCCCGAGCTCGCCCTGCTGCTGGCCGCCAACGCGGCGGCGACGCTGCTGCGCTTCCTGCTCCTCCGCGGCTGGGTGTTCCGCGCCCGCCGCGGCCCCGACCGCACCACCCCCGTCCCTGACCCCGCCGTCCCGGCGATGGAGACCTCCCGATGACCACTGTCCAGAACCCGCCCACCACCTGGGCCCCGCCCCCGGCCGCACCCGCCCGGCCGTCCCGGGCCCGCCGCCTGGTGCGCGGCCGCGCCGGCGACCCCGGGTGGGTGCGTCCTGCCCTGCTGGCGCTGCTGGCCGGCACCGGGCTGCTCTACCTCTGGGACCTCGGGGCGTCGGGCTGGTCCAACTCCTTCTACGCGGCCGCCGTGCAGGCCGGGACGCAGAGCTGGGAGGCGTTCTTCTACGGCTCCTCGGACGCCGGCAACTCGATCACCGTCGACAAGCCGCCGGCCTCGCTGTGGGTCATGGAGGTCTCCGCGCGCATCTTCGGGCTGAACCCGTGGTCGCTGCTGGTGCCCGAGGCGCTGATGGGCGTCGCGACCGTCGGCGTCGTGTACCTGGCGGTGCGCCGGGTCGTCGGTGCCGGAGCCGGGCTGCTCGCGGGCGCGGCGATGGCGCTGACCCCCGTCGCGGCGCTGATGTTCAGGTTCGACAACCCGGACGCGCTGCTCGTGCTGCTGATGAGCCTCGCGGCCTACGCCACGATGCGGGCCACGGAGCGGGCCTCGCTGCGCTGGCTGGTCGGCGTCGGCGTGCTCCTCGGCTTCGCGTTCCTCACCAAGACGCTGCAGGCGGTGCTCGTCGTCCCCGGCTTCGCGCTGGTGTACCTGGTCGCCGCCCCCGCCTCGCTGGGCCGGCGGATCCGCGACCTGCTGGTGGCCGGCGCCGCCCTGGTGGTCGCCGGCGGCTGGTGGGTGGCGGTCGTCGAGCTGGTGCCGGCGTCGTCACGGCCCTACATCGGCGGGTCGCAGACCAACTCGGTGTGGGAGCTCATCTGGGGCTACAACGGCCTGGGCCGGCTGACCGGCGACGAGACCGGCAGCGTCGGCGGCGGCGGTGCCGGTGGTGGCGGCACCTGGGGCGAGACCGGTCTCTCCCGGCTGTTCACCGCCGAGATCGGCGGCCAGGTCTCCTGGCTGCTGCCGGCCGCGCTGGCGCTGCTGGTGGCCGGGCTGGTCGCCGTCGGCCGGGCGCCGCG